>JBPPNA010000165.1:0-30261 GCA_051306355.1 Acidimicrobiales bacterium | reverse complement strand
GTGGGGTACGGGGGAATTGGGGGTTGAGTTGGTGATGGTGCTCCGGTAGCTTGCGCCTCGCATCGAGCGGGCGGAGCCGCAGGAGGCAATTGCATGCGCGCGCCGCTTCGTCCGCGAGATCTCATCGCCATCGCCATCGTGAGTGTGTTCGCGCTGGCGGCATCGGGCACCCACGTGGTGCGCTCTGGTGAGTCGCTGAGCGAGATCGCCGCCCGCAACGGGACCACGGTTCGGTCGCTGGTCGAGGCCAACGGATTGGCCGACCCCAATCTGATCGCCGTCGGCCAGACGCTGAAGATCCCTGGCGGGTCTGGAGGCGGCGGGAGCAGCGGCGGCGGCGAAAGCGCAACCCCTCAGAGCTATGTGGTCCAACCCGGCGACACACTGGCCCGCATCGCGAACATGTTCCGGACGACCGTGTCGGTGATCGCCGCCGCGAACGGGATCACGAACTCGAACCTGATCGTGGCCGGACGCCAGCTGGTCGTGTCCGGATCGGGTGCCGCTGCGTCCCAACCCGCGGCTTGGGCGCCGACCTCGGGGCGTCAGCTACAGGGCCAGCGGCACACGGTCGTGTCCGGTGACACCATCGGTGGCATCGCTCGGCGCTACGGCATCGCCCAGGCCGATCTGGTCCGTTGGAACGGACTGGACGACGGCAAGCTCTACGCCACGACCCGCCTGGTCCTCTACGACCCCGGCTCGCTGCCGGGCACGTCGGCGAGTGGTCCAGGAACGCACACCGTCGCCCAGGGCGAGACGCTCAGCGGTATCGCCGGCCGCTACGGCACGACGGCGGCGGCCATCGCGTCCGCGTCGGGGCTGGCAAACGTCAACAGCATCCGCCTGGGTCAGAAGCTGACGATCCCCGGCTCCTCGGGCCGCGGATTCCGCTGCCCGGTTCCGGGGGCATCGTTCTTCAACGACTGGGGCTTCCCCCGCAGCGGGGGACGCTCGCACGCCGGCAACGACCTCTTCGCCAGCCGTGGCACACCCGTGTACGCCCCGGTGAGCGGTTGGGTCGATGTGGCCACCGGCGCGATCGGCGGGCACCAGTTCCGTCTGCGCGCTGCCAACGGCACGCTCTGGTTCGGCAGCCACATGGACCGCTTCGCCAAGTCGGGAAACGTGGCGGCCGGCGACATCATCGGCTACGTCGGCGACAGCGGCAACGCCAGGGGCAGCCGTCCGCACCTCCACTTCGAGGTGCACCCCGGCAGCGAGGCGGTCAACCCGTACCCGCTGCTGCGCGCCAGCTGCTGAACCGATCCGGCGGCTCGGCTTTCGCCATCACGGTGGTCGCCGCACTCGGCATCTTCGCCCTGTCCACGGGGGGGTTCTCCGAGGAGCTCGATGCCACGGCCAGGGTCACGGAGATGCAGCTCCGCGTGCGGCGCGCCGACGGCGAATGGCTGGTCGACGACGTCCTCGACATCGCCACGGCCGACGGATCCACGGCGACGGAGCCGTCACTTCCCCGAGCCCGGCGACGACGAGGGGGACGGTTCCGAGCCGCCGTCCACCACCGGTTCGACCCCCGCCGGATGACTGCCGATCATCGATGTGGATTCGGACGGATCGCCCGCTAGGTTCCGCCCTCCGGCCACGACGGCCGCACCGATGTGTCTATGATCCGCCGCGACCGACGGAATCGGTTGGAGAGCCATGGCTGAAGAAGAAGACGTTGCGGTCGACGAGGACCTCGATGAGGACCTTGTCGAAGACGACGACGAGATCGAAGAAGACTTCGAGGACGGCGACGAAGACCTCGCCGACGACGACCTCGCCGACGAGGACCTCGCCGATGACGAAGCTGCGGTGGTCGAGGAAGACACCGACGACGCCGAGGAGGAGGAGACCCCCCGGCGCAAGCGCGACGGCGACGAGGAGGACGACGAGGACGAGGAGGCCGACCCCGACGACGTGGAGGCCGACCTCGACGAGATCCTCAAGGACCGCATCGCAGCCAACGACGACGAGGACGAGGAGGAGGAGGACGAGGTCGTTCCCGGTGGGCGATCCGAGACGCCGGGCAAGATCCAGCCGCGCCGCTCTGACGAATTCCTGTGTCAGTCGTGCTTCATCCTCAAGCCACGTGCCCAGTCCGCAGAGGGCGAAGAGGACCTCTGCGTCGACTGCGTCTGACCGGGCCCGGCCATGGGCTTCCGCACCATCGTCGTCGGCACCGACGGGTCGGATTCGGCCCGACGTGCTGTCGAGCACGCCGTCGCCCTGGCCTCGTCCGACGAGGCTCGGCCCGAGGTGTCGCCGAGGTGGTGGTCGACGTCCTCGTGGTCCACACCCACTGGTCCGTCGGTCCGGTTCGGCCCGATTCGGGCCCCATCCGGACGAACTGGCCCCCGGCGGCCGCTGTGGGCCATCATTCGCAGCTGTGAGCGACGACAAGACTCCCCTCGAAGCAGCGGTCGACCAGGCCATGGATGCGTTCGTCTTCGCGCCGATCGGTCTGGTCCTCGACGGGCCCGCCCTGTTCCCCACACTGGTGGAGAAGGGGCGTATTCAGGTCCAGGTCGCCCGGATGATGGGAAAGATGGCGGTCCAGATGGGCCAGAGCGAAGCGGAGAAGCGGGTGGCCGCCACGGAGGGTCCGCTGCGCGACGTGCTGGTCGCCATGGGCGTCGCTGCACCGACGCCGCCGCCGCAGGCCCAGCCCGAGCCGACGGTCGCCGCCACACCGTCGTCTCGGAGCTCGGCCGTTCCGGACCTCGCTCCAGCCCCAGGCGCTGGCGATGCGACGTCGGGAAGCAAGACCGCCGCCACCAAGCGCACCACCAAGAAGCGCACCACGAAGAAGCGGGCCGCCACCAAGCGCGCCACCAAGAAGCGCACCACCGCCAGGACGACGAAGAAGACCGCAGCCAAGAAGGGGACCAGGAAGGCGGCGACCACGACGAAGCGTGCGCCGGCGGCGTCGTCGCTCAGCATCCCGGACTATGACAGCCTCTCGGCCAGCCAGGTCGTCAAGCGGCTCCGCGGCATGCCCTCGGCCGATCTCGACGCCATCAATGCCTACGAGGCGGCCACCCGTGCCCGCAAGACGATCCTGAACCGCATCACCCAGATCCTGAAGGGCTGAGCGGATCGTGGAGGTGGCCGCCCGACCTGCGGTTGCCACGGACCTCACGGTGCTCGCCGACCTCGCCCGGCAGGCGATCACCGAGCTCACCCCGATCCGCGGTGGCGAGGTGTGGCGACGACAGTCAGCCCGTCCGGTTCCCCCGGACGCGTCGCTGCAGAAGGACCTCGACGACCTGCACGCGTGCGTGACGGTCGGCACCATCGACGGCACCATCGTCGGCTACGGGGTCGTCCGCATCCAAGATCTCGACGCCGGCGGGCTCCTGGGCGTGATCTCCGATCTCTACACCGACCCTGGTGCGCGCCGCGTCGGCATCGGCGAGGCGGTCATGGATGCGCTCATCGACTGGAGTCGGGAGCGAGGCTGCTTCGGCGTCGACTCGGTGGCGCTGCCCGGTGACCGTCACACGAAGAACTTCTTCGAATCGTTCGGATTGGTGGCCCGGGCGATCGTCGTACACCGCAGCCTGGAGGCACGATGACGCCGCGACCCGAGGTGGCCGTCGGCGCGATCGTGGTCGACGACGACCGGATCCTGCTGATCCGCCGGGGGAGCGGCGTGGCCGTCGGCCGCTGGTCGGTTCCGGGTGGTCGGGTGGAACACGGTGAGCTGTTGGCCGAGGCGACCGTGCGAGAGCTGTTCGAGGAGACCGGGCTCGAGGGTGTTTGCGGACCCTTCGTCGGACTCGTGGAACGGTTCCTGGAGGGCGCCCATCACGTGATCCTCGATCACGAGGTCACCCTCCTCGATCCCACGGTTGCACCGGTCGCCGGCGACGATGCCGCCGACGTCGCCTGGGTCCCCCTGTCCGACGTCGCCGACTGGCTCCTGGTCGACGGCCTGGCCGAGTTCCTCCACGACCACGGCATCATCGCCACGATCACCTGACGGCCGGCCCCCCGGCACGCCTCGACCCCCCGGTTGGAAGGCGAGGGTCGATGGGTCGCTGGGGTCAGCGGCCCTTCCAGTTGGGCTTGCGCTTCTCGATGAACGCGTTGAGGCCTTCGGTGGTGTCTTCGCTGGCCATGACCTCGGCCATGGCCTTACCGGAAGCGGCGAAGGCCTCTTCGTCGCTGGCGTGGGTCTCCAGCGCCATCTGGCGGCTCTTGCGCACGGCCAGGGGTGCGTTCTCGCTGATCTGGGCGGCGAGCTCGGTGGCGACCGCGACGGCCTGGCCCGGCTCGGTCAGGCGGTTCACGAAGCCGACTTCGTAGGCCCGCTGCGCGTCGATGGGATCGCCCGTGAGGAGCATCTCCATGGCCAGGTTCTTGGGCATGGCCAGCGGGAGGCGGAACAGCGCGCCGGCCGCGGCTACCAGGTTGCGCTTGACCTCGGGGACGCTGAAGGACACATCGGTCGAGGCGACGACCAGGTCGCAGGCCAACACGATCTCGCACCCACCGGCATACGCCGGACCGTTGAGGGCGGCGATGATCGGCTTGGTCCGCTCCTTGGCGGTGATGCCACCGAACCCACCGTTGGGGGTGGCGAGACGGGCGGCGTCGCCAGTGCTGAGGGCCTTGAGGTCGGCACCGGCGCAGAAGACGGGGCCTTCGTGGGTCAGGATCCCGATCCAGACGTCGTCGTCGGCCTCGGCCTGGTCGATGGCGGCCTCGATGCCCTCGGCCACGTCGCCGTTGACGGCGTTGCGGGCCTCGGGGCGATTGATGGTGATGAGGGCGACGTTGCCCTGCTTGTGGTAGTCGATCATGGCGGCGACCCTAGTGGGAGCACTTCTGGCAGCAGCCACTGCCTGATGCGCGCGTGACCACCCCGGTCGGCGGTATGGTGCGGTCCGTGAGCACCGGACGAGGTGATGACGCGGGGCGGCTCCAGTGCCCCTACTGCGACTCCACCGAGATCGATCGGTTGTATCTCGCCTCGCTCCGCATCGACTCGTGCATCTGCTCGTCGTGCGGCGCCCGCTGGGACGAGGACATCTCCACCGGCCAGTACCGGGGACGTCAGAGCCAGGCTCGCACCACACGAACCCAGCCCGGCTGATCAGCTCTCCGTCGGCTCCGAAGGGGCCGGATCTGCGACGGCCACATCGGCCTCCACCCGTGCGTCGGGCTCGACCTCGGCAACCGCGTCGACCACGGGCTCGGTCTCGGGCGTGGACTCGACCTCGGGTGCAGCCTCAACCGTGGGTTCGGCCTCGACCGTGGGTTCGGCGGCCGTCTCCGGTTCCGGGGTCGACTCGGGCTTCGCCTTGGTGTCGGGCTTCGCCTTGGTGTCGGGCTTCGCCTTGGTGTCGGGCTTCGCCTTGGAGTCGGGCTTCGCCTTGGTGTCGGGATTCGCCTTGGTGTCGGGCTTCGCCTTGCCCGCGCCCGCAGCCTGGCCCTTCGGCTTGGGCTTGGGCTTGGGCTTGCGGCGGCGCTCGCCCCGGCCGGCCCGCTTGTCGGGCTCGATGCCGAAGATCTCCGCGATCTCGGGGAGCTGGCTGCCGTAGCGGGCGATGACCTTCTTCAGCTCGGGCGTGACGGTGGCGGGCAGCGACGCAGGAACGACCTGGCGACGGACCGGTGAGTGGGCCAGGGCCTCGACCATGTAGCCCCAGCGGTCGGGCGTGATCTCTGAGGTCATGGCCGCGTTGGCGCCCTCCACGAGACGCATGGCCACCGGGGCGGGCAGCGGCGCGCCCGCCTTGGGGGGACGCGACGACAGGTGCAGGGCACGGACGACGCGGTCGTCGTCGAGGAGCTCGATGATCTCGTTGACCCAACCGTTGTGCTCGGCGTCGAGCCGATCGCTCAGCGCCGTGCGGAGCTTGGCGCTCAGGGCCCGGGTGTTCTCGTCCTTGGCTGCGCCGTCGGCTGCGGTGACCACGGACCGAAGATCACGCACATCGACCACGTCGGCCTGGTCGAGCGCAGCTTCGGCCCGGTCGCGCCACTCGGCGGCACGCACCTTCACCAGGAGCTGCTCGGCCAGCGTGAGCATGGGCCCCTCGTCGATCTCGGGGGAACCCTCGGTGCGCTGCTGCTCGTTCTGCTTGGCCAGGGCCTGTCGCACAGCTTGGAGCCCGCCGCGGATCAGCTCCTGGGCCACCGGCTTCTGCTCTTCGGGGAGCGCGGCGAGGAGCTCGTCTCGGTGGGTCCGGCCCGCCCGCAAGCGAGGCGGCTTGGGCTTCGGAGGGAGCTTCGGCTTGGCCGGGGTTCGCGGGCGCTCGTTGCTGCGCTCGCGACTCTTGCCACCGCTGCGCTCACGACCCTTGCCGTCGTCACCCGCACCGTCCTTGCGGGGACCCCGGTCGCGGTCGCCGCGGTCCCGGTCGCCACGGCCGCGACCCTTGCGATCGCCACCGCCGCGTCGGCCCTTCTCCGCCAGCTGCTGGGTCACGAGCGGCTCGTCCTCGCGGGCGAGCAGCTGGAGCATCTCGTCGCGGGGCTTCTTCGCATCCTTCGGGGGGATGACATTGACGATCGTGATGCCTTCGAGCTCGATCTCGGCCTCGACCTTGAATTGCTCGCCCACCGACGATCCCTCGGGGAACAACGAGGTCGACGCGATGCCCTTCGGTTCGCGCGCCCCAGCGGCTCGCCAGGTGAAGGTCTGGTCGTCTTCTCGACGACTGGTGAGCTCGATCTCGATCTTGGTGGCCATAGCGGCTGGCCAGCGTACCGGACGCCTCCAGATGCGAACGAGTGACCGCCGCAGACCGTCACCCCGAGCGAATCTGACGATGTGTCAGAATCGTGGGCGTGGCAGTCATCGTGCGACCGGAGGACAGGGCATCCGACGTGGTGGCGCACCCGGGGCCACCGCTCCCGCTCGGTCAGCGGATCGAGCTGCCGGGACGTGGTACCACGTTCGCCCGGTTGCTGCCGGGCCCGGAGGGGGCGCCAACGGTCCTCCTCGTCCATGGCTGGCTCGCCAGCGGAGGGCTGAACTGGTTCCAGTCCTTCGACAGCCTCCGGGGCCGGTACACGGTGATCGCACCCGACCTGCGGGGACACGGGCGCGGCCTCCGATCCCGCCGGCGTTTCACGCTCGCCGATTGCGCCGACGACCTGGCGGTGCTCGTCGACGAGCTCGACTGCGGGCCCGTCATCGTCGTGGGGTACTCGATGGGCGGCCCCGTGGCGCAGCTGCTGTGGCGCCGGCACCCGGATCTCGTCTCGGGCCTGGTGTTCATCGCGACCTCGTCGAGCTTCGTTCCCGGCATGCGCGAGCGCTTCATCTTCGCTTCGGCCATGGCGGCGGCCGCCGGCGGCACCCGAATGGGCCAGCAGATCACGCGATTTCCCATCAAGGCACTGCGAGAGCGGATCCCCACCGACGGGCGGGGTCGGCCGACGAACATGAGCCGGTGGGCGGCGGCCGAGATGCAGCGTCACAACCCTCGTACCGTGCTCGAAGCCGGCCAGGCCATCGGCAACTACAACGCGCGCCGCTGGGTCGGCGGCATCGACGTCCCCACGGCCTGCGTGGTGACCACGAAGGATCTCGCCATCCGCCCGCACGAGCAGGCGCGCCTCGCGTTCGCCGTTCCCGGCGCCACCATCCACCGGATCGACGATGGCCACACGGTCTGCGCTCGGCCAGGCTTCGGCGTCCCGGTGGCGAAGGCGATCGACGACGTGGCCGCCCGGAGGTGAACGAGGGTCCGCTCCGGGGGGTCCGCATCCTGGAGCTCGGCGGCCTTGGCCCTGCGCCGTTCGCCGCGATGGCCCTCGCCGATCTCGGGGCCGACGTGGTCCGCGTCGTCCGGCCCGGGAGCGGCGGCGACGGGGCGGCAGGGCGTTACGACGTGTTGCACCGCAATCGCGACACCGTCGAAGTCGACCTCAAGTCGCGGGCCGGACGCGACACGGTTCTCGACCTGGTCGGCGTGGCCGACGGTTTCGTCGAGGGGTTCCGTCCTGGCGTGTGCGAGCGCCTCGGCCTCGGGCCCGATGACTGCCTCGGTCGCAACGCCGGGCTCGTGTACGGACGCATGACCGGTTGGGGCCAGTCCGGACCCCGGGCCCACACGGCAGGCCACGACATCACCTATGCCGCCACGGCCGGCGCGCTGGCCCACATCGGTCGCCGGGACCAACCACCGACCCCGCCGCTCAACCTGGTCGCCGACTTCGGAGGAGGCGGGATGCTGCTGGCGTTCGGCATGACGGCGGCACTGGTGTCGTCGCGCGTCGACGGCGTCGGCCAGGTCGTGGACGCTGCGATGGTCGACGGGGTGGTCATGCTCATGGGCGCCCTCCTCGGCGCCCACCAGAGCGGCTTCTGGAGCGACGAGCGAGGCACGAACCTGCTCGACTCCGGTGCTCCGTTCTACGACTGCTACCGCTGCGCAGACGGCGGCTATGTGGCTGTCGGTGCGATCGAGGCGCAGTTCTTCGCCGCGCTCGTCGAAGGCCTCGGCCTCGATGCAACCGAGCTGGGGGACCAACACGACCAGGACCGCTGGGACGAACTGCGGGATGCGATCGGTGGGGCCATCAGCAGGCGCACACGCGACGAGTGGGGCGCGCACTTCGCGGACACCGACGCCTGTGTGGCTCCAGTGCTGACGATGGGGGAACTGGACGCAGACCCCCACCTCACGTCCCGGCAGACCATCGTGCACGTCGACGGTGCGGCCCAACCACACCCGGCCCCGCGCTTCTCGGCGACTCCGGCGCCGCCGGTCAGGCCGGCTGCGGCACCAGTGCCGTTGGACGGCGTCCGGCGCCGTTGGTCGCAGCGGTGATCAGTTCGCCTCGTGCGGATCGCAGAGCTTGCAGGGCATCAGCGCGTCGACATCGATGACGGCGCGCAAGTTCTGCCTGTCGGCCACCACGCCGCAGTCGAGCCCCGCCCGAGACATGCGTCACTCTATCTGACGCGGTGTCAGATATGGTTGCGCCGTCCGTCCACGGCCGAGAGGAACGACGTGCAGATCGCCTACACGCCAGAGCAGGAAGCGCTCCGGCTCGAGCTGCGGGCCTACTTCGCGGAGCTGATGACACCGGAGGTACTCGAAGAGGTCGCAGCGGGCGACACCGGGGGGCCGGCCTGCCTGGATGCGGTCCGGACCATGGGCCGAGACGGGTGGCTCGGACTCGGGTGGCCCGAGGAATTCGGTGGGCAGGCGCGCGGCGACGTCGAGCAGTTCATCTTCGGCGACGAGGCGTGGCGCGCCCAGGCCCCGATCCCGTTCCTGACGATCAACACGGTCGGCCGCACGATCATGGATTTCGGCACCGACGAGCAGAAGGCCTACTTCCTGCCCCGAATCCTTCGGGGCGAGCTGCACTTCTCCATCGGCTACACCGAGCCGTCGGCGGGCACCGACCTCGCCGCCCTGCGCACCAGCGCGGTGCGCGACGGCGACCAATGGGTGATCAACGGCCAGAAGATCTACACCAGCCTCGCCAGCTACGCGGACTACATCTGGTTGGCGGCTCGCACCGATCCCGACGTCCCCAAGCACGCCGGGATCACGATCTTCGCCGTCCCCACCACCGATCCCGGCTTCAGCTTCACCAAGATCGAGACCATGGTGAACGCGTCGACCTACAACACCTACTACGACGACGTGCGGGTCGGCGACGACGCCATCATCGGTGAGTTGCACGGCGGGTGGAACCTGATCACCAACCAGCTGAACTACGAGCGGGTCTCGCTCGGCCCTCCCGGAATGATCAGCCGGGCCATCGAAGATGTCGTCGACTGGACCAAGCAGACCAAGTTGTCGGACGGTCGGCGGGTCATCGACCAGGAGTGGGTGCAGGCCGACCTGGCCCGGGTCGTGGCGGGCCTCGATGCCGTCACCCTGATGAGCTGGAAGGTCGCGTCCTCGGGAGGCGCGAACCCCGCCGACGCCTCCGCCACGAAGTTCTACGCCACCGAGTTCTCCCTCGAGGCCTACCGTCTGCTCATGGGGATCATCGGTCCCGCAGCCGCCCTCGAACGGGGCTCTCCCGAGGCCGAGCTCGCCGGACGGCTGGGACGGGGTTGCCAGGGCTCGCTCATCCTGACCTTCGGTGGCGGCACCAACGAGATCCAGCGCGACCTGGTGGCACTGTTCGGTCTGGGTCTCCCGCGCGTGCCCCGGACCTGAATCCGATCGGACCGACCCATGGACCTCGAACCCTCCCCCGACCAGCAGGCGATCATCGACCTGGCCACACGGATCGTCGGTGATCACGCCGCGCCGGACCGGCTCCGTGCCAACGAGCGTGACGGCATCCACCACGACGGCGAGCTGTGGCGCGCCCTCGTGGCCGCCGACCTGATCGGGCTCGCGCTCTCCGAGACCGCCGGGGGTGGGGGCTACGGCCTCCTCGAGGCGGCGCTCCTCGCGCAGGTGGTGGGGACCCACGTCGCGCCGATCCCGTTCGTCGAGGCGGTTGCCGCCGGCCGTCTGTTGGCCGCGGCCGACGATCCGCTGGCGGGTGAGATCGTCGCCGGGTCGATCGTGGTGCCGGCCCTGCGCGAGGGTCCGGATGCGTCGGAGACGACCAGTCCCGCCACCACCGGAACCGATGACGGTCCGATGTGGCTGTTGGCGGGGGAGAAGCGGTTGGTCTCCGGGGCCACGGACGCCGCCGCCTTCCTCGTCTCCGCATCCGTCGGCACCGGGCCCGGGTCCACCGGGTTCGGGTCCACCGGGTTCGGGGACGGTGTCGGCCTCTTCGTCGTCACCGCCGGCGACGTCGCCGACACCATCGATTCCACGACCATGACCGGTCAATGCATGCGCACACTGCGCCTCGACGCCACGCCGGCCCGGCGAGTCGACGTGAACGATGGCCAGGGGGCCCTGGCCACTCTGCGCCACGAACTGCGGGTGCTGCGATGCGCCCACCTCGCCGGCATCGCCGCCGGCGCAGTGCACCTCGCCGCCCAGCACTGCAAGGAACGCGAGCAGTTCGGGGCGCCCATCGGCACCTTCCAGGCCGTCGCACATCGCATGGCCGACGCATGGCTGGACGCCAACCTCATGGAGGCCACGGCCCGTCAGGCGGCATGGCGATCAGACAACGAACTACCCGCCACACAGGCCGCGGCCAGCGCGGCCCTCTGGGCGTGCGAGGGTGTACAGCGCGTGGTGCAGGCCGCGCAGCACGTGCACGGGGGGGTGGGCGTCGACCTCGACTACCCCATCCACCGCTACTTCCGATGGGCCAAGGACATCGAACTCCAGCTGGGCGGAGCGAGCGCATCAGTGCGCGACCTCGGTGCAGCCATCGCAGCAGAGCCGCTCACCATCGGGTGAGCGGATCCATCACATCACAGGGGGACAGGACCGAATGAACATTCGCCGGATGGCCGCGGTGCTCACCGTGTTCGCATTCGTCGCCGCCGGTTGCGGCGACCGGGGCGAGGACACCGCATCGGTGGACCCACCGACCAGCGTCGAGACGAGCAACGACGATGGTGACGAGGGCGACGACGACGGAGCCGACGACGCGCCCGGCCCCGGTGATTTCGGGACGCTGACCGATGTGTGCGGTCCGAACGAGGGTGGCGGCGGCGTCCCCGACGCCCCGGCCGAGGAGATCGTGGGCGTGACCGAGGCTTCGCTCGTGGTCGGGACGGTCTCCGACCCGGGGTTCACCGGCCGCCTCGGGCTCAACCAGGAGATCTTCGACACCGCGAGCGCCTTCGTGGAGTGGTGCAACGCTGCGGGTGGCATCAACGGCAGGCGGCTCGAGCTCAACCTGCACGACGCCGCCATCACCAACTACCAGCCCGTCGTGGAGCAGGCGTGCCAGACCGACTTCGCCCTGGTCGGGGCGGGGGCGGTGCAGGACAACCTGTGGCCCGCCGTCGGCGCCGCCTGCGGACTCATCGACATCGCAGGGTTCTCGGTCACGCCCGAGAAGTCCGGGGTAGTCGGCCAGGACCTGATGGCCAGTCGCAGTGTCCAGGTGATCCCGAACCCGGTCGACCGGTATCCGGGGGGCGCCGTCAAGTTGCTCGACGAGGAGTTCCCCGGGACGCAGGACACCACCGGGTTCCTCTACGGCGACTTCCAGACCCTCAAGGTGACCCTCGACAAGACGATGGCCGCCTACGAGGAGCTCGGCCACACGGTGGTGGAGGTGGCTGCCTACGCCCTGCTCGGCGAGTCGAACTGGCAGGCCTTCGCGCTGCGCATGCGTGACGCCGACGTCCAGTCGTTCAACTTCATCGGTGAGGGGGAGAACCTCGCCAACCTGCAACGCGCCATGGCCGAGATCGACTACTTCCCGGAGGTGCAGTTGATGGAGACGAACTTCTACGACCAGGAGTACCTGGACGCAGCGGGAGACGCAGCAGACGGAACCTTCGTCCGCACGGCGCTGTGGCCCTTCGAAGAGGCTGACCAGAACCCGGCCACGCAGCGCTACCTCGACATCGTCGAGGAGATCGACGGCAAGGTCGCCATCCTCGGGGTGCAGTCCATGAGCGCGTGGTTGCTGTTCGCCGAGGCGGTCAAGGCATGCGATCTCGACGGCGATCTCACCCGGACCTGCGTGCTCGAGCATGCCGCGTCGGTGAGCGACTGGAACGGTGGTGGGTTGCACGCCGCCACGAGCCCGGCGACGAACGAGGGCTCGCCCTGCACCATCGTCCTGCAGGTGGTCGACGGCCAGTTCACCCGGTACCTGCCCGACGAGGACTACCACTGCGACCCCGACGACGTGGTCGACCTCTCCGACTCCGAGTGAGCTGCGTCACCGCTCCGTGGACCAGTTCCTGACCTTCACCATCACGGGTCTCGTCACCGCCGCGCTCTACGCAGTGGCGGCGTCGGGCCTCGTGGTCACCTACACCACGTCCGGCATCTTCAACTTCGCCCACGGCGCCTTCGGCATGTTCGCTGCCTTCACCTACTGGCAGGTCCGTCACGACTGGGGGTGGCCGGCACCGGTGGCGCTGATCGCCGTGCTGGGCATCGGGGCACCGCTCTTCGGCGCGCTCGTCGAACGGTTCGTCCTGCGCGGGTTGCGCAACGTTCCCGAGGTCATCCAACTCGTGGTGTCGGTCAGCCTCCTGTTCGGGGTGTACCAGGCCGCCCTCGAGGTTTTCCCACCCCGGGGGAGGCGGATGCCCAGCTTCTTCGACGGCAACCAGATCGATCTCGGTGTCGTCAACCTGACCTGGCACGACGCCATCACCGTCGTCGCCGCGATCCTGACCGCCGTGTTGCTGCGGCTGATCCTGTTCCGCACCCGGTCCGGTGTCGTGATGCGCAGCGTCGTGGACGACGCCGACCTGTGCCGCTTGAACGGTGGTCGGCCCGACAGGGCATCGATGTTGGCCTGGGCGCTGGGGACGGGGCTCGCCGCGCTCGCCGGCATCCTGCTGGCGGGGAGCCAGGGGTCGCTGTCGCACATCCCGCTGACCCTGTTGGTGGTCAACGCCTACGCCGCTGCCCTCTTCGGGCGGTTGCGCAGCCTCCCGCTCACGTTCGTGGGGGCTGTCGTCATCGGCCTCGCCGAGGCCTATGGCATCGGCTACCTGTCGCTCGACGAGCCGTTCCGCTCCATCGCCGGCGTCGAGATCTCGCCCGCACTCTCCCTCACCGGCCTCCGGCCGGCGATTCCCATCGTGGCCCTCTTCGTCGTGCTGCTGTTCCTCCCCGCGCTGCGAGTTCGGGCCGGCGCGCAGCTCCAGTCGCGCGAGGACATCCCGGCACCTGCACGCCGGCGGTGGCTCGTGGCGATCGTGCCCGTCGGGCTCCTGTGCCTCGCGTTCGCCTCCGCGTACCAAGGACTGCGGACGTTCCAGATCGGCCAGGGTCTCGCCCTTGCCATCGTGATGCTCTCGTTGGTGCCCCTCATCGGGTACGCCGGACAGATCTCCCTGGCGCCGATGGCGTTCGCCGGCATCGGCGCGGTGACCATGGGCGCCTGGGGCGGCGACGGTTCCCCGCTCGGATTGCTCGCCGCCGCGCTGGTCACGGCGGTGGCGGGTGTGATCGTGGCCCTCCCCGCTCTCCGCCTCCAAGGCCTCTACCTGGCCCTGGCCACGGCGGCGTTCGCCGTCTTCCTCGACCAGGTGTTCTTCAACCAGAACCTGATCATGCCGAACGGGAACCGTTCGGTGCCCCGAGTCGATCTCGGACCGATCTCGACCGACAGCGACCGTGCCCACATCGTCTTCCTCGGGATCGTCTTCTGCCTGGTCGCCGCGCTCGTCGTCGCCGTGCGCCACAGCGAGTTCGGTCGCCGCCTCCTGGCCATGAAGTCGTCGCCGGCGGCCTGTACCACCCTCGGCGTCGACCTGACCGCCACCAAGGTGCAGGTGTTCGCCCTGTCCGCAGCCATCGCAGGGATCGGCGGGGCACTCTACGGCGCCCAGTTGCGGTCCGTGAGCCCGCCGACGTTCCAGTTCCTCCAGTCGCTGCCGGTCGTCCTCCTCGCCGTCATCGGCGGGATCGGGGCGCCCGGCGGTGCCCTCTTCGGCGGCATCGTCTACGCCCTCAGCTTCCTGGTCCTCCCCGATCTGGTGCCGTGGTTGCGAACGCTGCTGACGCTCGGTCCCGCCCTGGCGGGCATCAGCCTGGGACGGAACCCGAACGGCGCCGTCCACGAGACCGTGCGGAGCCTTCGTGAGCGGCGCCGGGACACGACCGGCGACGAGGACGGCGACGACGAGCGAGCCCGTCACGACGCGGCGACGCTCGATCGCCTGGGGCTCGACGACGACTTCCGCGCCGAGGACCGGATGTGGCTCGACGCGCGCCTCGGCCTCGGGGGAGTCCGGCGATGAAGGCGCGCCTGGCCGCCTCGGGCGTGACGGTGCGCTTCGGTGGACACGCAGCCCTGCGCGATGTCGAACTCGAGGCACACCGCGGCACCATCACCGGCCTCATCGGTCCGAACGGGGCCGGCAAGACCACGTTGTTCAACGTCCTGTGCGGGTTGAAGCGTCCCGTCGCCGGCACCATCGAGCTGGACGGTCGCGAGATCACCCGTCTCGCTCCCCATCGCCGGGCCCGCCTCGGGCTGGCCCGCACCTTCCAGCGGCTGGAGACCTTCACCCTGCTGTCCGTGCGGGAGAACGTGCTGGCGGGGGCAGAGTTCCGACGCCGGTGGGCCGACACGGACGAGGCCCCCGCGATGGTCGCTGACGAGCTCGTCGACCGTCTGGGGCTCCGTGACGTGGCATCTGAGCGGGTCGACACCCTGCCCACGGGGCGGGCCCGGCTGGTGGAGCTGGCCCGTGCGCTGGCGGCGCGACCCGAGATGCTGCTCCTGGACGAGCCGTCGTCCGGACTCGACGAGCGCGAGACCGAGGAGCTCGGCGACGTCCTCCGAGCCGTCGCCGACAGCGGACCTGGCATCCTCCTCGTCGAGCACGACATGTCGCTCGTGATGTCGGTGTGCTCGCAGATCTCGGTCCTGGACTTCGGGTCGGTGATCGCTCGCGGCGTCCCGGAGGACGTGCGGGGCGACCCGCTCGTCCAGCAGGCCTACCTCGGGGAGACGGCCGCCGTCACGAGCACGAAACCCCGAGCATCTCGAACGAGCCCGACCGTCGACGCCCGGCCGATGCTCGAGGTGGAAGGGTTGCGGGCGGGGTACGGCGACTTCGACGTGCTCGACGGAGTGGATCTGGAGGTCCGCCAGGGGGAGGTGTTCGCCCTCCTCGGACCGAACGGCGCCGGCAAGACCACCACGTTGAAGGCGCTGAGCGGACTCCTCGCCCCGTCGGCCGGATCCGTCCGGATCCTCGGGACCGACGTCACCGGAGCCCCGCCCCACGCGCTGGCCCGCGCCGGGCTGTGCAGCATCCCGGAGGGCCGGGGCGTGTTCCCCAACCTCACGGTCGCAGAGAACCTGTGGATGGTCACCAACACCGGGCGGGCGCGAGGTGAGGTGGAGGACGTGGCGTACACCCGCTTCCCCCGTCTCGGAGAACGGCGTCAGCAGGTCGCGGGGACGCTGTCGGGCGGGGAGCAGCAGATGCTCGCCATGTCCCGTGCCCTCGCCTCCGACCCGGCGGTGCTCGTGCTCGACGAGCTGTCGATGGGCCTGGCGCCGCTCATCGTCGCCGAGCTGTATGAGGAGGTCGGGCGCCTGGCCACCCAGGGTCTGACCATCCTCGTGGTCGAGCAGTTCGCCCATGAGGTCCTGGCCATCACCGATCGAGCCGCCATCATGCTGCACGGAACCATCGGTGCACCGGGCGAGCCTGCTGCCATCGCAGCGCGGCTGGAGGCTGCCTATCTCACCGGCTCCGAAGCAGGTGGACACCCGTGAACCAGCGAATCATCATCATCCAGGACCGTGGCACCATCGCCACAGGGAGACCCGACGACACATGACCGAGGACCGACCCGCGAACGACCGCAGCTCCGACACGCGACTGGATCGCTTCGAGCGCGAGCTCGACCACATCGGACATCGCACCAGCCGCTCGGGCCGCACACTGGCGCTCGGCGGCGTGGTCGCCATGGTCGTGGGCATCCTGGTCACGATCGTGGCCTACGCCATGTCCACCGGACAGAGCGACACCCGCGACGTGATCTCGTCGGGGATCCTGGCCAGTGTCGGTCTCGCGATCGTGGTAGCAGGGGGCGTCGTGTTCCTGCGGGGCTCGATCACCGAGTTCCTCCGATTCTGGATGTTGCGCCTGCTGTACGAGCAGCAGCGCGGCGGCGGGGACCGCTGATGGCCCTGCTCGACGTCCGAGGGGTCGACGTCCGCTTCGAGGAGCTCGAGGCCGTCCACATGGGGGCGTGATCGCGTTGGCTGCGGACACACCCCACGCCCGCTTCGAGATCGATGGCCACGTGGCTACCCTGACATTGAGCCGTCCGGAGGCGAAGAATGCGCTGTCGGGCGAGATGCTCGTCCGCATGGCCGACGCCTGGACGGAGGTGGACCGCAACCCCGAGATCCGGGTGGTCATCGTCACGGGTGCCGGCGGTGACTTCTGTGCCGGCGCCGATCTCAAGGAGATGGCCGGCGGCTACGGCGAGACCGAGTGGACCCACCGCTTCCGGGATGATCCCGAGCTGCACTGGAAAGCGTTGCTGCGACAGGACCGCCCCGGCAAGCCCATCGTGGCGGCAGTCGAGGGCTACTGCGTCGCCGGCGGCACCGAGATCCTGCAGGCGATGGACATCCGGGTGGCGGGGGAGTCCGCCACATTCGGCGTGGCCGAAGTCCGGCGAGGCATCTTCCCCCTCGGTGGATCCACGGTGCGGCTCTCCCGTCAGATCCCCTACACGGTCGCGGCGGACATGTTGCTCACCGGGCGGATGGTGACGGCGTACGAGGCCAAGGACGTGGGGCTCATCGGGCACCTCGTCCCCGATGGCACGGCGTTGGATGCCGCTCGTGGACTCGCGGACCAGGTCGCCGCCAACGGCCCCCTCGCCGTGCAGGCGGTTCTCCGCTCACTCCGGGAGACTCGTGAGCTCTCCGAGGCGGAGGGGCTGGTGCGGGAACTGGAGATCGGGATGCCGGTCTACGCCACCGATGACGCCAAGGAAGGGCCACGGGCCTTCGCAGAGAAGCGGCCCGCGAACTTCACCGGCACGTGATCAGGAGCCGACGGCGACCGCCTTCGCCCAGCGGTAGTCCGGTTTGCCGGCCTCCGAGCGCTCGACCCGGTCGACGAGATGCAGCTCGCGTGGGACCTTGTACCCGGCCAGCGATGCCCGGCAGTGCGCGTCGAGGTCCTCGAGGGTGAGCGCGGTGCCGATCCGGGCTTGCACGACGGCAGCCACCCGCTGTCCCCATCGCTCGTCCGGCACACCGACGATGGTGGCGTCGTAGACGTCCGGGTGGGACTTGACGACCACCTCGACCTCCTCGGTGAAGATCTTCTCGCCACCGGAGTTGATGCAGACGGAGTCACGCCCGAGCAGCGTGATGCTGCCGTCGGCCTCGAGGACGGCGTTGTCACCGGCGACCGCATAGCGTTGGCCGTCCCCGCCGGTCACGAACGTGGCGGCCGACTTCTCCGGGTCGTTGTGGTAGCGCAGGGGGATGTGCCCTGACCGGGCCAAGCGTCCGACCTCGCCCGTGCCGGGCGGGATGGGTCGATGATCCGCATCGAGCACCGTCGCCTCCGGCGACGCCGCCACCGTCGGCCCGCCCGCGTTCATGGCACCGTCCTTGGTGACGGTGGTCATGCCGTTCTGGCCCGTCTCGGTCGACCCGATGGAGTCGATGAGAATGGCATCGGGGAAGCGCTCGAGGTACTCGTTCTTCACCGACTGCGAGAACACGACCGCGGTCGATGCGATCACGAACAGGGAGCTGAGGTCGATCTTGCGTTCGGATTCGATCTCCCGCAGCGCCTCGATGAGGGGCCGCGCCATGGCGTCGCCCGTCATCATGATGTTGGTGCAGCGCTCCCGCTCGATCGCCTCCCAGGCCGCCCGTGGATCGAAGTGCTCCTGGAACACCGCGGCGTTCCCCTCGAAGAAGAAGCGGAGACTGCCCCACTGCCCGCCACCGTGCATGAGGGGCGGCAGGGTGAGGCTGGTGAGGGGGATGCTGTCGCCGGCTGCGGCCCGCTCCGCGAGGAACCGCTCGTGGGGGACCGGTTCGTTCGTGTAGGCGTCGTAGCCTCCGCCGAGGGCGTAGAACACGTCCTCCTGACGCCACACCACGCCCTTGGGCATGCCCGTGGTGCCCCCCGTGTAGCAGATGTACAGATCATCGGGACTGCGTTCGCCGAAGTCGCGTTCGCTGCTGCATCCACCGACGGAGGCGTCGTAGTCGAGGGACCCCTCGCAGGGGCCACCGATCGCGATGCGTGTTCGCAGTGTCGGGACGTCGTGGGCCACGGCCGCCACCCGGCTCCCGAGGTCGGCGTCGTGCACCAACGTCGACAAACCGGCGTCGTCGCACAGGTATCGCAGCTCGTCCTCGACGTAGCGGAAGTTGATGTTCACCGGAGTGGCGCGCAGCTTGTAGCAGCCCAACATCACCTCGACGTGGGCTGCGGAGTTGGTGGCGTAGAGCCCGACGAAGTCGCCCACCCCGACGCCGTGATCGGCCAGGAGGTGCGCCGCCTGGTTCGCCCGCTCCTCGAGCTCGGCGTAGGTGCGTCGCTCCTCGCCACAGATCAGCGCGAGACGCTCGGGTACGGCGTCGACGGCGTGCTCGAACAGGTCAGCGAGCTGGTAGGCCATGGGCCGATCGTACTCAGACCTGACACCGCGTCAGGTCCGAGCCCCGGACCTCGCCTCGAGGGGCGGACGCGTGCGGAATTAGAACGTGTTCTAGTGTAGTGGTGTGGAGATCGGCGACACCGACGCAGAAGCCGCATTCCGGGCCGAGGCCAGGAGCTGGCTCGAGTCCCACGCGTCGCCGAAGGGGCACCCGGACGACTTCTCCGTGGGATCGTTCGGCGACCTGGACGAGGACTCCTACGTGGCTCGTGTCCGATCGTGGCAGCGGACGCTCCACGAACACGGCTGGGCGGCCCTCACCTGGCCCGAGTCCGCCGGCGGCGGTGGTCGCCCCCCCATCTTCCAGTCGATCTTCAACCAGGAGCAGTCCGCCTTCGGCGTGACCACCGGCCCCTTCGTCATCGCACTGGGCATGGTGGGTCCCACCCTCCTGCGGCACGGAACTGCGGCGCAGCAGGCCCGCTTCCTCCCGGGCATGCTCTGTGGCGACGAGTTGTGGTGCCAGCTCTTCTCCGAGCCCGGCGCCGGTTCTGATCTGGCGGCGGTGAGCACCCGGGCCGAGCGCGACGGAGACGAGTTCGTGGTGACGGGCCAGAAGGTGTGGACGTCGGCGGTCTCGCGTGCGCAGTTCGGGATCCTGCTGGCACGCACCGACGGCGACGTCCCCAAGCGCGAGGGCATCACCTACTTCGTACTGGACATGTCGACGCCCGGCATCGATCCTCGGCCACTGCGCCAGATGACCGGCGACACCCACTTCGCAGAGGTCTTCCTCGACGAGGTCCGTGTCCGCGCCTCCGACGTCGTCGGCGAGGTACACGGGGGATGGACGGTGGCCAAGACGACCCTGACGGCGGAACGGGGCGCCATCGCCGGCGGCTCGACCGGTGTCGACGCCAGGGCCTTGATCGATCTGGCCCGGTGTCGTGAACGCACCACCGATCCGGTCGTGCGCCAAGCGCTTGCCGGAGCCCACGTCCGCCAGGAGCTCCTCCGCTTCCTCCGCTACCGGACGCTGACCGCCCTCAGCCAGGGCCGTCGCCCGGGGCCCGAGGCATCGATCATGAAGTTGGCCTACGCCGAGCACCTGAGTGCGCTGACCGCGTCAGCGCTCGCCATCCAGGGCCCGTTGGCCACCTTGGAGGGCGAGGTCCTCCCGGCCCGGGGGATGTGGTCGAAGCGGTTCCTCCACAGCCCCTCGGTGCACATCGCCGGCGGCACCGACGAGGTCCAACGCAACATCATCGGTGAACAGGTGCTCGGACTCCCTCCGGAACCGAGCGCGGACCGGGGCTCACCGTTCCGGCAGAGGGAATAGGCACGTCATGGTCGTGGAGACGACACAGGGACTCACGGCGTCGCAACGGGACCGCCGGCTGCGCGTCATCCGCGCCGCGCTGGATCTGGCAGCGCGGGGTGGCTACGACGCGGTCCAGATGCGCGACGTCAGCACCGAGGCCGGTGTCGCGCTCGGGACGATCTATCGCTACTTCTCCTCGAAGGACCACCTGCTGGTGGCGGCGATGCAGGAGTGGATGCTCGACCTCGAGCGAACGGTGACGAAGAACCCTCCCCAGGGCGACACCTCGTGCGCCCGGGTCATCAACGTCCTCCACCGGGCCCTGCGGTCGGTGGAGCGCGACCCCGCCCTCGCCGCTGCGGTGGTGAACGCCCAGACATCCGACGACGGTGCAGCGGTGCGGGCCACCCAGGAGGTCACCGATGTCCTGTACCGCATCATGGCGGCAGCGTTCCCCGACGGTGCCGACACGGCGCTGACCCAGGACACCATCCGCGTCCTGGGCCACGTGTGGTTCTCGTGCCTGGTGTCGTGGACCTCGGGAGTCGGCGACATCGACTGGGTCCGCAGCGAGGTGGACACAGCCGCCCGCCTGTTGCTCCCCACGGGGTGACCCCGGCTAGATCTGGGCGTCGCGCCCTTCCCAGTAGGGATCGCGGAGGCGGCGCTTGAACAACTTGCCGGTCGACTCGCGGGGCATCTCGGTGGTGAAGTCGTAGCTGCGGGGTCGCTTGTAGGACGCCAGGTTGGCCTCGGCCCAGGTGCGGAGCTCGGCCTCGAGGGCGTCATCGGCTGCTCGGCCGCCCGCGGGCTCGATCACGGCCTTGACCTCCTCACCCCAGTCGTCGTTCGGGATGCCGAAGACAGCGACGTCACCGACCAGGGGGTTGGAGAGGAACGCGCTCTCGATCTCCGACGGGTAGATGTTCACACCGCCGCTGATGATCATGTCGATCTTGCGGTCGCGGAGGAACAGGTAGCCGTCGTCGTCGAGCTCGCCCACATCGCCCACGGTGAAGAAGGTTCCGTCCTCGTCGCGGATGCGATTGTCCTTCGTCTTGCGCTCGTCACCCTTGTACTCGAAGTCGGCCTGGGCCAGGCCCATGTAGATGGTGCCCACCTCATTGGGGCCGAGCCGGTTGCCCTCGTCGTCGTAGATGCGCACGTCGGCACCGGCCCACGCCTTGCCGACCGACCCCGGCTTCTCGAGCCACTCGTCGGCGGTGATGATGGTCCCGCCGCCCTCGGTGGCGGCGTAGTACTCCATGATCGAGTTCCCCCACCACTCGATCATCTTGCGCTTCACGTCCGGGGGGCAGGGCGCGGCGGCGTGCACCATGCAGCGGGTCGACGAGACGTCGTACTGCGAACGCACGTCCGCGGGGAGGGCGAGCATGCGGTGGAACTGGGTCGGCACCATGTGACTCGTCGTCACCCGGTGTCGGTCGATGAGGCGCAGGCAGTCCTCGGGCGTCCACTTCTCCATGAGCACGACCGTGTGACCCAGGTGCAGCGAGTTGCCCGTCCACATCAGCACGGCCGTGTGGTAGAGCGGCGAACCGGTCAGGTGGACGTTGTCGTCGAACGGTTGGACGCCGAAGAGCATCATGAACATGGCGTACAGCGACCCGAGGTCGGATGGATCCATGTCGGCCAGCGCCCGTCGTACCCCCTTGGGCCGACCTGTGGTGCCCGACGTGTAGTGCATGGCCATTCCTGCGGTACGGCCCGGGGGCGCGGTGGTGGGCTGATCTGCGCCGAGGTCGTCGAACGGGCGGTACCCGGCCACGTCCCCGACCGCGAACCAGCGGTCCTTCGCCAGTCCGATCTCGTCCGCAGCAACGCCCAGCGCGTCGGCGAACTGCTCGTGCCCCACGAGCACGGATGCCTCGGAGTCGTTCACGATGTAGGCGATCTCGGGGCCGACCAGGTGGTGGTTGATCGGTGTGCATATCAGCCCGACCTGCAGCGCTGCGAGGTAGAGCTCGATGAACTCTCGGCAATTGGGGAGCAGGACGGCGACCGTGTCGCCGGGGGTGGCGCCGAGGGCGACGAGGCCGTTGGCCAGTTGGTTGGCGCGGCCCACCAGCTCGCCGGCCGAGATGGGCGTGCCGTCGACGTCGATCAAGGCCGTCCACGACCCGTCGGCCTCGGCCAGTCTCCAGAATCCCGTGTCCGTCATGTCCGGAACCGTAGCCGAATCTGACGCCGCGTCAGATCGTCAGGGCGGTGGCATCCCGGCTCGGCGGCGGGGCACGGATGGCACACTCGCGGCATGCACGTCGTCGTCTGTGACGAGGACCCGCTCACGCGGGAGGTCATCGAGGCGGTGGTCGCCCGCACGGGGCACGAGGTGACCGGTACGGCCGACACCACGGCAGGCGCGGTGCAGATCGTGGAGACGGAGCGACCGGACGCCGTGATCCTCGATCTGTCGCTCGGATACGACACCGACTTCGACATCATCGCCTCGGCCATCGCCGTCGGTGCTCGTCTCATCGTGTTCTCCCACAGCATCGATGTGAACCTCTTGAGTCGCTACGCCGTCACCCCTTCCGTGGTGGCCAAGCCCGATCTCGGTGCGCTCCGGGACCTGCTCGACCGCATGGGGACCGATGACGCCCGTGGCGGTGTCGCGGAGAAGGACCGGCGTCGGCGACCGACACACACTGCGGTCGGTCCGGTCCCGACCGGCGTGATCGACGCCCAGGCCTTCTTCGAAGCCATCAACGGTGCCCAACCCGGCGACGGGATGCTGTCCCTGGAGGTGGGAGCCGAGGCGGAAGCCGTGGCCAGCGTCGCGACGCGGCTCCTGCGGGACACCGACCGACTCCTGGCCTTCCCGAATGCGGTCCGGCTCCACCTGCCCGGCAGCGGCGAGGCCGGCATCCGGTCACTCCTGAGCCGGATCGTGGCCGGCGGCGCCGTCCTGCCGGGCTGTCGGGTCACGTCGATCGTCGTCCGGGTCGGCGAGGGGGGGGCCCATGCCTTCGACCGCCTCAAGCGGGAGGGCGACGCGCAGGTGCTGCCAGCTGCACCGTGACGGCCTGGTTCGAGGAGTTGGATCTCGATCCCGCCTCGTCCTGGTCGCGGATGGGGACACGGGCGCTCGGCGATGGGCCCTGGCTCGTCGCCGACGAGCGGCGGGCGGCGGAGCTGGACCTGAAGGCGGCGTTGTTGCGCACGCGCCGGGCCGAGGTCCTGTGCACCTCGGACGACAGCGACGCCCCAGCGAGGGACGTCCGCCAACTCGTGGAGGGCGCCGGTGTCACGACGCCGAGCGACGTCGGCGATGATCTGGAAGCGGCTGCTCGATCCGTGCAGGAGGATCTCTGCCTCCTGGCGCACCGATCGGGGTCGTGGTACCTCGATGCGGCTTGCGTCTGCTTCCCGTCGCGTTGGCGACTACGCGACAAGATCCATCGCCCGCTGCTCGACGTCCACGGGCCCACGCCCGGTTATCGCCGCGACCTCGATCCGAGGGTCAGCTCGCTCCTCGACCGCATCGGCGAGCGTCCGGTCGTCCGCCGGAACTGGTTCGTCCACCCCGACGGCTCGCTGCACCAACCCGCAGCGCCCGACCACGATCCGATCCGGCCGCCGGAGGAGGTGGCCGACGGGTTGCACCTGCGCAGCGAGCGACAGACGCTCCGCCGGCTGCCGTCCGGCTGGATCCTCTTCACAATCCGGACGCAGCACGCGACGCTGGGCGACCTCCTGGCTGAGGACGAGCATCGCGACCGCTTCGTGCGGTACGTGCGCGCCGCGCCTCCGGACGAGCTCATCCACCGAGGGATGGCTCCGGCGCAGGTGACCGCCGTCCGGGCCTGGATCGCGACACCCGAGCTGCGTATCCGGGGGTCGAAACGGGACGTGCGGGCAAGATCTGATACAACGTCAGATTCGTGAGCGACCAGACCCCCCTCCGGGCCCCACTGACCATCGAGTACCCGTTCACCCGCACGGTCGGGCCGGTGCAATCCGCATTCCTGACCGGCCTACGCGAGGGCATCGTCCTCGGCATCCGGCGGAGCGACGGCACCGTCTTGGTCCCGCCCGTGGAGTACGACCCGACCACGGCGGACGAGCTGACCGAGTTGGTCGAGGTGGGTAGCACCGGAACGATCACGTCCTGGGCGTGGGAGCCGGCCCCGGACGAGCGACAGCCCCTCGACGGCCCCTTTGCCTGGGCCCTCATCCGGCTCGACGGCGCCGACACGTCGATGCTCCACGTCGTCGACGCCCCGGACCTCGACACGGTGCAGACCGGTGATCGGGTCCGCATCCGGTGGGCGGACGTGCGCGAGGGCGCCATCACCGACATCGCCTGCTTCGAACCCGTCGACGACGGAGGTCCCGCATGAGCGAGCTCACCCTTCCCCCCGCCCTCCGTGACGTGGAGCCGGTGCGCTCGATCCGGGCCCCGGCCCGGCTCGAGTACACCTTCACGGCCAGCCTGGCCGTCACCGAGTTCCTCGAAGGGGTGTCCGAGGGCCGGCTGCTCGGATCGAAGTGTCCCGAGTGCGGCAACGTGTACGTCCCGATCCGCGGCGTGTGCCCCACCGACGCCGTGCCGATGCTCGAGCGGGTGCAGGTCCCCGACACGGGTGTCGTCACCACCTTCTGCGTCGTGAACGTGCAGTTCTACGGCCAGGCCATGGAGATCCCCTACGTGTGCGCCACCGTGGTCCTCGACGGCGCCGACATGGGCCTGTTCGGCATGGTCTCGGGCATGCCGGCCGACGAGGTCCGCATGGGCATGCGGGTCCGGGCCAAGTGGGCCGACGAGCCCACCAAGTCGCTCGAATCCATCGAGTACTGGGAGCCCACCGGCGACCCCGATGCCGACTACGACTCCTACAAGCACCACCTGTAAGGGCGGGGAGCGCAACCCATGAGAGATGTCGCCATCGTGGCGTTCGCGCAATCCGACCAGGAGCGCCGCATCGATGACCGCAATGAGGTCGAGCTGCTGAGTCCGGTGATCCAGGAGATATACGCCGCCACCGGGATGACCGCGGCTGATTTCGGCTTCACGTGCAGCGGCTCGACCGACTACCTGGCCGGTCAGGCGTTCAGCTTCGTCATCACGCTCGACTCCGTCGGACCCTGGCCGCCGATCAGCGAGAGCCACGTCGAGATGGACGGCGCCTGGGCGCTCTACGAGGCCTGGGTCAAGATCCAGACCGGCGCCATCGACACCGCGCTCGTCTATGCCTACGGCAAGTCGTCCCCGGGGGATCTCCGGGCCGTGCTCAGCCGCCAGATGGACCCGTACTACGTCGCGCCGCTGTGGGCCGACTCCGTCGCCCTCGCCGCCCTCCAGGCACGGTCGATCCTCGATGCCGGGATCGAGACCGAACGCGACTGGGCCGAGATCGCCGCCCGGAACCGCCGCTCGGCGCAGGACAACCCGAGAGCTCAGCTCCGCGGCTCCGCCGATGCCGACGCCCTGCTCGAGGACGACTTCGTCGTGGCACCGCTGCGCCGTCACGCTTGCCCGCCGATCACCGACGGCGCCGCCGCCATCGTCCTCGCTGCGGGGGACAAGGCCCGCGAGTTGTCGGACCGCCCGGCGTGGATCCGCGGTATCGACCACCGCATCGACGCGCAGTCCCTGGGCGTCCGTGACCTGACCGGTTCGCCGTCCACGACCATCGCCGCCGCCAAGGCCGGGGTACGCGACGGGCAAGTCGATCTCGCCGAACTGCACGCTCCGTTCGCCCACCAGGAGGGGATCCTGCGCCGGGCGATGGGGCTCGGCGACGACGTGGCCGTCAACCCGTCCGGCGGAGCGCTGGCGGCCAACGCCATGATGACCGCCGGGCTGATCCGCTTCGGTGAAGCGGCCACCCGGGTCAGCAACGGCGACGCCGATCGAGCCGTGGCTCACGCCACCTCAGGCGCCTGCCTGCAACAGAACATCGTCTGCGTCCTGGAGGGAGCGTGATGGGTGCCGCCGGAGAGCTCGCCGCCGTCGTCGGGATCGGCCAGACCAACCACATGGCCACACGCGGCGACGTGTCGATGGCCGGACTGGTCCGCGAGGCCGCGCAGCGGGCCCTCGCCGACGCCGAGATGACGTGGGACGACATCGACGCCGTGGTCGTGGGCAAGGCCCCCGACTTCTTCGAGGGTGTGATGATGCCCGAGCTGTACCTGGCCGACGCCCTGGGGGCGGTGGGCAAGCCGCTCCTGCGCGTACACACAGCCGGTTCCGTCGGCGGATCGACCGCCATCGTGGCCAGCAGCCTCGTGCAGGCCGGCATCCACCAGCGGGTGCTCACGGTGGCCTTCGAGAAGCAGTCCGAGTCCGAGGCCATGTGGGCGCTGTCGCTGCCCATCCCGTTCCAGGCCCCGCTCGTCGCCGGCGCCGGCGGGTATTTCGCTCCCCACATCCGCGCCTACATGCGTCGCTCCGGAGCCCCCGACCACATCGGGATCATGGTCGCCCTCAAGGACCGGCTCAACGCGCTCAAGAACCCGTACGCCCACCTCCACGAGCCCGACATCACGTTCGAGTCGGTGCGGGACTCGATGATGCTGTGGGACCCGATCCGCTACAGCGAGACCTGCCCGAGCTCGGACGGTGCGTGCGCGATGGTGATCGTCGACGCCGACACTGCTGCGGCCTGCGCGAACCCGGCGTGGATCAAGGGCACCGCCATGCGGTCGGAGCCCACCATGTTCGCCGGTCGGGACCAGGTGCTGCCCCAGGGCGGACGCGACTGCTCCGCCGACGTCTACGCCCAGGCCGGCATCACCGACCCACGGGCCGAGATCGACGTGGTCGAGATGTACGTGCCGTTCTCCTGGTACGAGCCGATGTGGCTCGAGAACCTCGGCTTCGCCGGCGAGGGGGAGGGCTGGAAGCTCACCGACGAAGGCGTCACGGAGATGACCGGCGACCTCCCGGTGAACCCCTCGGGCGGCGTGCTGTCGACCAACCCCATCGGGGCGTCGGGCATGCTCCGCTTCGCCGAGGCCGCCATGCAGGTCCGGGGCACGGCCGGCGAACACCAGATCGAGGGTGCCCGCACCGCCCTGGGTCACGCCTACGGCGGCGGCGCCCAGTTCTTCGCCATGTGGGTGGTCGGGGCCGACCGCCCCACCTGACTGAAGGCCCCGTTCTGGGACGCGTGGCACGCACCAGGGGCGTGTGCCGCGGCCCGGAACGGTTCAGTCAGGGTTGGCCGTGACGGGCCGAGGCCGTCGCCTTGGCCGGTGACTCCTCGAGGCGATCGGGCCAGTACGGCGGTTCGAACACGAGCTGGTCGGTGCTGACCTCCTCGGCGTAGAACTGCGCCGCCCATTTGCGGAACTTGATGAAGGGGCCGTCCTCGGCCGCCAGCGCGGGCCGCACGAGGTGGGCCTTGTGCTCCCAGATCGGTTTGTCCTCCTGGACCTGCTTGTCGACCTCGCGGACGAAGGCGTTGCCCACGTTGCGGGTGGTCTCCTCGTCGCCCATGGTCTTGAAGCGGAAGTGGAACCACATCTCGCAGCGACCCTCGTCGATGGGGGTGTTGCAGGCCAGGTTGTACGTGTCGATGATCCCGGAGAACCCGACGAGCGACATCCCCGGCCCGTAGCTGTGCGAATCGATGCGTCCCTCCATCACGCCCCGGGGAGTGGGGAACTTCTGGGAGGACCGCATGTCGGAATCGGGGAAGCTGGTCTCGTACGACTCGAGCTCCGGGACCTCGGCGGTGTCGTGGACGTAGCGGAAGTGGGCCGAGTCGACCCCGTTCTCGGCCATCTCCTGCCAGCACGCATCGATCACGTGGGACGTGGTGATCATCGTGGAGTACTCGGTGTCGTCGGCGTCGAAGGCCGGGATCTCGGGAACCTCCCACATCGGGTCCTCGCCCTGCGGGTGGTACCAGGCCATGATCAGCCCGTTGCGCTCCACGGCAGGGTAGGTCAGCAGCGTGGCCTTGCGGTTGGTGCGCTCGGAGTACGGGATGTCGACGTTCGAACCCTCGGCGTCGAACTTCCACCCGTGGAACGGGCACGTGATGCACCCGTTGTCGACCTGGCCGCCGTGTCCGAGGTGGGCACCGAGGTGCGGACAGAAGGCGTCCTGGACGTGCACGGCCTCGTGCTCGTCCCGCCAGATGACCAGGTGTCGGCCGAAGTAGTACCGGGCGATGGCCTGGCCGGGCGCGACGTCGCCCGGGTGGGCGACGCAGAACCAGCCGAACGGGATCGGGAACGGATACTGGCGCGTCCTGGTCTCCATGATCGTCTCCTTCATTCGATTCCGAGGACCCGGGCGGCGTTGTGGCGCAGGAACTTGGGCCACACGTCGTCCTTGAACCCGACCTGGGGAAGCTCGCTGAAGATGCGCTCCAGCGAGAGCCCCATCGGGAAGTACCCGGCGTAGATGACCTTGTCGCCACCACGCGTGTTGGCGTAGTCGATGATGGCCTGGGGGTAGTACTTCGGGGCGAACGCCGAGGTGGAGTAGTACAGGTTCGGCCACTTCAGCATCAGCTTCACGGCCAGGTCCTGCCACGGTTCGCACCCGTGCCGGGTCACGAACTTCAGCTCGGGGAAGTACCAGCACACCTCGTCGATGAGCATGACGTCCTGGCAGGCGGCCGGGACCCGGGGGCCTGGGATGCCGGCGCAGACGAAGATGGGGATGTCGAGCTCGACGCACTTGGCGTAGAAGGGGAACACGCGCTTGTCGTTGATCGGCACCTGCGGGTTCTTGCCGGCGGGGAAGAAGGTCGCCGCCACTGCGCCGTACTCCTTGACCGCCCGTTCCAGGTCGCGGACCCCGTCCATGGCCCGGTGGGGGTCGATCTCGTAGGCAGCCCGGAACCGGGTGGGGTTCTCGGCGATGCCCGTGATCGACTCCTCGCGGTCGAAGGAGATGCCGACCATGCCGATGTCGATCCCGTAGCGGTCCATCTCGGCGAGCACGACCGCCGTCGGGTCGGCATCTTCGGGGATGTCATCGGGCACCTCCTTGAACATGTATTCGACCGGGAACTCGAAGTCGTCCTTGGACTGGGCGTCGTGCAACTGCGGCTGCAGGAACTTGTACCAGTCCCGCTTGGAGCCGTGCGGGATGTTGATCATCGTGTCGATGACCCCGACATCAGGGAGCGTCATGGCTCCAGACTAGAACACGTTCCAGTTTTTCCACGGACCCCGCGCCGGCTCAGGTCAGGAGCGCGCGTCCGGCCGGTTCGACGATCTGCCAGGGGCCGCCGATGAGCAGGGTGTCGACGATGGAGTCCTCCCAGCGCTGCGCCCGGTCACGAATGCGGTCGGCAGAGCCCACGAGGGCGACGTCGTCGATGAGCTCGGCAGGTACCGCAGCCGTGGCTTCGGCCTTCTTGCCGTCGAGGTAGAGGTCCTGGATCTTGGCGCAGTCGCCTGCGTAGCGACCGTCGAGCATCCGGGCGAAGACCTCGTAGTGGTAGTTCTCGTCCCGCGCGCCCATGCCGCCGATGTACAGCGCGTAGTTGGGGCGGAGCGAGTCGATTGCCTCGTCCACGTCGTCGTGCACGAAGGTGGGAACCACGGCAGCCACTCCGAAGTCGTCGAAGCGCTTGCCCGGCACTTTGTCGATGCCGGCCTGGATGCGGTCTCGGTACCAATCGGATTCGTCGGGGCTCATCCAGATCGGCAGCCAGCCGTTGGCCATCTCGCCGGCCAGCTCGAGGTTCTTCGGGCCCTCGGCTGCCAGGTAGATGGGTATCGGCGTGGGGTGCGGGTGGGTGATCGACTTGAGCGGTTTGCCCTTGCCACTCGAGCCGGGCCCGTCGGCGGGGT
>JBPPNA010000122.1:0-6040 GCA_051306355.1 Acidimicrobiales bacterium | reverse complement strand
GTCCCCACGGCATCCACGAGTTCGTGAATGCCCAGCAGGTCTGGGTGGGGCCCTCCGTCGGCTGACCGGCCATCGGCTGAGTCGATCTGGCAGGCGCTGCGGAACATCACGGCCACGAGAACCGACCCTCGGCCATCAGATGGGTGGTTGCCGCGGCGTGGCACCCGCCGAGTCCTCCCTCGGGTGAACCGTTCCGCCCGCAACCCCAAGGTCAGACATGAAGCGCTTCACCACGTTCGCCGCCGTGCTCACCGCCGCGACCCTGCTCCTCGCTGCGTGCGGCGACGACGACACCGGCGCCAGCGCCGAGAAGCCGACGTCGGAGTCGACCGGCGACGCCAGCGAGTCAGGAGCGGGGCTCCTCTCGGAGGGCGTCGCCGCCGTGGTCGACGGTGAAGAGATCGGAGTCGCCACCGTGGAGGAACACGTCGAGGCGTTCGCCGCGAACTCGCAGTTCGCGGAGCAGATGACCGGTCCCGATGGCGAAGCCGCCCGTGTCCAACTGCGCGCCCAGATCCTCTCCACCGAGATCGTGGCCCGGATCCTGGCCCACGGTGCCGCGGAGCTCGGCGACCCCGTCACCGACGAGGACCTGGCGACGGCGAGGACCGATCTCGAAGATCAGGTCGGGGGTGCTGACGCCCTCACCGCTGCGCTCGACCAGCAGGGACTCACCGAGTCGCTCCTCGACCTCGAGCTGACCGCCCTGGCCGCGATCGACAACATCGAAGGGGCACTGGCCGAGCAGGCCGGCGAGGAGCCCGGCGGCGAGGACGCGACCGGGGACGAGGAGCCTGCGGTGGAGGGCGCACCGTCCCCGTCCGAGCAGCGGGCCCAGGATTTCCTCGAGAAGGAACTGTCCGCAGCCGACGTCACGGTGGACGAGGAGTACGGCACGTGGAGCGCCGAGACCGGTCAGGTCACGGCGCCGGGCGCGGCGCCAGCGCCCTCTGCCGGAGGCTGATCCTCCACCGGGACCTGACCGGACCGGCGGTTGGTCGCACCGACGATCTCCCGAACGCTGAGCACCACGAAGAACTGGACGACGGACAGGCCAGCCATGGTCGCGCCGCCCGCTGTGCCGTGGTGGAAGCTGATCAGCAGACCGGCCACGACAGCGATCGCCCCGATGACCACCGAGAGCGCCATGATCGCCGGCACGCGGCGGACGAGGAGCGACGCCGTTGCCGGTGGCCCGACCAGGAGGCCGAAGACCAGGAGGGTCCCGATGGCCTGGAAGCTGGCGACGATGCTGACGGCGAGGAGACCGAGGAGCACGGCCTGGGCCAGGGCGGGACGCATCCCGAGCGTGAACGCCTTGTCGCGGTTGAATGTGAGGGCGAGGAACGGGCGGTAGAAGACGACGGTCGCCACCAGGACGAAGGCTGCTGCGACGAGCTGACCGGTGATGTCGGCCCGAGAGACCCCGAGCACGTCGCCGAAGAGGAGTGAGGTCACGTCGGTGGCGAAGGACGTCGACTTCGACACGATCACGACACCGAGCGAGAGCATCCCCACGAAGAGCAGCCCGATGCCGGTGTCCTCCCGTACCGAGGTCCGCGAGGAGACCACCGTCACCAGGCCGCTCATCACCAGCGCGGCAGCGAGCGCGCCCACGATGGGGCTGAACCCCCACAGCACGGCGAGCGCGATGCCCGGGATCACGCCGTGGGCCAGGGCGTCACCGAGGAAAGCCAGTCCGCGCAGGACCACCCAGGCGCCGACCAGCGACGTGGCCACCACGGCCACGAGACTCCCGATCAACGCCCGCTGCATGAACGCCGGCTCGAACGCCTCCGTCAGCAGATCCATGGGAGAACGGTACGCCGGGCCGGTCAGCTCAGCGCGCTGACGATTCGCTCGGCGTTCGTCCGCATCATGGCCACGTAGCTGTCGCCTTCGGATCCGCCCTCACCGAGCGACTCCGAGAAGAGCTCCACGACCGACACGTCGCCGACCTCGTCGGCCAGCGTCTCCGCCAAACGGTCGTTGGATGACGTGTCGGCGAAAACCGCGGTGACGCCCTCGTCGCGGAGGATCTGGGCCAGCTCGCTCAGTGCACCACCGCTGGCTGCCTCGCTCGTCGTCCCGGCGGGGATCACCGTCCCGACGACCTCGAAGTCGTACCGGTCGGCGAAGTACCCGAACACCTCGTGGTTGGTGACGAGGACGCGATCCTCGGGCGCGACGGCAGCGAGCGTGCCGTCGATCTCGTCGTCGAGGGCGCGGAGCTCGTCGACGTAGCCCGCAGCATCCGCCATGGAGTCGAGGTCGTCGAGACCGGCGACGTTCTCGGCCAGGAACCCGACGATGCCCTCTGCAGCGGAGACCATCCGGGCGGGATCGGTGAAGAAGTGAGGATCGTCGCCCTCATCACCGTGCTCCTCGTCACCGTGCTCCTCGTCACCGTGCTCCTCGTCACCGTGGTCACGGAACGCCAGCGTGTCCACTGCGGACAGCGCCTCGTAGGTCACGACACCGTCGGCCTCCGCGCTCTCGATCAGGTCCAGGAGACCCTCCTCGAACCCGCCACCGTTGACGATGAGCGCGTCTGCTTCGCGGACCTCGTTCACCTGACGAGCCGATGCCTGGAAGTCGTGAGGACTCGCCCCCACCGGCATGACGGTCACCACGTCGGCACGATCGCCGACGATGTTCTCGACCACGTCGCCGAGGATGTTGGTGGTCACGGCGATGGTGGGTCGTCCGTCCTCCCCCGCCGCCGACGCGTCGGTGTCATCGCCACAGGCGCTCAGGACCAGGGCGACTGCCGTGAGCAGGATCGGGAGCCGTCGGGTGTAGTGCGTCATCATGACCTGGAGACCTTGGAAGTGAGAATGGGTATCAATACGAGACTGTACGCACGCTCGACGGACGCAGCAACCCGGGATGAGAATCGGACTCGTTTCCGGTACCGTCCGGAAGATGGACGCACTGGTCGTCATCGAAGGGCTCGAGGTCGCCTACGGCGCCCGCGTCGCGATCTCCGGGGTCGATCTCCGATTGGGGCCCTCATCCACCCTCGCCGTCATCGGACCCAACGGATCCGGGAAGTCGACCCTCCTCCATGCCATCACCGGTCTCACCGACGCGCACCGGGGGCGAGTGGCGTGTCGACGGGATCAAGTGGCCCTCGTACTCCAGTCGACCGACGTGGACCAGGGCGTCCCCATCACCGTTCGGGACACCGTTGCCATGGCCCGCTACGCGACACGGGGGATGCTCCGCCGGTTCAGCGCCGCCGACCGCGCCGCGATCACGCGCTCGATGGAGCGGCTCGGCGTCGCGGATCTGGCCGACCGTCAATTGCGCGACCTGTCCGGCGGTCAGCGCCAGCGCGTCCTCGTGGCCCAGGGTCTGGCCCAGGAAGCCGAGGTCCTCCTGCTCGACGAGCCGGTGACCGGACTCGACATCGTGTCCCGCGAGCTCATCCTCGACGTCATCGCCGAGGAGCGCGCCGCCGGCCGGGCTGTCGTGATGACCACGCACAGCCTCGAGGATGCCCGCCGCTGCGACCGGGTCCTGCTGCTCGCCACGCGACCGATCGCCCTGGGCTCCCCCGAGGAGGTCCTGCAGGAGGACCACCTACGGTTGGCATTCGGAGGACGCGTGCTGCGGGTCGGCGACGACTTCGTGATGGACGATCCGCACCACGTGCACTGACCCTCACATTCTCAGTGGTTCCCATTTCTGGTGTACCGTGCCGCCGTGGTCACCAACGAGCTCGACGACATCATCGCCACGCGATTGCGGGTCGCTGACCAGCGCTACACCCGTGGCCGACGCTGGATCGTCGATGCGCTCCGCTCCGGCAACGGCCCGATGACGATCCCACAGATCCTCGCCGCCGAGCGGCGGCTGGCGCAGTCGAGCGCCTACCGGAACCTGGCCATCCTCGAGGAGGTGGGCGTCGTCACCCGCATCGTGACCCGGGACGACTTCGCCCGGTACGAGCTGGCCGAGGACCTCACCGAGCACCACCACCACCTCATCTGCTCCACCTGCGGCGACGTGGCCGACTTCTCCCTCCAACCCAAGGTCGAAGCCGAGCTCGAACGGGCCCTGCGAGCGGTGGCCCGGCGGTCATCGTTCGCCGTCGACGGCCACCGTCTCGACCTCGTCGGGGTGTGCGACTCCTGCAGCTGAGTCCGTTCAGCTGGAGGTCAGGGTCAGCGTCTCGTTCAGCTCTCCTGGAGCTCGCCGATGTCGGTGTCGGTGATCCCCAGTTCGTCGAGCGCGGGCTGCAGTGCGGTGCGCACGTCCTCGCCGTTCCCGTTGGCACCGGGTTCGGCGGCGAGTCCGAGGACCGCCCCGATGGCGTCGACATCTGCACCGGCCTCGGCGATGATCGGCTCGATCACCCGGAAGAAGGCGTAGCCCTCGGCCTGGTGGACCCGGGCGCCTTCGGCGTCGTCGGCGGCGAGGTCGTCGGCGATGACCGTCGCGTACTTGATCGCGGCCTGTGCGTAGGTGATGACGACGTTGCGCAGCACCTCGTCGGCTGCGGACTGGGCACCCTCGGCGTCCTCGGCGAGCAGCGCGTCGCGACCATCGTTCATGGCGGCGAGGATGGCCTCGTTGGCGAGCGAGGTCTCGCCGCCGTCGGCCGTGGTGCCGAAGTCCGCACCACGCTTGTCGGCGCTGGCGTACGGCGCGCAGGCCGGCTCGGCACCGTGGTAGAAGGCCCAGGCCTCGTCCCAGTTGTGGGGTGCTCCCTCGGCAGCATCGAACTCGCCGGCTGCGGCCTTGCCGAGCGCAGCGCGGAGCTCGTGGATGGTCCACGCGATCATGATCTGGTTCTGGGTGCCCTTCTGCACGCCCTGGCGGCGCACGGCATCGGCCTCGCCCTCGAAGTCGCCGGCGCCCCCGATTGCGTCAGTCACGAAGTCGTCGAGCGGCGTGGCCGAGTCGTAGTACTCGTCGAAGCCGTGGAGCCGCTCCTCGGCCGTGGCGAAGCCGGCCAGCGTGCGGGCCGAGCCGTCACTGTTCACAGAGCTGCCACCGTCGACATAGCGCGCGTCGATGGCGTCGAAATCGATCGTGTCCTCGTCGAGGAGAGTGTTGATCTCACAGATGTCGACGACCACCTGGCGGTGGGCGGACACGTCGCTGGCGTAGTCGTACCCCCCGTCGGCTTCGACGCTGCCGGTCGAACCCGAGGCGACGCCACTGGCGCTGCCACTTCCGCTGCCGGAGCCGCTCGCACTGCCCGACCCGCCTTCGTTGCCGATCTCGCGAACGCCGGCGCCGTCGTCGTCGCCACAGGCGGCGAAGACCAGGCCCAGTGCCACGAAGGCGGCGAGCCATCGGGAACGGGTGGTGCGGTTCGTGGTCACGGGTGCCTCCAGGGCTGACGATCAGGGTGGGAACAGCCTGGGCTCCCGCAGTCCGGGTTCCCGGCAAGTCCGTGTACGTTAAGCAGACCTAACGGTTAGATACAAGTGACCTGTGCCTGCGAGATGGACCCGGCCGTCGGTACCCTCGGCCCGTGAGCCGCTACACGCCCCCATCCGACCCTACGCAGGAACCGCCGTACCGTCGGCGTTCGCGCTCGGTGCGCATCGGGGTGTGGGTGCTGCTGGTCGGCGTGATCGCCCTCGTCTTCGCTGACGTGGTCTCGCTGCTCATCTGACACCCGTTCGCGACCCCTGGGGAACGGACCGTCGCAACCATCGAGGTCATCGCTCGCTGACCAAACCGGCGCAGTCAGCCGTTCTCTCTGACCAGCGATCGAAGCATCGCGCCGAGGTCGGTCACGTCGATCGGCTCCGACGCAACACGAATCACGAGTTCGTAGACCCCGTCATTCGAAGCGGTCGTCGGGTCGATGCCGTTCAAGTCGAGGAACACTGCGCACGCCAGCCAACCGAGACGCTTGTTCCCATCGACGAGCGGATGGTTCTTGACGACTGAGTGGAGGAGGGCTGCGGCCTTGGTCCAGACATCGGGGTAGGCGTCGTCACCGAACGCCGAGGCCCGAGGGCGCGCCGCCGCTGCACCGAGGAGACCGAGATCGCGGATGGGTGGGGGGTCGCCGAGG
>JBPPNA010000037.1:0-3808 GCA_051306355.1 Acidimicrobiales bacterium | reverse complement strand
TTCCTGCTGTTCAGCGCAGCATCGGAGCCACGTCGTCTCGTCGCCCTCGCCGCCGGGTGCAGCGCCGAGGCACGCCAGAGCGGACGGATGGCGCAGGCGGCATTGTTCGCGGTATTCCAGACGCGGGGACTTCTGGTCCTCGGTGAACACGAGGAAGCCGACCGAGCGCTACCTGGAGACCGACGGTCGCTGGATCGCAGCGGGGATCGCCTCCCTCGAGGGCCGACACGACGACGCCAGGGCGATGTTCGACGCCGCCCGCACCGAGTTGGCCGCCGAGGACATGCGCGGGCTGCTGGTCGGGCTCGAACACGACGCTGCACTGGCGGAGTCGAGAGCCGGCCGCGTAGGAGACCCGGACCGCTTCGCCGCCGCCATCGCCGCAGCCCGCGCTGGCATCAACCACCAAACGATGCATCCGTGGGTGCACCGGCTCGACGCACTCACGCCGCCGGGTCGGTCTCCGGCAGTCGACGATTCTCCGGAAGCCCGCTGACCGGCAGATTCGGAGCGACGACGGCGCGAGTTCCGGCGACCGGCGAAGTGCCGTCCGCATGGCCGCAGACGCAGGAATCCCAGCCAGCGTTCCGGCGTCACCGACAGGGCGGCGATCGTCGAGCGTGGCCGTAGCCTTCCTGGGATGCGGATGGGACCTCACTCGATGATGCCGAGCGACCCCTCAGCCATCGAGGGCGCATCGCTCGAGCGCGGGATCGTGAAGCGCGTCTGGGGCTTCGCACGCCCGTACCGGAACCAGATCATCTGGTTCCTCGTCGCCATCATCACCGCCGCACTCCTCGGACTGGTGCCGCCGCTGCTGATCCGGACGATCGTCGACGAGGCCATCCCCGACAACAACCGGGACCAACTGACCTTGCTCGCACTCCTGGCGGTGGGCGCCGCCCTGGCCGACTCGGTGCTGTCGCTGGTCGAGCGGTGGCTGTCCTCGAAGATCGGTGAGGGCCTCATCTACGACCTCCGCGTGCGGCTCTTCGACCACGTGCAGCGCCTGCCGGTGGCGTTCTTCACCCGGGCCCAGACCGGTGCGCTCGTGTCCCGGCTGAACAACGACGTGATCGGCGCCCAGCGCGCTCTCACCGGGACCCTCGGATCCGTGGTGTCGAACGTCGTGGTCCTCGTGACGACGGTGATCGCCATGGTGGCGCTCGAATGGCGCCTCACCGTCCTCGCCATCGCGCTGCTCCCCGCGTTCCTGATCCCCGCCAAGCGGGTGGGAACCCGGTTGCAGTCCATCAGCCGGGAGCAGATGGAGCGCAACGCCCGCATGAACTCGACGATGACCGAGCGCTTCGGTGTGGCCGGCGCCATGCTCGTCAAGCTCTTCGGTCGACACGACGACGAGACCGCCACCTTCTCCGACGATGCCGCCGGCGTCCGAGACACCGGCGTCCGCTCCGCCGTGCTCAGTCGGGTGTTCTTCGCCAGCCTGAGCCTCGTGGCGGCCCTCGGCGTGGCCGCCGTGTACTGGTGGGGTGGGCTCCTCGTGATCGACGGGACGATCACGCTCGGCACCCTCGTCGCGCTGGCCGCGCTGGTCACCAGGATCTATCAGCCGCTCACCGCGCTGACCAACGCCCGGATCGACATCATGACGGCGTTCGTCTCGTTCGAGCGGGTCTTCGAGGTGCTCGACATCCGCAACGCGATCCAGGATCGGCCCGGCGCGATCGACCTGGTGAGCGTGCGCGGCGAGATCGACTTCGACGACGTCTGGTTCACCTACCCCACTGCCGCCGACGTGTCGCTGCCCTCGCTCGCCGGCGCCGTTCCGGACCACGACTCGTCGTCCGGGCCGGTGCTCCGCGGCATCGACGCCCATGTCCAGCCGGGCCAACTGGTCGCCGTCGTCGGGCCGTCCGGTGCAGGCAAGACCACGCTCACGTCACTGCTCCCCCGCCTGTACGACGTCGACTCCGGCGCGGTGCGCGTCGACGGCCACGATGTGCGGGATCTCACCCAGGAGACCCTGCGACGGGCCATCGGGGTCGTCTCGCAGGACCCTCACCTGTTCCACGACACGCTCGCCGGCAACCTCCGCTACGCCATGCCCGCAGCAACCATGGCCGACCTGCAGCGGGTGTGTGAGGCCGCCCGCATCCACCACGTGATCGCCGCCCTCCCTGACGGCTACGACACCGTCGTGGGCGACCGCGGGTACCGGTTGTCCGGTGGTGAGAAGCAACGCATGTCCATCGCTCGGATGCTCCTCAAGGACCCGTCGATCGTCATCCTCGACGAGGCAACGTCCAGCCTCGACAGCGAGAACGAGGCCGCCGTACAGGAAGCGCTCGCCACCGCCCTGGAGGGCCGGACCTCGCTGGTCATCGCCCATCGGTTGTCCACCATCACGACCGCGGACCAGATCCTCGTCGTCGACGAAGGCCGCATCGTCGAGAGCGGCCGCCACGGCGAACTGCTCACTGCCGGCGGCCTCTACGCCGACCTCTACCGCACCCTCGTCCGCGCCGAGCCCACCATCGCGTGACACCGCCCGTGGGGCGGCGGCGATGTCACAACGACGAACGGAGGAAGGCGAGGTCGTCCTTGCGGCCTGCTTCGGCCGTCTCGCAGATGACCGGCGCGTTGGCCGCCCGGACCACGGCGAGGATGGCATCGGGATCGATCTGGCCGTGGGTGAGGTTCTCGTGACGGTCTCGTCCCGAGCCCTGCTCGTCCTTGGAGTCGTTGCAGTGGACCAGGTCGACCCGGCCGGTGATGCCGATGATGCGCTCCACCGAATCGACCAGGTCCTCGCCGGCCGCCCAGGCATGGCACGTGTCGAGGCAGAAGCCGATGCCGGTGTCGCCGATGTGGTCCCAGAGCCGCCCGATGGTGTCGAAGTGGCGGGCCATGGCGTGGTCGCCGCCGGCGGTGTTCTCGAGCAGCACCACCATGTCGGTCTCGAGGCTGTCGATGGCCTTGCGCCAGCGCATGAAGCCGTCGGTCTCGTCGTCGTCCTCGGTGATGTGCCCACCGTGGACGATGACCGCCTCGGCGTCGATGTCGGTGGCGGCGTCGCACGTCTGCTGCAGGATCTTGCGGCTGGGGATGCGGACGCGGTTGTTCGGCGACGCCACGTTGATGAGGTACGGGGCGTGCACGTAGACCGGGATGTCGGCTGCCCTGAGGGCCTCGGCGTCGTCGCGTGGCGCCGGCTTCTTCCAGGACTGCGGATCGCCGAGGAAGATCTGGATGCACTCCGCGCCCTCGGCGGCGGCCGCCCCCAACGGATCGTCGGGGCCGACGTGACTGCCGATCAGGGGGAGCTCGCTCATGGCCTCGACGGTAGCCCGAACCGCAGGGTCTTCCGGCCGCTCGCTCCCGGAGCCTGACGCACCGTCAGATACCGTGCCGGGCGTGCCAGGACCGTTCAGCGTCGCCCCAGCCGAGCCAGAACCGCACGACCTCCTGCGCGGCCGACGGGTGGTCGTCACGGCAGCCGCCGGCACGGGCATCGGCTTCGCCACCGCGCGCCGCTGCCTCCTCTAGGGCGCCTCGGTGCTGCTCTCGGACCATCACGAGCGGCGTCTGGACGAGGCCGCAGCCCGTCTGGCCGATGAGCTGGGCATCGATCCTCCGCCCGTGGCGGTGTGCGACGTCACCGACGAGGAGCAGGTCCAGGCGCTGTTCCGAACGGCGAACGAGTCGCTCGGGGGGTTCGACACGGTGGTGAACAACGCCGGACTCGGCGGCCAGGTGCCCCTCGTCGAGATGACCGACGAGCAGTGGAACGTGGTGCTCGACGTCACCCTCACCGGCACCATGCGCTGCATGCGGGCCGCCATGG
>JBPPNA010000292.1:0-9767 GCA_051306355.1 Acidimicrobiales bacterium | reverse complement strand
CTTCGAGATCGACGCCGGTCACGTCGTCGTGGCCACGCTGGCGTCGCTCGCCGACGCCGGCGATGTGAAGCCCGAGACGGTCGCCGAGGCCATCGAGGCCCACGGGATCGACCCGGAACTGGCCCCGCCCTGGGTCCGATAGCCGGTCCCTAGGATCAACGGCATGGCCAAGCCCGTCCTGCCGGTCACCGGCAACCCCGACGCCGATCGCCTGCTCATCGAGGACCCGCTGGCCCTGTTGCTCGGGATGTTGCTGGACCAGCAGGTCCCGATGGAGTGGGCCTTCACCGGTCCCCACACCCTCCGCCAGCGACTCGGGCACCTCGATGCCTCGCAGATCGCGGCCATGCCGGTCGACGACCTCGTGTCCGTCTGCCAGGAGAAGCCCGCCATCCACCGGTTCCCCAAGTCGATGGGCGAGCGGGTCCACGCAGTGTGCGAGCACCTGGTCGAGCACTACGACGGTCAGGCCGACAAGATCTGGAAGGGAGTGCGGAACGCGCAGGTCCTCTACGACCGGCTCCGGGAGCTGCCCGGATACGGCGAGGAGAAGACGAAGATCTTCATCGCCATCCTGGCCAAGCGGTTCGCCAAGACGCCGGCGGGTTGGGAGGAGGTGGCGGCGCCGTTCTCCGACGGGGTGCCCCGATCGGTGGCCGACATCTCCTCCGAGGAGGCGCTGCACGAGGTCCGCAAGTGGAAGAAGGCCCAGAAGGCGGAGGGCAAGTCCAAGCAGCAGTGACTCAGGCGGTTCGGGGGACGGCCGCGTTCCGCTGACGGTCGAGCCAACCCAACAGGATGGACATGGCCCTGGGATCGTGACGCAGGCGATGACCGGCGCTGTCGACGAGCCGGAGCTCGGCCTCGGTGTGGGCATCAGCGATGACCCGGGCATCGAAGGCGGGCACGAGGTCGTCGTCCGAGCCATGGAGGACCAGCAGCGATCGGGGGGCCAGCTGCTGGGCGCTGACGACGGCCTTCACCGAGCGCAGCTCCCGAGACCATCCGTCGATCGCTCCGTCGTGGAGGGTGGACTTCGTGATCCCGACCTCCCGGGCGTGTTCGAAGAGGCGCTTGGGGTTCCCGGCCCAGTCGTCGAAGTCGGCGGGCGCCGCCAATGCGGCGACGCCCCGGATCTCCGGGTCCTGCGCGCCGGCGCAGATCGCGAGCGCACCCCCGGTGCCGAATCCGATCAACCAGACCCCGCTCACACGGGCGGTGTCGCGGAGGTGGGCGACCGCAGCGTGGATGTCCGCAGCCCAGCCCAGGATGGAGAAGTTGCCCTCGCTCGCTGCCATCCCACGCAGGCACGGGCTGAAGGCCACGAAGCCCATGTCGTCGGCGATGCGATCGGCCAGCTCCGGCATGGCCGAAACCGCCCCGGCGGTCCCTGCGGGGCCTGACGGGTACCCGTGGAGCAACACGACCCCCGGACGGACGGGGCCGGCCTCCGTCTTGCCGGCGAGGTGACCAACCAACGTGAGGGGACCCGACGAGAACTTCTCGTTCATCGGACAGGACCGGGAGGGCCGGAACGACTCACTCGACGCCGTTGGCGGCATCGGCGGCGGCGCACGCCTTGCAGACCCGGAATCCCCGGTTGCGGGCCTCGACGCTCGTGTCGGGACCGAAGGTGTGCCACGACCGGGCCGATGCGATGTCGTCGAGCACGGCTGGATCGCAGACGTTGTCCTGGTCATGGACGATGAAGGTCCGCTTGTCGCCCAGCCATCGGTGCTCTTCGATTCGTGCGAGGCGGTTCGACATGGTGAGACGATACGCGGGACGGGGAGGCCACCGGCAAGCGGGAGCCTCCCCATCCACGTTCTTCGTAGGACCGAGTTCTCGTTGTGCACCGGATGGGACCAACCTCCGGCCGAGGTACTCAGCGGTGGCCTGGTGGTATTCACCAGGTCGGTCCGAGGACTGACCTAGCGGCCAGCCACCTCCAGGGTCCCAGTACAACTGTCTTCCATGATGATGGACCACCTCCTCTCTCTGGTATCGGCCATTCCAGCACACGGGCGCGGACCGGTGGTGGCAGCTTTCCGGGTGAATGTGGCGGGACTGGGTATGGGTCCCGACTGATGCCGGAAGACGCCGGCCCGACCGCAGGAGGACTTCGATGAGCAAAGACACGAACGAGGACACCAACCAAGAGATCGGCGAGAAGGATGCGGGCTCCATGCCGACGGCCGAGGAAGAGGCCGCCGCCGAGCGGGCAGAAGGAGACCAGCCCGACATCGAGGAGACCTACCGCGACATGACCGAGCGCGGCGCCAACGCCGAGGGCGAGGGCAAGATCGACTAGTGCGCGATGCCAGGTCAGGCCGCGGTGTCGTCAGGCCGTGGTGTCGGGCGGTGGTACCGACGGTCCGACCGCACCGATCTCCACCAGGTGCGTCAGCAGGAGGTCGAGCACCTCGAGGACGCCGTCGTCGGTCACGGCCATGCCGACCTCGTCGGCTCGGCCCAGGACCACGGCCACGGCATCGTCGTCGGCCACGACGACGGGCGGTCCATGGACGTCGAGGCCGAGTTCCTCGCCGGGCATGGCGGAGATCCCCTTGGACCGCAGGTGCTCGAGGGAGTACCGGATCAGGTCCCGGACCTCATCGTAGGTGAGACCGGCGGCGGTCTCGTCGCGCAACCCGTCGGCCACGGCTGCGACGGCCTCGTCCAGATCGAAGACTGCCGTGGTCGGTGTGTGCCCCAGGCGGAACGCTTCCGATCCCACGAACGCGGCTGCGACGGCGAACACCATCGCGCCGCCGATGACGACGAAGATCCAGACCACACCGGGGACGTTACCGACGTGGCCGTGTCGCCCCCCTTCGACGTCACTCGACGAACGATCCTTCGCCATCCCCCGAACAGTTTCGCCGACGCGAGCGGTGCCCACTGCAGTGCAGAGGTCGCCGGAATCGGCACGAGGCGTCCGACGAACTGATCAGATCCCGATGCGCTGGGCGAGCAGCTCGCGGTGATAGGTGGGATCACCGAAGAGCAGCTCGGAGCTCTTGGCCCGCTTGAAGTACAGGTGGGCGGGGTGCTCCCAGGTGAAGCCGATGCCACCGTGGATCTGGATGTTCTCGGCCGAGGCATGGAAGTACGCCTCGGAGCAGTACGCCTTGGCCAGCGAGGCGACGGACGGAAGCTCGTCGTTCATCTCGGCGGCGCACCAGGCTGCGTAGTAGGCGGCCGACTTGGCCGACTCGACCTCGAGGAGCATGTCGGCACACTTGTGCTTGATGGCCTGGAACGAACCGATGGGCCGACCGAACAGGACCCGGTCCTTGGCGTACTGGACGGCCATCTCGAGCACGTACTGGGCGCCACCGACCTGCTCGGCGGCGAGCGCAACCGCGGTGAGGTCGAGGACGGTGCTGATGACGTCCCAGCCGCCGCCGTCGGTGCCGATGAGCGTGGCGGGCGTGTTCTCGAAGGTGAGCTTGGCCTGCTTGCGGGTCTGGTCCATGGTCGAAAGCGGCGTGCGGGTCAGGCCCGAGGCGTCACTGTTCAGGTGGAACAGGCTGACGCCGGCATCGGTGCGGGCGGCGACGATGATGAGGTCGGCGGTGTGACCATCGAGGACGAACATCTTCTCGCCCGAGATCGTGTAGCCGTCGCCGCTCTTGGTGGCAGTGGCCTCGACACCCTGCTCGTCCCAGCGGCCGTTGGCCTCGGTGAGGGCGAGGGTGGCCACGGTCTCGCCGGAGGCGATGCCCGGGAGCAGCGCCTTCTTGGCTGCGTCGTCACCGGACTGCAGGATCGTGTTGGCGGCGAGCACGACGGTGGCGAAGTACGGGGCGCAGACGAGGGAGCGGCCCATCTCCTCGAGCACCACGGTGAGCTCGACGTAGCTGTAGCCGGAACCGCCGTACTCCTCGGGGATGATGAGGCTCTGGAGCCCCATCTGCTCGGCCATCTGCTTCCAGACGGCGTCGTCGTACCCCTTCTCGGTCTCCATCTGCTCGCGAACAGCGGACTCGGGGGACTTGTTCTCGAGGAAGGACCGGACGATGTTCCGGAGTTCTTCCTGCTCGTCGGAGAAGGCGAAGTTCACGGTGTTGTGCTCCCAGGTGAGGCGGCTTGACTGACTGGTCAAGCTATGCGCCGGCCGCCACAGTGACAACAGCAGATGTGTACACCAGCGCTACACCTACCGGAACGGACCGCTGATCAACAGTGCTCGGCGAGGAAGGCCTCGGCCCGGGCGTAGAAGTGCAGGCGGTTCTCCGGTTTGGCGAACCCGTGACCCTCGTCGGGGAAGAGCAGGTACTCGTGCGGGATGTCGCGCTCGACCATGGCGGCCACGATCTGTTCGGACTCGGCCTGTTTCACCCTCGGGTCGTTCGCACCCTGGGCGATCAGCAGGGGGATGGTGATGTCGTCCACCCGGGAGAGGGGCGACCGCTCCCACAGCATGACCTCGTCCGTCTCCGGGTTCCCGAGCCGGGTGTGGAACTGGGCGATCATCGGCGCCCAGTACGGTGGAACGGACTCGATGAGCGTCTTGAGGTTCGAGGGACCCACGATGTCGATCGCGCAGCGGAACCGATCGGGGGTGAACGCAGCCCCGACCAGCGCGGCGTAGCCCCCGTAGGACCCGCCGTAGATGGCGACCCGGTCGGGGTCGATGCCGCCATCGGCGACGAGGTGATCGATGGCGTCGAGGAGATCGGTGTGCATCTTGGCCCCCCACTCCCGGTCGCCGGCGTTGACGTGGGCCTTGCCGTAACCGGTGGAGCCCCGGTAATCGACCTGGATGCAGGCGTAGCCACGGTTGGCCAGCCACTGCGCCTCGGGATGGAAGCCCCACGTGTCCCGGGCCCACGGTCCGCCGTGGACGTTCAGCACCGCCGGCACCGAGGTCCGCTCCCGCCCGACCGGCCAGGTGACGTATCCCTCGATGCGGAGGCCGTCCCGGGCGTCGAAGCCGAAGGGCTCCATGGGAGCGAGGACGAATGGCGCCAGCGCCGGCTGGTGGTCGAAGAGGAACGTGAAGGCCCCACCGGCGCGTTCGTAGCTCCAGTACCCGACAGGGCCGTCGTCATGGGAGTAGGCGATCAGCCAGGTGGTGTCGTCGACGTCGCGACTCACCAGGCTCCAGTCACCCGCGTCGTGGGCATCGAGGCGCTCGTAGTCGGCACGGACCGAGTCGTCGAGGGCGCGCCACTGCAGACGGTCACGCTGGAACGCCACACCCCGGGGGGCCTTCGTGTGCGGGTCGACGCTGACGCTGGCGACGTCGTAACGCTCGTCCTCGGCCACGACCGTGGTGTCCCCGGAGGCGATGTCGGTCCACACCAACCGTCCGGTGTTGGCACCCACCGACGAGATGCACAACATCCGCTCCCCGCTGCGGTCGAAGCTGATCGGTGAGGTGGTGAGCGCGTCCTCCTGGCCGGCCACGAACAGGGGGCGCCAGTCGTCGTCGACGGTGTCGCGCACCATGACCGCCATTCCGCCGTCGGGGGTCGGTGCGGCCGCACCTCGCACCTCCATGTCAGCGTCGGCCACCCACCCGATGAAGCCTGGGTTCTCGACCGTCTTGGTGAGCGCGCCCGATGCCAGGTCGCAGGTGTACACGTCGTGCAGTTGCTCATCGTCGGCGTTGACCCCGAGGAGCACGACATCCGGATGATCCTCGTCGACCTCCACCACCTGTGCCTGCACACCATCGAACGGCGTCAGGTCGCGCGTGCCGCCGTCGATCACGTCGGTGGCGTAGACGTGCCAGTTCTCGTCGCCGCCTGTGTCCTGGACGTAGAGCAGGTGACGGCCGTCGTAGGCCCAGGTGTAGGAACGGATACCACGGTCGGTGTCGTCGGTGACCGCCTCGGCGGCCGAGACATCGACGGTGCCGTCATCGGCGGCACCAGCGAGATCGAGGACCCAGACGTTGAGCACGCCGTCCCTCGGGGCAATCCACGAGAGCATCGAACCGTCGGGTGAGAGCTGCGGGCTGACCCGGTCGGGGTTGCCGAAGAGGATCTCGAGCGGGATGAGGTCGGGCGTTCCTGCCATGGAGCGTGACGGTACCGTTCGGTCGATGGAGTCCATCGGCGTCCGCGAGTTGCGCAACAACGTGGCCGCCGTGCTCCGCCGAGCCGGCGCCGGTGAGCGCATCGTCGTGACGGTGGACGGCGAGCCCGTGGCCCAGCTCGGCCCGCTCGAACCCGCCGGGGCACCGACGCTCGACGATCTGGTGGCCACCGGTCTCGTCGACGCACCCCGACGAAGCGGATCGCCCGCCGCCGACCTCGATCCGCTCGACCTCGCCGTCGATGTCCGGCTGGACGACATCCTCGGTGAGCTGCGAGGCCGGGGATGATCCTGGCCATCGACACGTCGGCGCTGGTGCGACGCTACGTGTCCACCGGCGGACACGGTCTGGTCACCGAGGCGATGAGCGAGGCCGACACCTGGTGCGCGTCCGCCATCACCCGAGCCGAGACCCTCCAGGCGCTCCACCACGTGGCGGTCACGCCGGGGCAGCACGAACGCCTCTGGAGCGCCCTGCGCTCGGACTGGGACCGCTTCCACGTGATCCCCCTGGACGAGCGTTGCCTGGCCCGGGCCGTCGAGATCGGCGCCACCTACCGCGTCCGCTCCGTCGACGCGCTCCACCTCGCTGCCGCCGACCGCCTGCCCGGACCGGTCCGCTACCTGACCTTCGACCGCCGTCAGATCCCTGCCGCCGCGGGCTTGGGCTTCGATGTCATCGCTCCCGTGACATAGGAGCTTCCTCCCGTGACATGGGAGCTTGCTTCCGCCGGCCCGGGGAGCTCACCCGTAGGGTGGACGCATGGACGCGCTGCACTGGCAGGACGAGCAGGCCGAGATCCACAAGGTCGTCGTGGGTCCATACGAGAACAACGTCTTCGTCCTGCGCTGCAGACAGAGCGGCGACGCCGTGCTCATCGACGCCGCCAACGAGCACGAGATGCTCCTCGAGCTCTGTCAGCGCCTCGGTGTCCGCCAGGTGATCGAGACCCACGGGCACTGGGACCACATCCAAGCCGTCCCCCAGCTACGAGACGCCGGCTACAGCGTGCACGTCACCGCCGAGGACGCCGCAATGCTGCCCAGCTACGACGAGATCCTCGAGGACGAGTCCGTCATCGAGGTCGGCCGGCTCCGGCTGCACACCATCCACAACCCCGGCCACACGCCCGGCTCGATGAGCTTCCGACTCGACGGATCACCGATCCTGTTCTCGGGCGACACCTTGTTCCCCGGCGGCCCCGGGAACACGGCCACCGACCTGGGCGACTTCGACGAGATCATCGCGTCGATCGACCGAAAGCTGTTCACCCTCCCGCCGGAGACGCTCGTGCTCCCGGGCCACGGCGACGACACCACCATCGCCACCGAACGACCACACCTGCAGGAGTGGGTCGACCGCGGTTGGTGAGGCGAGGCGCCTCGCCGCCCGCTCAGCCGGGAGCGGTCCCGACCGTGGAATCGTCCGGTGGCTGGGTGGCGAACCCGCCAGCCAATCGCTCCAGCGGCGAGCCGCCTCCACGACGGGTGAGCGCGCTCGCAGCGTCGAGCAGCTCCCGCCACCGGCGGAGGCTGGCCCGGACCAGGCGGGGGCGGACCGACGCCCGCAGCGGCAGGTAGCCGATCTCGTAGATCATCACCAGGGCCCAGAACGCGAGGTCGTCGCCCAGCCCGCCGGCGCGCACGTGCGTCCGCTGGCGGAACGAGCCCTGGGCGAAGTGCAGGATCCGGTTGGCGATCCCCTCGGCCAGCACGGCTCGATCGAGCACCACCACCGAGGCGGCGTGGTCGGGGACCTCCGCGGCGGCGTACACCCGCCGGCCCCGGAGGTCGACCACCCAGGCCGGGGACGGGTGCCACGGCGCCTCGAACACGACCGGTCTTCCGCCGGCGAGGCGACGAGCAGGGAACGGGACCGCCCGGACGAAGGCTTCGAAGTAGGCCCGGAACGTGTCGAAGTCGAGGTCGACGTCGGCCTCGTGGTCGGCCTGGGTCCTGAGGGTGAGGGCCACCTCCTCGGAACGGGCGGCGATGACCCGACGGCGGGTGTCGAGATCCTCCGAGAGTCGTTCGTCATGGAACTCGAAGCCGCCGGCACTGCTCCAGGACTCACCAGGGCGCATGTCGAGCACCCGCACGTCGTCCGGTCCGTGGACCGCCATGGCGGCGGCGACCGCGGTGCGCGTCACCGTGTGCTCGTTGGCATGCCGGGACTGCGGGTGGAGGAAGGCCACGTCGCTGGCGAAGGGGACCATGTGCTGCGGGCGCAGCGTGGTGGCCGTCTCGACGAAGTCGGCCAGGAACGTCTCCGGCGTCACGAGGTCGAGGTCGGTGGAATCGTCGGCCGTGTACGACAGCGGGAAGGCCTGGGCGTAGGAGTGGGTCTTGAACGCGAAGGTGGGGCGGCCGAAGTCGTCGGCCACCTGCTTCAGCGCACGTCCCCGGATCTTGGCGTCGTTGCAGTCGACCAGCACCGTGTCACCCACCTCGAGGACCACGACCGAATCGTCGAAGCCGTACTGGTAGGAGGCATACCGCACCCCGGGGGCGAGCACGACCGATGTGCCGTGTGGGACCTCGGTGATGTCGGTGAAGCCCATCGTCTCGAACTCGGGGGCCATGACGTCCACCCCGAAGCGCGGGATGGCGATGCGCGCGGCGCGGTCGAAGCGCCGCACCGTGGGGTAGTGCAGGTGATCAGCGTGGTGGTGGCTGGCGATGACCACATCGGGGTGCCACCACTCCTCGGACACCTCGGGCGGCGCCGGGTAGTGCCACCACGATCGCCAGTAGCAACTCCCGAAGAGCCAGGGATCGACCACGATGCGAAGGTCACCCGCTTCGACCGCGAGGCACGCATGCCCCAACACGGTGAAGCGACAGTCGGGGCTGGCGGTCACGGTCTCTGACACTACGCCCGAACCGTGCGCCGAACGCTCATCCGGCTTCGTCGCGCGCCGCGATGCCGATTCCCGGGGCCTGGGGTAGCGTGGGGAACCTATGAACCTCGGTGGACCCGAACTCCTCATCGTCTTGATCGTGATCCTCCTCCTGTTCGGTGGCGCCAAGCTGCCCAAGCTCGCTCGTTCGCTGGGCCAGGCCCAGAACGAGTTCAAGTCCGGCTTGAAGGAAGGCGCGGCCAAGGCGGAAGAGGACGAGAAGCAGACAGAGGCCTGAACGTCCCGCAACCAGGCCCGAAACGGCGCCCGTCGGCGTCGCCGAACGGCGGAGAAACCCCCGATCGGCATTATCACTACGTCCATAGTGCTAATACACTGGTCGGCATGGCTGCGTCTCCCGCTCCGTCCCCCCTCTTCGAGACGATCGACCTGCACGCGCAGGTCGCCGACCCCGCAGCACGCGAGGCCGGGGCCGACAACGACGGTCAGATCCTCAACGGCGTCGACTTCACGGTCCAGCCGGGCGAGGTCCACGCCATCATGGGTCCCAACGGCTCCGGCAAGTCCACGCTGGCGAACACCTTTCTCGGCAACCCCGACTACGAGATCACCCAGGGCAGCATCCGTCTGTGGGGCGATGACATCACCGATTGGGACGTCGACGTGCGAGGCAAGGCCGGCATGTTCCTGGCCTTCCAGTACCCGCAGTCCATCCCGGGCGTCTCGGTGATCAACTTCCTGCGCCAAGCGCTGTCGGCCCGCAAGGGCATCGACCTGTCCGTCCTCGAGCTGCGCCTGTCCATCATGGAGTGGATGGAGCGCCTCGACATGGACCCGAGCTTCGCCGACCGGTACCTC
>JBPPNA010000284.1:0-5307 GCA_051306355.1 Acidimicrobiales bacterium | reverse complement strand
AACCCCTTGAACTTGATGAGCTCCTTGACGCGGTCGACGATGTAGAAGTGGCCGTCCTCGTCGACCTCGGCCACGTCGCCCGTGTGGAGCCAGCCGTCCGAGTCGATGGTGTTGCGGGTGGCCTCGTCGTTCTCGAGGTAGCCCTTCATCACCTGCGGGCCCTTCACCCACAGCTCGCCTCGTCCGCCGACCCCCTGATCCTCGCCGCTGGCGTCGACCAGACGACACTGGGTGTTCGCCACCGTGATACCGGACGATCCGGGCTTGAAGTTGCCCGACGGCGTGGCGTGCGAGACCGGCGAGAGCTCGGTCATGCCGTAACCCTGCACCACGTCGCACTCGATGCGGGCGGAGGCTTCCTTGGCGAGCTCGGCACCGAGGGGCGCCGCGCCGGAGAAGACGGTCTTCAGCGAAGACAGGTCATACTCGTCGACGACCGGGTGCTTCGCGAAGGCGAGCACCATCGGCGGCACGGCGAAGAACCACGTGACCTTCTCCTCCTGGATGGTCTCCAGGGCCTGCACCAGGTCGAAGCGAGGCATGCACAGCACGCGCACGCCGTTGGCCAGGAGCCCGTTCATCAGCACCTGCATGCCGTAGATGTGGAAGAACGGCAGGGCAGCGATGGCCACGTCGCCGTCCTCGTAGGTGAGCACCGCCTCGCACTGCACGATGTTGGCGACCAGGTTCCGGTGCGTGAGCATCACGCCCTTCGGGAGCCCGGTGGTGCCCGACGAGTACGGCATGACGACCACGTGCTCGGCCGGATCGACCGCCACCTGGTCGATGGGGTCGCCCATGAGGGAGAGCATCGCCGTGGTGCCCTCGACGCCGTCCATCGTGATGATCTCGGTGACGTCGGTCCCCTCGGCGGCCGCCTTGGCGGTTTCGAGGAACATCTCGATGGTGACGAGGATGGTGGCCTTGGAGTCCTGGAGCTGGTGACGCACCTCGTCGGCGGTGTAGGTCGGGTTGATCGTGGTGTTCGTCCCCCCGGCCACGGCGACGCCGTGGAAGACAACTGCGTACTCGGGCACGTTCGGGGCCATGATCGCCAGCGTCGACCCGGGGCCGAATCCTCGCGCCGCCAGGCCGCCGGCGAAGCTGCGGATCATGTTGGCCAGCTCGCCGAAGGTGTAGCCCCGACCGGTGCCGACATCGCTGATCGCCGGCTTGTCGGCCAGTTCCTCGGCTCGGCGGAGCACGAGCTCGGTGATCGTGATGTCGGGGATCTCGACGTCGGGCAGGGTGCTCTCGTGGACGATCGTCATGGTCTGCATCCTGTCAGTTCCCCGCTCGCGTCTGCAGCCGGCGGTCCTGGACCAGAATCGTACGGTGACCCCGTCGCCCGAACCGACCACCGTGTACGAGTCGCTCTTCGGCGTCGCCCGACGCGCACCCGAACGGACCTGCCTGGTGCTCGCCGACGGGTCCACACTGACGTACGGCGACATGGATGCACGGGCCGCCGCCCTCGCCTCGGCGTTGCGGTCGGCGGCCGTCGAGGACGGCGACCGGGTCGTGGCGCAGATCGACAAGTCGGCCGATGCGGTCGCCCTGTACCTCGCCTGTCTCCGGTCCGGGGCCGTGTACGTACCGCTGAACACGGCCTACACCGCGGTCGAAGTCTCCGCCTTCCTCGACGATGCCGACGCCGTCCTCTTCGTCGGACGGCGTGGGGTCGACGCGCCGGGCGACGCGCCGGACGGCCGGGAGTTCGAGACGTTGACGGCCGACGGCCACGGGACGTTGCAGGAGCGAGCTGCGTCGGTCACCCCCCGGGACGACGTGGCGCCCCGGCGCGGCGACGACCCCGCTGTCATGCTCTACACGTCGGGGACGACGGGCCGTTCCAAGGGCGCGGTGCTCTCCTGCCGCAACCTGGTGGCCAACGCCAGGGCGCTGCACGACGCCTGGCGCTTCACCGGCGACGACGTGCTGCTGCACGTTCTCCCCGTCTTCCACGTCCACGGGCTGTTCGTGGCCCTCCACTGCGCCTTCCTCGCCGGCGCCGCGGTGCGGTTCCACGAGCGCTTCGACGCCGACGCGGTCCGAGCCGATCTACGGCGGTCCACCGTGATGATGGGGGTGCCCACCCACTACCACCGCCTCCTGGAGGATGCCGCGTTCGGCCGCGACGACTGCGCCTCGATGCGCCTGTTCACGTCCGGCTCCGCGCCCCTGCCCGCGACCGAACACGATGAGTTCGCCCGCCGGACGGGTCATCGGATCGTGGAACGCTACGGCATGACCGAGACCATGATCCTCACGTCCAACCCGTACGAGGGCGAGCGCGTCGCGGGGACGGTGGGCCATCCGCTTCCGGGGGTGGATCTGCGAGTGGCCGACGAACGAGGCCGTGCGGTGGGCGCCGGCGAGCGCGGCACCGTCGAGGTGCGTGGCGTCGGCATCTTCCTCGGGTACCACAGGCTGTCCGACATGACCGCGGCATCGTTCCGCGACGACGGCTGGTTCGTCACCGGCGACATCGGGAGCCTGGACGAGGACGGGCGCCTGACCCTCCACGGCCGCGCCGGAGACATGATCATCTCCGGCGGGCTGAACATCTACCCGCGGGAGATCGAGGCCGTGCTCGATGCCGTCGACGGGGTGGACGAGTCCGCCGTGGTCGGCCTCCCCGATGCCGACTTCGGCGAGGCCGTCGTGGCGTTCGTGGTCCCGGCCCGGAGTGGCGCCCTCGACGAGTCGTCACTCCGGGATGCGTGCACGACATCCCTGGCTCGGTTCAAGCATCCGCAGCGCTACGTCGTCGTCGACCAGCTCCCCCGCAACACCATGGGCAAGGTGCAGAAGACCGCCCTGCGCGCCCAGGCGTGAACTCCCGGAACGGAGTATTCGGTGTGGTTGACGGGCGGACCGGCCTCGCCTACCTTTCCTGGCAACATGCGTTACCAAGCTGGCGGTGCCGGAGCAGCCCAGTGAGCACCTCGTGCCACCTCCCCGCCGGCGTGCGCGAGCGCGTCGTCACCGTCGGCGCCGACCGCGACCGCCCGGTCGACCTGCACCTCCTCGAGGCGGGTGACGACGGTCCCCTCGTCGTGCTCGCCCACGGGTTCCCCGAGCTCGCCTGGTCCTGGCGGCACCAGCTCCCCGCCCTTGCCGCGGCCGGGTACCGCGTCGTCGCCCCCGACCAGCGTGGCTACGGCGGATCGAGCCGGCCGGAGTCGATCGAGGACTACGACATCACCCACCTCACGGGCGACCTCGTGGGCCTCGTCGACACCTACGGCGAGGACCGGGCCACCTTCATCGGACACGACTGGGGCTCGATGGTGGTCTGGCAGCTGGCGCTCCTGCATCCCGACCGGGTGCGCGGCGTGTGCGGCATGAGCGGGCCCTTCCTCCCCCGCGCCCCGATCCCGCCGACGCAGCTCATGCGGGCGGCGTTCGGGGACTCGTTCTTCTACATCCTCTACTTCCAGGAGCCTGGCGTCGCCGACGCCGAGCTCGGCTCCGATCCAGCCCGCACCATGCGGCGTCTCATGGCCGGTCTCTCCTCCCCCGAGGAGCTGAGCCCCCAGGACCAGGTCGCGCTCTCGGCCGGTGACGGTCGGGGCTTCGTCGAGCGCATCCCCGAGCCCGGCGGGCTTCCGGACTGGCTCACGCAGGACGAGCTCGAGCACTACGTGTCGGAGTTCTCCCGCACCGGGTTCACCGGCGGTCTCAACTGGTACCGCAACTTCGATCGGAACTGGGAGCTCACCGAGCACCTCGACGGGGCGAAGGTCGAGGTGCCGTCGTTCTTCGTCGGCGGCTCCGCCGACCCGGTGCTCACCATGAGCCCACCCGAGACCCAGGACGCCTGGCTCACCGACCACCGCGGAACGGTGATCGTGGACGGAGCCGGCCACTGGGTCCAGCAAGAAGCACCCGAGCAGGTGAACGCAGCCCTGCTCGGCTTCCTCGACCAGCTGCGAGATGAGCACCACAAGACCCTCGCCATTCCCTGATCTGGCAGGCGCTGCGGAACATGTCGGCAGGGCCGGGCCAGATGCGAGGGAGGGGTGATCCTTCCCGGCATGCTCGACGGGTGGAGCGTCGCGACGACACCGAGGTCGGGTTGCTGGCCGAGCGGCTGAGGACGCTCGCGACGCGCTCGCCAGCGGGAGGTACGGCACATGCAGCCTGCGGCGCCCCGATCGGCGGTGAGCGGCTGTCCGCGCTGCCAGCCACCGCGGTCTGCGTGTCCTGCGCCCCGTGACGCTTCACCAGGGACGGTCAGGCCACGCTGAGCGTGGACTGGACCTCGGCGAGACGGTCGGTCCGAACGCGGAACCAGGCCCATTTCCCTCGTTGCTCCCGCTCGAGCAGACCGGCCTTCACCAGGGTCGAGAGGTGGTGGCTCACCGTCGGTTGCGTCCGGCCGAGGGGCTCGTGGAGGTCACACGCACAGGCCCACCCGTCGTGGGCCGAGCCGATGATGCTCAACAGCCGAAGCCGGGCCGGGTCGGCCAACGCCTTCAACAGCGTCGCCAACTCGACGGCGCCGGCCTCGTCGAGCGGGTCGCGGAGCGGCGGGCAGCAGGCTTGGTCGCGACGGATCGAGGACACTGCCCAACATATTGACACAGATCGAATCGTGTGTCATCGTTTCGACAATCATCGAAACGATCTTCGACACCAGGAGCCCTCTCCCATGCGTCTGCAACTCGCCCTCGACGTCACCGACCTCGACGCGGCCATCACCTTCTATTCGAAGATGTTCGGCGTCGAACCGGCCAAGATCCGTCCTGGCTACGCCAACTTCGCCATCGAGGACCCACCCCTGAAGCTGGTGCTGTTCGAGGCCCTGGTCGGCGGCACCATCAACCACCTCGGCGTGGAGACCGAGACCGCCGACGAGGTCACCGCGGCCGAGGCCCGTCTCACCGACTCCGGCCTCGAGACCACCGGCGTGGACGACACCGTCTGCTGCTATGCCGACAAGACCGAGACCTGGGTCCAGGGCCCCGACGACACCCGGTGGGAGTGGTACGTGAAGAACGCCGACGCCGACCAGATGGCCGGCACCGGCGCTACCACCACCGCCGACTCGCCGGCCTGCTGCGGCTGAACGCTCGACGCGACGACGCAGACCCCGGCGTCACCAGCCGGCGTCGGGAGCGCAGCGAGCAGCCGGCAAGCGGCGCTACGCAGCAGACCGCCCTATCACGGCCCGGAGAAGATGCCCTCGCCTGCTGCGTCGGAACGGCCGGGGAGCGGCTCGCTGTACTGCGCAGCCTCGTGACGGGCGACCACGAAGTGGTGCACCTCGTCGGGGCCATCGGCCAGACGGATGGTGCGCTG
>JBPPNA010000277.1:0-7244 GCA_051306355.1 Acidimicrobiales bacterium | reverse complement strand
TGCCCGACGGTGCGCTCGACGTGACGTCGATGCCCCAGGTGTTCGACGCCGACGAGGAGGGCGTGCCCGTCGTCGCCACCACTGTCGCGGCGGTGGCCATCGCAATCGTGGCGGCCACGATGCTGGGGCTGTGGCGCCGTCGTCTTGTCCGATCACGTCGTCAGCAGGGGCCAGCTACACCGTGGCGCCGTGGTCGCGCAGGATCGAGGTGAGCTTGGACTTGTCATGACGCTCGCCCGGCTCGAGCCGCTTGATCACCAGGACGCAGGGCAGACCGAACTCGCCACCGGGGAACGTCCGTGGCCGGGTGGCCGAGACGGCGACGCTCCACGACGGGACCTGGCCCCGACCCAGCTCTTGGCCGGTCTCGGCGTCGATCACGGGGATCGACCCGGTGAGGATGCAACCGGCACCGAGGGTGACGCCGTCACCGACCCGGGCGCCCTCGGCCACGATGCAGCGGCTCCCGATCATGCACTCGTCACCGATGATCACCGGCACGGCGTTGGCCGGTTCGAGGACGCCACCGATGCCGACACCGCCGGAGAGGTGGACGTTCTCGCCGATCTGGGCGCACGATCCGACGGTGGCCCAGGTGTCGACCATGGTGTTGGCCCCCACGTGGGCACCGATGTTCACGTAGGACGGCATCAGCACGACCCCACGGGCCAGGTGGCTGCCCCAGCGGGCGGACGCTCCGGGGACGACGCGCACACCGGCGGCGGCGTAGTCGGTCTTGAGCGGGATCTTGTCGTGGTACTCGAACGGGCCCAGCTCGACCGTCTCCATGGCAGAGAGGCGGAACAGCAGCAGGATGGCGTGCTTCAACCACTCGTTGACCACCACGTCGTCGCCGTGCACCTCGGCCACCCGGACCTCACCCTGGTCGAGCAGGGCGATGGCCTGCTTCACGACCTCCATGGCGTCGGTGTCGGAGGGGCTGAGGTCGTCCTTGCGGGCCCACAGCTCGTTGATCTGGTCGGGCAACGTCGACATGGCGGCGAATCTACCGGCGCCACCGCCCGCTACCCGGAGTGGGCGCGGAGGCGGTCGACGACGAGGGCGATGCGCTCGTCGGGTTGCACGGCCGCGACCCGCACGTGTCCACGACCGGCCTCGCCGTAGAACTCGCCCGGCGAGACGACGGCTCCACCGGTGCGCGCCAGCGTCTCGGTCAGGGCCCAGGCGTCGCCGTCGGGGGCCGGGATCCAGAGGTAGAAGGCGCCGCCGGGCATGTCGACATCGAGTCCGAGGACGTCGGACAAGGCGAGACGGAGGCCCTGGAGCCGGGACCGGTAGCGCTCTCGCTGGACATCGACGTGGTTCTCGTCGGACAGGGCGGCGATCGCCGCGGCCTGGACAGGAGCGGGGACCATGAAGCCAGCGTGCTTGCGCACCTCGCGCAGGTAGCCGACGAGGTCGGGGTCGCCGGCGTAGAACCCGACCCGGGCCCCGGCGAGGTTGGAGCGCTTCGAGAGCGAGTGCACGGCGATCACTCCCTCGAGGCCGTGGTGGAGGATCGTGCGGGGCGGGCCGTCCCAGGTGAAGGCCACGTAGCACTCGTCGGACAGCACCGGCACGCCGTGAGCGCGGCCCCACTCCGCCGCCGCGCCGAGGTCGTCGAGCCCACCGGCGGGGTTGCCGGGAGTGTTGACCCACAGGCACAGGGCCCGCTCGGCGTCGGCGGGGTCGATGGCGTCGAGGTCGAGGCTCCAGTCGATCCGCACGGGGACGGGCACGGCCCGGCATCCGGCGAGCGTGGCGCCCATCTCGTACGTCGGATAGCTGATCTCGGGATAGAGCACGGTGTCGCGGTCGGGTGTACGCAGGCGCAGCCATTGGGGCATCCCGGCCACCAACTCCTTGGTGCCGATGCAGGCCGCCACCTCGTCGATGCTGACGCTGACCTGGAGGAACCGGTCGAGCCACCCGGCGGCGGCCTCTCGGAACGCCACCGAGCCGATCGAGGGTGGGTAGCCACGGGCGTCGGTCGATCCCAGGGCGTCGAGCACCACCGGCGGCGGGGGGTCGAACGGCGTGCCGATCGACAGGTCGACGGCGCCACCGTCGAGGGCGGCGGCCACCACCCGGAGTGGGTCGAGGCGCTCGTAGGGATAGGGGGGCGGGGAGAAGCCGGTCACGACGAGCCCGACGGACGACGATCGTCGTCGTCGTCGGTCACCTCGTACTCGCGGAACTGGGCCCGGGAGCCGTCGTCGAGGCGGGCCTGCACGGTGGTGCCGGCGTCGCCGTGGGTCTCGACCAGGACCTCGCCCTCGCGGTGGACCGCGGCCAACACATCGCCCCGGTCGTAGGGGATCTGCAGCTCGACCACGGGCTGCATGGCCCGCAGGTGGGTGCTGATCACCTCGAGCAGCTCGTCCACCCCTTCGCCGGTACGGGCCGAGAACGCCACCGAGCCCGGGTAGCGCTTCACGAACAGCTCGGCCGCCTCGGGATCGAGATCGGCCTTGTTGAACGCGAGGAGCTGGGGAACGGCACCGGCGTCGATCTCGCGGAGCACGACGTGGACGGCCTCGATGTTGCCGGCCACGTCGGGGGCCGTGGCGTCGACCACGTGGACGAGGAGATGGGCGTCGGCGGCCACCTGCAGGGTGGACTGGAACGCCTCGACGAGCTGGTGGGGCAGCTTGCGCACGAAGCCGACCGTGTCGGTGCACAGCACCGACTCACCGCCGGGCAGGGCGAGGCGGCGGGTGGTGGCGTCGAGGGTGGCGAAGAGGCTGTCCTCGACGAGCACGCCCGCATCGGTGAGTCGGTTGAGCAGCGTCGACTTGCCCGCATTGGTGTAACCCACGATGGCGACGCGCTGGATGCGGCTGCCCTTGCGCTGCTTGCGCTGGGTGTCGCGGTGGCGTTGGATGTCGCGGATCTCGGACTCGAGCTTGTGGATGCGGCGAACCAGGCGCCGTCTGTCGGTCTCGAGCTGCGTCTCACCAGGGCCGCGCGTGCCGATACGAGCACCGCCCGCCGCGGACATGCCGCCGGCCTGCTGGGAGAACGAGCCGCCCTTCTTGCGCAGGCGAGGCAGGCGGTAGCGGAGCAGGGCCAGCTCGACCTGGGCCTTGCCCTCCACGCTGGCGGCGTTCTGGGCGAAGATGTCGAGGATCACCGCCGTGCGGTCGATGGCGGTCCGCCCCAGCATCTTCTCCAGGTTGAACTGCTGGGCCGGACTGAGCTCGTTGTCGAAGACCACGGTGTCGCAGTCGGTGGCGAGCGCGATCTCCAAGAGCTCCTCCGCCTTGCCCTTGCCGATGTAGGTGGGCGGATCAGGCGTCTGGCGGCGCTGCACCAGACGGGCCACCTCGTCGGCGCCGGCAGTGTCGATCAGCGCGCTGAGCTCGTCGAGCCCGCGCTCGGTCTCCTCGGCGTCGTCGGGCGGCAGGGTGACACCGACGAGCACGATCTTCTCGCGGAACGACCGTTCGATCAACGCCATCGGGGCAATCCTCCTCCATGGTCGACGGGCGCGGGGCGCTGCTCACGGTCAGTGCACCGGGCGGGGTGGCTCACAGGGGCCACTCGATCGCGGCGATGGCGACGACGACGACGGTGAGGTGGGTGGGGTTGCCGAGGTCGACGACGGCCGGTCCCCCTGGCTGGTGCACGGTCACGGTGGTGGGGGCCAGACCCCAGTGCTCCGCCGCTGCGGCGGCCGCGACGGCGCCGCTCCCGCACGCCAGGGTCGGACCCACGCCTCGCTCGTACACGGTCATCTCGAGGTGGCCCGACTCGCCCGGCACGATGAGCTCGACGTTGGTGCCCCCGGGCGTGGACGCATTGATCTTCTCGCCGAGCTCGATGAGGTCCGGCCGGTCGGTGGCGTCGGGCACGTGGCAGACGACGTGCGGGTTGCCCACGTCGACGTGCACGGCGCGCAGGATCTGGTCGCTCTCCCACTCGTTCAGCGAGTGGCCCACCTCGGGGGTGCCCATGGCCACCCGCATACGGTGCTCGGTCGGGGTCCGGGTCTCGACGACCTCGACCGTGCGGGAGCCGGCGTCGGTGTCGATGGCCACGGTGGGACCGCCGGCCGCGCCGGCGCGGAGCAGGGCCTGCGCGAGGCACGAGATGCCGTTGCCGCTGATCTCGGCTCGTGACCCGTCCTCGTTGCGCAGCTCCATGCGGAACTCGTCGCCGGACGCCAGCGTGGCACGAATGAGTCCGTCGGCACCGACGCCTCGGTGACGGTCACAGATCGCGATGGCCATGTCCTCGTCGATGGGCGCGGCACCGTCGAGATCGACCAGCACGAGGAAGTCGTTCCCCAGTCCGTGGTGCTTGGTCAGGCGCATGCTGGCTTCAGTGTGCCCGGCGGGCGAGGATCTCGTGCACCGGTTCGACGGCTTCGGCAGGGTCGGTCGCGATGTCGATCCACGAGATCCTCGGGTCCCGGCGGAACCACTTGTCCTGGCGACGCGAGAACTGACGGGTCCTCGACCGGGCCAGGTCGAGGGCGTCATCGAGCGAGCAGTCGCCCGCGAGGTGAGCGGCCAGCTCCTTGTACCCGAGCGCCTGGATCGCTGATCGGGACAGGCCGCGGTGACCGCCGGTGAGGGTGCGGACCTCGTCGAGGAAACCGGCAGCCATCTGGGCGTCGTAGCGGGCGTCGATGCGCTCGTCGAGCCGGGATCGCTCCCAGCGCAAGCCGATGAGGGTGAACGGCGTCGGCGGGTGCTGGTCGAGCCCGGGCCCGAAGGTGGAGAACCGACGACCGCTGCCGACGGTGACCTCGAGGGCCCGTACGATTCGGCGCCGGTTGGAGGGCTCCATGCGGGCGGCGGCATCTGGGTCGAGCTCGCAGAGCCGACGGTGGAGCGCCTCGGTCACCGGCTCGGTCTCGAGCTCGTCGCGGACGTCGGGGTACCGGGCGGGGAGATCGAGGTCGTCGATCACGGCCCGCAGGTACAGGGCCGTCCCCCCCACCAGGAGCGCCCGCCCGCCGCGTCCTTCGATGTCGGCCAGCGTCTGGCGGACGGTCGCCTGATAGGTGCTGACGTCGTACTCGTCCCAGGGGTCGGCGACGTCGATGAGGTGGTGCGGGACCCGGGCCCGGTCCGGCGGTGTCGGCTTGGCCGTGCCGATGTCCATGCCGCGGTACACCTGCATGGAGTCGACGGCCACGATCTCCCAGTCGCTCCCCTCGGTGACGGCGAGAGCGACGGTGGACTTGCCGCTGGCCGTGCCCCCCACGAGCGCGACATGGCCTCCCCGACCCCGGTCCGGGGAGGCGGTCATCCGGCGGCGACGGGGATCCGGGTGCGGTGGGTGGCGACCTGGATGATGTCGCGCAGTTCGCCCCGGAGATGGTGGGGCGCCGCCCCGGTGACCTCGACGGTGGCGTACGAGCCGATCCGGATCGGCGCGGCCGAGCGGAAGTGCACGAGCTTGTTGTGCGCTGTCCGGCCGGTGAGGACACCGTCGTCCTTGCGGCTCGGGCCCTCGACGAGGACCTCCTCGGTGCGTCCGATGCGAGCCTCGTGGCGCCGGAGTGCGCTCCGCTCGACCACGTGCCGGAGTCGCTCGAACCGCTCGGCGACGACCTCGGCGGTCACGAAGTCATCGACGTGCTCAGCGGCCTCGGTGCCGGGGCGGGGCGAGAAGATGAAGGTGTAGGCGGAGTCGTACTCGGCCTCAGCGGCGACCTCGAGGGTGCGCTCGAAGTCGGCGTCGGTTTCGCCGGGGAAGCCGACGATGATGTCGGTGGTGACGGCCAGATCGTCGACGTGGCGACGGGCGGCGGCGAGCCGGTCGAGGTAGCGCTCCGCCGTGTAGCCACGGTGCATGGCGGCCAGCACCCGGTCGGAGCCGGCCTGGAGCGGGAGGTGGAGGTGGTTGCACACGGCATCGTGTTCGGCCATGGCGGCGATGGTCTCGTCGCGCAGGTCCTTCGGGTGCGGGCTGGTGTAGCGGACCCGACGGATCCCGTCGACGTCGGCGACGGCACCGAGGAGCTCAGCGAAGAGCGGCCGGATGTGCACGGCGGTGCCGTCGGGCTGGCGCACGCCGGCCTTGCGAGCGGCGAGGGTGATGTCACGCCCGTACGAGTTGACGTTCTGCCCGAGGAGCGTGACCTCGGTGACGCCGTCGGCCGCGAGGCGGGCCACCTCGGCGGTGATGTCGTCGAGGCGCCGGCTGATCTCCGGGCCGCGCACGGACGGCACGATGCAGAAGGCGCACGAGTTGTCGCACCCGATCTGGATCGTCACCCAGGCGGCATAGGGCAGCTCCCGCTTGGCCGGAAGCGCGCTGGGGAAGTCGGCTTGGTCCTCGATGGCGGCGGCCTCGAGGATCTCGGTGATGGGACCCTCGGTGCGCGCCGCGTGGAGGAGCTCGACGGTGCGACCCACGTTGTGGGTCCCGACCACGACGTCGACGTACGGCGCCCGCTCGCGAACCAGATCGCGGTCCTTCTGGGCCAGACACCCTGCGACCACGATCTCCATGTCGGGGTGCTCGTCCTTGACCGACTTGAGATGACCGAGGTTCCCGTAGAACTTGTTGTCGGCGTTCTCCCGGATGCAGCACGTGTTGAGCACCATCACGTCGGGCACCTCGTCGCCCGTGGCTGGCCGGAGACCGTCGGACTCGAGCAGACCGGCGATGCGCTCGCTGTCGTGTTCGTTCATCTGGCACCCGTAGGTGCGGACGCGATAGGTGCGGGACACGGTGCCCCAGGCTACGCGGTGAGACGGGGGATCCCGGGTTCGGTTGCCCAGTCGGGCACCGTGACCGGCCGATGACCGCCCTGCGAGTCGACGTGATCAGTCGTCGAGGGTGATGGGGGCGTCGAGATCGATGTCGTCGAGCTCGGTGTCCTCGGCCTCGTCGTCGCCGGCTTTGGCTCCGATGCCCACCTGCTTGAGGATCCGCTCGGAGATCTCGACCATGATCTCGGGGTTCTCGGCCAAGAACGTCTTGGCGTTCTCCCGACCCTGGCCGAGCTGCTCGCCCTCGTAGGTGTACCAGGCACCCGACTTCTTCACGAGCCCCAGGTCGACCCCGATGTCGACCAGGGAACCCTCACGGGAGATGCCCTTGCCGTACATGATGTCGAACTCGGCCTGACGGAACGGGGCCGCCACCTTGTTCTTGACCACCTTGACCCGGGTGCGGTTGCCCACGACCTCGACGCCGTCCTTGAGGGACTCGATGCGACGGATGTCGAGCCGGACCGAGCTGTAGAACTTCAGCGCCCGGCCGCCCGGCGTGGTCTCCGGGGA
>JBPPNA010000198.1:0-2989 GCA_051306355.1 Acidimicrobiales bacterium | reverse complement strand
CGACGACCTCATCGAATACGGCATGATCCCCGAGGTCGTCGGGCGTCTCCCCGTCATCGCCCCGCTCAGGCCCCTCTCCCTCGAAGCGATGGTCAACCTCCTCACCGAGCCCAAGAACGCCCTGCTCAAGCAGTACCAGAAGACCGTCAGCGACGAGGACGTCGAGCTCGAGTTCGCCGACGACGCGCTCGTCGCCGTCGCCGACCTGGCCCTCCTGCGGGGCACGGGCGCACGAGGGCTGCGGGCCATCCTCGAAGAGGTGCTCCTGGACGTGATGTACGACATCCCCGGTCGCACCGACGTGGGGAAGGTCCTCATCGACCGCGAGGTCGTCCTCGACAAGGTCAACCCGACGATCGTGCCTCGCGACACCAAGGCGTCGCGACCCAAGCGGGCCGCGTCCTAGCGTTTGCAGTTCCACGACGCGCTCGCCTACCTCGACGAGCACATCAACCTCGAAGCCATGTCCGCCGGCCCGACGGCCGGCGTGGTCCACGGCCTCTCGCTCGACCGCATGCGCGGCATCGTCGACGTGTTGGGCGACCCCCAGGACACCGCTCCGATGATCCACATCACGGGGACCAACGGCAAGGGCTCCGCGGCACGGATGATCGCCGCGCTCCTCGGTGAGCACGGGCTGACCGTCGGCACCTATGCCAGCCCGCACCTCGAATCCATCACCGAACGGATCCGACGCAACGCGGAGCCGATCAGCGAGCAGGACTTCGGTGAGGTGGTCGGGGAGCTGGCCGCGGTCGAATCCCTGTTCCCCGATCGACCCAGCTACTTCGATCTCCTCACCGCGGCGGCCTTCGCCTGGTTCGCCAGGGAGGCCGTCGACGTGATGGTGGTCGAGGTCGGGTTGCTGGGCCGCTACGACTCCACCAACGTCGGGCGGGCCGACGTCGCCGTGATCACGAACGTGGGACGCGATCACACCGACGGTGCAGGCGACTGGAGACGGGACATCGCCCGGGAGAAGGCGGGGATCATCGAGGACGGTTCCGCGGTGATCATCGGGGAGACCGATCCCGAGCTGGTCGAGGTCTTCCGGGCCGAGGGCGGTGCGCTGCACTGGGTGCGGGGCGAGCACTTCGGGGTGCGGGCCTCACGGGTCGCGCTCGGCGGCCGTCAGGTCGATCTGTACACGCCCAACGGGCTGCTCGACGACGTGTTCCTGCCGGTGCACGGCGCCCACCAGGCCGACAACGCCGCCATCGCCGTGGCCGCGGTCGAGGCCTTCTTCGACCGGGGGATCGACCACGACGTCGCCGGCGGTGCCCTGCTCGGGGTGGAGCTGCCCGGACGGTTCGAGGTGGTCAGCCACCAGCCGCTCGTCGTCCTCGACGGCGCCCACAACGTCGACGGAGCCCGCGCCTTCGCCCGCACCGTCACCGGTGAGTTCACCGTGGCCGGCGACACCACGCTGGTCGTGGGCATGCTGGACCGGTCCGACCTCGACGACGTCCTCGCCGCCATGCTCGAGATCGGCCCCCGCCGCCTGGTCTGCACCCGACCCGATTCCCCCCGCGCCGTCGACGCCGACCGGATCGCCACCCTCGCCCGGGGTCTCGACCCGGCCCTCGAGGTCGTCGTCGTCGACGACGTCGACGTTGCTTTCGAGACCGCGGTGGGGGCCGCCTTCGACGACGACGCCGTCCTGGTGGCGGGCTCGCTCTACACCGTGGGGGCGGCCCGGACTGCCTGCCGCCGGCTGGGTCTCATCACGAAGTGAGGGGCGCCCTGCCATCGAGGGGGTGTTCGATCGGGACGTCATGTGCAATCATCGACGGGCGATTCCGCTGGGGGACGACAGACGGACGACTGCAAGGGGAGAAGAAGCAGTGAAGCACCCACATCGCATCCGAAAGAGCCTGCGCACCATGGCGGCAGCGGGGGCGCTGCTCCTCGCCGTGGCTGCCTGTGAGCCCGTGTACACGGAGGAGGCGGTCGAGCACCGCGATTCCGGCTCGGAGATGCGACCGTGGTGGTGCGATTCCACCGGTGGCGGGCACGGGGACCACGTCATGGACCCCGATCCCTACGAGGGCATCACGAAGGGGGAGCTCTCCTGGGAAGATTGCGTGAACAACTCGATCCTCTTCGACATGGCGGTCAACTACGCCCAGCAGTGGCCGACTGCCGGCGATGCCGAAGCCGAGGGGTGGTACCAGGTCGTGCCCTACGCCGCGGGGATGGGCACGCACCACGTGCTCCCGAGTGCGAACAACATCGACGAGGTCTTCAAGGGTTACGAGCCCGAGTTCCTCATGTACGACGGCAACGGCCCTGACGCCGAGCTGACCGGCATGGCGTGGTGGGTGCGCAGCGAGGGCGAGCCGCCCGAGGGCTTCTTCGGCGACAACGACTGGTGGCACCAGCACCGGAACGTGTGTCTCTCCCCGGCCGGCACCTGGTGGGGCCAAGGTGTCTCCGCCGAGGATTGTGCGAGCCGGGGCGGCACGCACCTACCCAACGACGACATGTGGATGGCCCACGCCTGGATCATGCCGGAGTGGCAGCAGCACTTCGACGTGTTCCAGAACCACCACCCCTGCATCACGTGGAGCGGCCCGATCACCGACCGGGACCACGCCTGCTGGGACGAGGCGATGGGCGGCGGGGGGCACTGACGGTCCGGGGCCCGTACCCCGGCCGGCACCTTGGTCGGTCCGGGGGGTGGCTCCTACGCTCCCGGGCGTGAACCGAACCTTCGTCATGTGCAAGCCCGACGCCGTCGAACGCGGCCTCGTCGGCGAAATCGTCGCCCGCCTCGAGCGCAAGGGCCTCACGCTCGTCGCCGCCGAACTGAAGACCGCTGACCGGGCGTTGGCCGAGGCGCACTACGACGAGCACACGGACAAGCCGTTCTACGGCGAGCTGGTCGACTTCCTCACCCGGGGCCCGGTCATGGCCATGGTGGTCGAAGGTCCCGCCGACAACACCTTCTCGATCTGTCGCACCCTCATCGGCAAGACCAGCGTCGACG
>JBPPNA010000187.1:0-5839 GCA_051306355.1 Acidimicrobiales bacterium | reverse complement strand
TTGCGTGCCTCTCGGCGTCAGTGCCCTCGGTCGATCCACTGGGGGAGGTGCGGGGCCTCGTCGCCGATGGTGGTGGTCTCGCCGTGGCCGGTGTAGACCACCGTCTCGGGCGGGAGGACCAGCAACTTCTCGCGGATCGACTCGACGATGGTGTCGAAGTCGGAGAAGCTGCGTCCGGTGGCGCCGGGGCCGCCGTTGAAGAGCGTGTCGCCCCCGAACACCCGGCCGCCGGCGTCGTCGTGGAGGCAGATCCCCCCGGGGGAGTGCCCGGGGGTATGGAGGACCTCCAGGGTGGTGCCTGCCACACGCACGGTCTCGCCCTCCTCGATGGTGCCGTCGGGGGCGCGGTCGGGATGGACCTGGTCCCACAGCATCCGGTCGGCGGGATGGATGAGGATCGGCGCGCCCGTGGCCCGGGCCAGGTCGTCCGCGGCGTTGATGTGGTCGTTGTGGCCGTGCGTGCACACGATGGCCTGCACCGACCGGTCGCCCACCGCTGCCACGATGGGGGCAGCATCGTGGGCGGCATCGATCACGACGACCTCGGCCTCGTCGCCGATCAGCCAGATGTTGTTCTCGACCTCGTGGTCCTCGCCATCGATGGAGAAGATCCCCGCCGTCGTCAGGTGTTCGACTCGTGCGCTCACAGGACCACCACGCTACGGAGCACCTCGCCCCGTTCCATCTTGTGGAACGCGTCCTCGACCTGATCGAGCGCGATGCGCTCCGTCACGAACTGGTCGAGGGGGAAACGACCTTGCAGGGACAGCTCGATCAGGGCGGGGAAGTCGCGCGAGGGGAGACAGTCGCCGTACCACGAGGGCTTGAGCGCACCGCCACGGCCGAAGAACTCGATCATGGGGATCTCGGGCATCATCATGTCCGGCGTCGGGACGCCGACCTGGACGACCCTCCCGGCCAGGTCACGGGCGAAGAAGGCCTGCTCCAGCACCTTCGGATTGCCGACGGCTTCGACGCAGACGTCGGCGCCGAAGCCGTCGGTCAGTTCCCGGATCGCTTCGACGGGGTCGACCTCGGACGCGTTGACCGTGTGGGTTGCGCCGAACCGCTCGGCCAGCTCGAGCTTGCCGGCGTCGAGGTCCACGGCGATGATCGTCCGGGCGTTGCGGAGCTTGGCTGCGGCAAGTGCCGCCATGCCGACCCCGCCGCACCCGAACACGGCGATCGTCTCGCCCTCCTCGATCTGGCCGGTGTGCGCCGCAGCGCCGTAACCCGCCATCACGCCGCATCCGAGGAGACCGGCGGCCGCCGGATCTGCGTCGGGATTGACCTTCGTGCACTGACCGGCCGCCACCAGCGTCTTGTCGGCGAAGGCGCCGATCCCCAGCGCTGCCGACAGTTCGGTGCCGTCTTCGAGTGTCATGGCCTGGGTGGCGTTGTTGGTGTCGAAGCAGAGATGCGGCTTGCCTCTCGCGCAGGCCCGACACTCGCCGCAGACCGCTCGCCAGTTCAGGACGACGAAGTCGCCCGGCACCACGCGTGTCACACCGGTGCCGACGGCTTCGACGATCCCAGCGGCCTCGTGGCCGAGGAGGAAGGGGAACTCGTCGTTGATCCCACCCTCGCGATAGTGCAGATCGGTGTGGCAGACGCCGCAGGCCTGGATCTGCACGACGGCCTCGCCCGGACCGGGATCGGGGATCACGATCGTCTCGATCGTCACCGGTGCGCCCTTGCTGCGGGCCACCACTCCTCGAACGGTCTGGGCCATGGCCTGCTCCTCGCATCGCCGGTGGGGACGTGCGGAACCTATCCGCCGTGTCCGCCCGCCGCGCCCCGCCCCGCCCTGTACGTGCGGATCCGCACCGACGATGCGTCCAGCGCATGGAACGTGAGGACCCTCACGTTCGGAACCCGGGCAGGCGGAGCGTCAGCGGGTGGTGAGGGGCGAGGAGTGCTCCCAGTCGGCGAGGAGCGTCCTCAGCGCGGCGAGCAGCAGGAGCGGCTGGTCGAGCATGAGGTGGTGGCCGGCCTCGGGGATCTCCACCACCGGCGCCACCCGGCCGAGGAGGTCGTACATGTACTCGCCGATCTCCGGGGTGACCAGACCGTGCTCGGCGCGGAACAGCGCCACGCGGCACGACACCTTCGAGAGGAGCTGGCGCGGTTCCGAGCGTGCTGGCACGAAGATGTTGGGGTCGTACTTCCACGAGAACCCCCCGTCGACGGCTCGGAGCGAGTGCCGGCCGACGTGGTCCATGACGTACGGGAGGTAGTGCTCCTGCTCGGGGACGGTGCGGAACCGCGTGAGGGCGGTGTCGACGTCGGGATAGATCCGTAGCGGCCCGAAGATGTTGCCCTGCCGGGCGGCCTCCATCTCGGGGTCCGGCGCGCTGACCGGGGAGTCGAGGATCACGATGCCGCGAAGGCGGTCGCCGTGCTGGGCGGCGGTGCCGATGCTGACGAAGCCCCCCATCGAGTGTCCGATCACCACGGGCTCCGGGGCCATGTCGGCGTCACCTGCGACGGCCAGCACCTCGTCGGCCCAATCGGCCAAGCGGTAGTCGTCCCGACGGCCGGAGTCGCCGTGGCCGGAGAGGTCCATGGCCACGACCCGGTAGTGGTCAGCGAGCAGGGGAACGAGGAAGCTCCACCAGTGGGCATGGGCAGCCCCACCGTGGATGAAAACCAGCCCGGGCGCGCCGTGGTCGCCCCAGGCCAGGTAGCTGATGTCGCAGCCGTTGCACTCGACGTGGCGCGACTCGGGGGTGGCGGCCAGTGCGCGCCGGAACCAGGCCGGCGGTTCACCGGCGCTCATGCGTCGGCGGGCGACTTCACCGCGTCGAGGATCCCGTCCACGAAGTCCTCGACGCCGATGGGGAGCATGCTGCGTTTCCACGCATAGCCACCGAGGACCTCCGCGTCCTGGTCGGTGAGCAGCTTCTCGAACTTGGACAGCGCGCGGCCCGGGTTGATGGCGTAGGTCATGAAGATGGCCACCTGCTTTCCCGTGAGCTTCGGGATCCGGGCCAACCGCCGGGCGTCACCGGGCTTCTGTCCGACGATGAAGTGGCCGGCCACCCAGGTGCCGAGCACGATCAGGTCGGCGCGGGCGAGGGTCTTGTAGTCGAGTGCATCGACCGATTGCACGGTCGCAGCGTGACCCCGGTCCTCGAAGGCGACCCCGATGAGCTCGCCCGCCCGGCGGGTGTTGCCGGACCGGCTCGCGTAGATGACTGCGATCTCCATGGCGCCGGATCGTACCCGTCCGTCTACTGGTCGCCGAGAACGAGGTGGGCGAGCTCGCCCGACCGTTGGGTCACGAGCGCGTCCCGGTCGAGATCGGGGGAGACGAGCACCTCGATCATCACCCCGAACAGTTGGCTGCGCAGGAGGCGGCTGAGGGCCGCGGAGTCGCCCGTGAACTCCGGGACGAGCTCGGGGATCCAGCGACCCAGGGCGAGCTCGAGACCGGTGCTGAGCTGGCGGGCCATGCTCATGGCGTCGGCATCGGAGTGCACGGCCTCACCCAGCATGAGGCGCCACACCACCTCGGCCGCCAGCGCCTCCCGGGCGACGAACTCGAGCAGCCCTGCGAGCCGGGCGGTGGGCGACCCATCCGTGGCCACAGGTGGCTCGACCATGGTGTCGAGGTCCTCGCCGTAGCCTCGCTCCTCGATGACGGCGCGCAGGAGGTCGGATTTCGAGGGGAAGTAGTGGTACAGGGTGGCCACGTTGACATCGCAGGCCCCCGCCAGCTGGCGCATGCTGGTGGTGGATGCACCCTGTTGCCCCATCAGGTCCAGGGCAGTGTCGAGGATGCGGGTGCGTTGGGCGTTCCCCGGGGTCGTGCTCGCGGGCACGGCGCGCTCAGATCGCGTGCTCGGGCGTGAACACAGCGGGGAGGTGGGCGAGGGAGATGACCAAGGAGGAGTTCCCGCGCTCGGGGGTGGCGCCATCGGGGATGCGGATGTCGGGCAGACGACGGAACAGCTCCTCGAACACGACCCGCAGCTCGGCCTTGGCCAGGTTGGCGCCGAGGCAGTAGTGGGTGCCGATGCCGAATCCGAGATGGGGGTTGGGGGAGCGGTCGATGCGGAACGTGTCGGGGTCGTCGAACACGGTCTCGTCGCGGTTGGCCGACTGGTACAGCATGAGGATGCGGTCGCCCGGTTCGAAGTCGACACCCTTGTAGGTGTGGGCCTCGGTCACCGTGCGGTGAAACGAAAGGACGGGTGACACGTAGCGCACGATCTCGTCGATGGCGACGTCGATCAGGGTGGGGTCGTTGCGGAGCTTCTCCCGCTCCTCGGGGAACCGGCTGAAGGCGAGCAACCCCCCGCTGATGGCGTTGCGCGTGGTCTCGTTGCCGGCCACCACCAGTAGCGTGAGGAACATCAGCAGCTCGTCGTCGTTGAGGTCGGCCGCCGCGTCCGCCTCGGCACGCATCCGTTCCTCGATGGACAGGTCGCCGCTGTCGTACGCGCCGGTGAGGACGGTGATGATGTCGTCGGTGGGAGCGGAGCGACGCTGCTCGATGAGCTGAACGCACTCGGTCACGAATTCGCCGAAGGCCTCGCCGGCCTTGATGGAGACCGGATCCGCCGGGTCGGTGTGCCCGTCGCCCGCCATCATGTCGTCGGACCAGCGGTAGAGCTTCATGCGCTGGTCGGGGTCGAGCCCCATGAGCTCGGCGATGATGATCAAGGGGAGGTGGATGGCGAAGTCCTCCACGAAGTCGCACTCGCCCCGGGCCGAGATCTCGTCGATGACCTGGTTGCACACCTCGCGCATGTGGTCGGTGAGCTCGCGCACCCGCCGGGGGGTGAACCCCTTGGAGATGATGCGTCGCTGCCGGGTGTGCTCCGGGTCGTCCATCGAGATGATCGACATCACGGCCGGCACGTTGGGCCGCACGCCCTGCGCGGCCGAGTACAGGTCCTGGTCGCGGGAGATGTGACTGACGTCCTCGTGCCGGCTGACCACGTACAGGTCGTTGTCGATGTCGTGGTGGATCGGGCTCTCGGTGCGCAGCCAGCGGTAGGTGTCCCACGGGTCGTCGTAGAGCCGGGGATCGAGGATGTCGATGCTGCGCTCGGAAGTCTCGGTTCGCTCGGAGAGGTCGGTCATGGCGGCGACCGTACCAAACGAGCGTTTGATGGGGAGACCTACTCGGGGAGCGCGAAGTAGAGCGCCCCGTTCACACCTTCGGTGCCGAACCGCAGCTCGGTCACGGCCCCGGTCGGCACCGTGAAGCAGGTGTTGCCCACGACCTCCTCGCCGGGGGCGAGGAACGCAGCGTCGAGGATGGCGTCGGGTACCAGGCCGCACTGGGCCTCGGTGTCCTCCCACCGGCCCTCGCCGTCGCTCACGAAGAACGGGATCGAGCTGGGGTTCCCGAAGCCATCGGGGTCGGTGTAGCGCACGGCGATCTCGATCAGGACGTGCTGGCTTCCCTCCGGTGCACTCGGGTTGATCGCGTCGAACGCTGCGAGTGTGTCGCCGGCGTCGCGCTCGGCGCTGCGGATCTCGATCTCGTAGAGGCCCAGGACATAGGCCTGACCGGCGGGGATGGGGTCGTCGAGGGACCCGACCGTGGCGGGTTCGAGGTCGGTCGAGGGAGGAGCGTCGGGATCGACCGGCGTGTTCTGCGGGATCGTGTCGCCCGGGGGGCGGGACGTGGAACTGCTGGGACTCGTGAGCGGCGGCGCGCTCGACACGGTGTCGCCGGCCTCGGTGACCCGACCGAGGAAGAACCCGATGACCACGCCGAGCAGCAGCGTCGCCACCGCAACGAACGCGACGGCGCCTGCGCTCGCCCCCCTGGAGTCGCTGCCGCCCGTGCCGTCACGGGACGCGCCGTGGAGCGGCGACGACG
>JBPPNA010000006.1:0-11483 GCA_051306355.1 Acidimicrobiales bacterium | reverse complement strand
GATGTTCTACGGGGGAGGGTCCACCGCCGCGGCCGAACGCGCCGCCCGCCTCGACATGCCGCTCTTCGCCCAGCACGGCGACCCCGGCGTGGCGCAGGCCTACCAGGACGCGCGCGCCGAGCTCGGCCTCGGCCCCGGTCTCGCCCTCGCTCCGCCCCAGCACGGTCCGGGGACGGTCTTCGTGTCACGCGATCCCCAGCGCACCTGGGAGCGGATCGGCGAGTACCTGCTCTACGAAGCCACCGAGTACCACGCGTGGCAGCAGGGGGTGACCTCGGCCGTGCACGATTCGTCCACCACCGTCGAGGAGATGCAGGAAGCAGGCATCTACCAGGTCCTGTCGGTCGACGAGTGCATCGAGTTCGCCCGCTCCATCGGGCCCATGGATCCGGTGACCACCCACCCCCTGTGCGGTGGGATCCCCCCGTCGGTCTCGTGGGAGCACCTGGAACTGCTGGGCAACGAAGTGATCCCCCGGGTGAAGGATTCGCGCTGAGCGCCCTACCGTCCCCGGGGTGAGCATCGACCCGACCCGGATCCGCAGTCACATCGGCGACAGCTGGCGCACCGACGTGATCGATCGTCTCCACGACTTCATCGCCATCCCGAACGTGTCGCCGGGCTTCGACGACGACTGGGAGACCAACGGTCACATGACACGGGCCGTCGAGCTCGTGCGGGCCTGGTGCGCGTCGCGGGCGATCGAGGGGATGACCGTCGAGGTGCAGGAGGTGCCGGGGCACACCCCGCTGGTCGTGTGCGAGATCCCCGCCACGACCGAGACCCGTGACGACTCCGTGATCCTGTACGGCCACCTCGACAAGCAGCCCGAGATGAGCGGGTGGCGGGACGGTCTCGGACCGTGGACGCCCGTACGGGACGGCGACCGGCTGTACGGGCGCGGCGGTGCTGACGACGGGTACGCCGTGTTCGCGGCCATCACCGCGGTCGAGGCCCTCCGCGCCGCCGGTGGCGACCACGCCCGGCTGGTCGTCCTGATCGAGGCCAGCGAGGAATCGGGCAGCCCGGATCTCCCCCTGCACCTCGACGTCCTCGGCGACCGCCTCGGCGACGTCTCCCTCGTGGTCGGGCTCGACTCCGGCGCCGCCACCTACGACCGATTGTGGGTCACCACCTCGCTGCGCGGCGTGCTCATGGGCCGGCTTCGGGTGGAGGTCCTCACCGAGGGCGTACACAGCGGGTCGGCCGGCGGCGTGGTCCCGTCGTCATTTCGCATCCTGCGCCACCTCCTCGACCGGATCGAGGACCCCGTCACCGGGCGCGTCCTGGTCGACGAGCTGTGGGCCCCGATCCCCGACGAGCGCAGGCAACAGATCGAGACCGGAGCCGAGGAGATCGTCGGCGGCCTCGCCTTCCCCTACACCGACGGTGCCGGCCCCGGCGCGCGCTCACCGGCCGAGCTCCTGCTGGCCCGCACGTGGGAACCGGCCATCGCCAACATCGCGGTGGACGGGTTCCCACCGGCCGACCGAGCCGGCAACGTCCTGCGCCCGTACACCGAGCTCACCATCGCCGCTCGTCTCGCCCCCACCGCCGATCCGGCCGCCGCAGCCGTCGCCCTCACCGACCGGCTGACGGCCGACCCGCCGTACGGCGCCACCGTGACCTTCGAGGTCGAAGGAGCGGAGCGGGGCTGGAACGCTCCGGCCACCGCGACCTGGTTGCAGACGGCGGTCGACGAGGCCTCGGTCGCCTTCTGGGACCAGCCCTCCGGCGCGCTGGGCGAGGGCGGCACCATCCCCTTCATGGGCATGCTCGGCGAACGGTTCCCCGAAGCCCAGTTCCTCATCACCGGCGTGCTCGGACCCGGTTCGAACGCGCACGGACCGAACGAGTTCCTCCACCTGCCGATGGCCCAGGGGATCGCGGCCACGGTGAGCCACGTCCTCGACGCCCACGCCCACCGGTGAGCGGGGGGAGGGTTCCCCGCGGGTGGCTCGCCGTTGCCGGGAATCTCCCCGTCAGCGACGCCATCGAACCGGTCCGCCGAGCCCTCGCCGAGCACCACCGGGCTGTCCTGCACGCCCCGCCCGGGGCCGGCAAGACCACGATCATTCCGCTTGCGCTCCTCGACGAAGCCTGGCGGACCGGCACGATCCTGGTCCTCGAACCCCGCCGTCTCGCTGTCCGCGCTGCGGCCACCCGCCTGGCGCAACTGCTGGGCGAGCGGCCCGGCGAGCGGGTGGGATGGCGCATGCGCCAGGACACCAAGGTCTCGGACCGGACGGAGATCGAGGTGGTGACCGAGGGCGTGCTCACCCGGCGCCTCCAGCGGGACCCGGAACTGGCCGGCGTCTCGGCGGTGATCTTCGACGAGTTCCACGAGCGCAATCTGGACGCCGATCTCGGCCTCGCCCTCACCCTGGAGGTGGTTGACGCGCTGCGACCCGATCTCCGCCTGCTCGTGATGTCGGCCACGCTCGACACCGGCCCCATCGCCTCGCTGCTCGACGCCCCCGTGGTCCGATCCGAAGGCCGCACCTTCCCGGTCGAGATCGTCCACGTGGACAGCGACCGCCGGGCACCGATGGAGGGGCCGGTCGCCGCCGCTGTTGCCCGCGCCCTCTCGGCCCACGACGGAGACGTCCTGGTGTTCCTCCCCGGGGCACGGGAGATCGAACGGACCCGTCGTGCCGTCGGTGATCCCGGACCCGGCGTCGACGTGCGGCTGCTGTTCGGGGCTCGCACCCCCGCCGAGCAGGATGCGGCCATCGCCCCTTCCGGCTCGGGCCGGCGCAAGGTCGTGCTCTCGACGGCGATCGCCGAGACCAGCCTGACGATCGAAGGGGTGACGGTGGTGATCGATGCCGGGTGGCGGCGCACCCCACGGCTCGATGCCGGCAGCGGCATGACCCGCCTCGTCACCCTGCCCGTGACGCGAGCCGAGGCCGACCAGCGCGCCGGACGGGCGGGACGCCTGTCGCCGGGGACGGCCTACCGCCTCTGGAGTCGGGCCGAGGATGCCACCTTGCGTCCGTACCCGGAGCCGGAGATCGAGGTGGCCGACCTCACGCCGCTCGCCCTCGAGCTGGCCGCCTGGGGTGCGGATTCCGCCGAGCTCGCCTTCCTCACGCCGCCGCCGGGGGCACACCTCGCGGCCGCACGGGACCTGCTCGTCCGGCTCGGCGCCCTGGACCGTGCGGGGACGATCACCCACCACGGGCGCCGGATGTCCGAGCTGGCGATGCACCCCCGCCTCGCCCACCTCCTGCTCCGCGGTGCCGAGCTCGGTCACGGAGCACTCGCAGCCGACGTCGCCGCCGCCCTGCACGAGTCGGGCCTCCGCAGCCGCCGAACCGACGTGTCGGGTCGTCTCGCCACCATGCGCGACCCCCGGGACGGTGCCCACGCCGCCGCACAGCGCGCCCGCTCCGACGCGGCCCGCTGGCGTGCGCTCGTCGACGCCGACGTCGGGCGGGGCCGTTCGGACGATGACGCCGTCGGTCTTCTCGTCGCCCTCGGCTACCCGGATCGCATCGGCAAGGCCCGACGAGGACAGCGGGGCGAGTTCCTCCTCAGCGGAGGACGGGGCGCCTTCGTCGACGAGACCGACCCCCTGGCGGCGTCGGAGTACGTCGCCGTGGCCGACCTCGACGGCCAGGCCGCCCGCGCCCGGGTGTTCCTGGCCGCGCCGTTGTCCGAGGCCGACGTCCGCCTCGTGGCCGGCGACGACGTGGCGACCGAACTGGACGTGCGGTGGGACGCTCGACAGGGACAGGTCGTGGCCCGCCGGGTCGAGCGCATCGGCGCGCTGGAACTGTCGACCGGCCCCCTCGACGACCCGCCGGCCGAGGCGCTGCGAGAGGCGCTCCTGGACGGCATCCGCCACGAGGGGATCGGCCTGCTGGCGTGGGACGACGCTGCGAGGGACCTGCAGTCCCGTCTCGGCTTCCTCCACCGACACGACCCTGACCGATGGCCCGCCGTCGACGATGACACGCTCAGCGAGGAGGCGGGGGAACGCGTCGGGCCGTTCCTGGGCGGCCTGCGCCGTCGCAAGGATCTCGCTCGCGTCGACGTGCGCGAGGTCCTCCTCCGGGGCCTGACGTGGCAGCAGCGGAACGAGATCGACCGTCTGGCCCCACGGCGGCTGGTGGTGCCCAGCGGGCATCACCATCGGGTCGACTACTCCACCGACCCGCCCGTCCTGGCCGTGAAGTTGCAGGAGCTGTTCGGCTCCGAGGAGACGCCGAGGGTGGCCGACGGGCGGGTGGCCGTGGTCCTCCACCTGCTCTCTCCCGCCGGTCGGCCGCTCCAGGTCACCCAGGACCTGGCCAGCTTCTGGGCCGGCGCCTATGCCGAGGTGCGGGCCGACATGCGGGGCCGGTACCCCAAGCACCCGTGGCCCGAGGATCCCACCGCTGCGCCTCCGACCGCCCGGACCACGCATCGCCGCCGCTGAGCCGGGAACGGGGTCCGGCACGACGACCGGTAGCCTTGATCTGGCATGGACCTCGACGAAGCCGCCCGCAACCAGTTGCAGTCGCTCGGTGGGTTCATCCGCGAGCGCCGCAAGGCGGCGGAGTACTCCCTGCGCGACCTCGCCGACAGAGCCAACGTCTCCAACCCCTACCTCAGCCAGATCGAACGGGGCCTGCACGCCCCGTCGGTGCGCGTGCTGAAGGCCATTGCCACCGCCCTCAACGTGTCGGCCGAATCACTCCTGGTCCAGGCCGGCCTGCTCGAAGGGGGTACCGGAGCGGAGGCCACCCCCAGCGTCGAAGACGCCATCCGGGCCGACGACCTGCTCAGCGACGACCAGAAGTCCGCCATCCTCGCCGTCTACCGCAGCTACATCGCCCAGAACGCCGCCAAGGGCTGAACGTGGTCTGCTAGGCCGCGGTCTTCGCCGTGGTCGTGGTCTTGGTGGCCGAACGGGCCTTGTTGGCCTCACGGGTCAGGGGCTTGACGGCCTTGACGACGTTCTTGGCGAACTTCTCCTGATTGGCGAGGACCTTCTTGGAGAAGGCGAACTGGGAGTCGACGACCTCGGACAGCGTGGGCACGGCATCGAGGACGGTGAGCTCGGGCAGCTCGAAGGGAAGCTCGACCGAGGAGATCCGGCCGTCGACGAAGTCGACCGCCGTCTTGACGTAGCCGAGGACGTCGTCCTGGACCTTGGCCATGACCTCGAGCGCCTTGTTCTCGTAGTCGGTGACGGTGGTGATGACGGTGCTGGTGGTTCGTGTGCTCATGGGGGACTCCTCGTTCGGGTGGTTTCTGGGACTGTTTGCTCTGCTTACTCTATCAAGCACCTTGCTTGAAACACCATGTGGCATGCGTCACCGGCAATCCCGACAAGGTTGGTCGGGTTTCTTGACGGGCTCGTTATGCTCGTTCTCGTCACCTGACCGACTTCCGAAACACCAACTTCCGAAACACCAACTTCCGAAACAACAAGGGGTACCCATGGCCATCCGTCTCGGCGACGAAGCACCTGATTTCACGGCAGACAGCACCGAGGGCACGATCGACTTCCACTCGTGGAAAGGCGACTCGTGGGCGATCCTGTTCTCCCACCCGAAGGACTTCACCCCCGTGTGCACGACCGAGCTCGGCCGGGTCGCCGGCCTCAAGCCCGAGTTCGACAAGCGCAACGTGAAGGTGCTGGGCCTGTCGGTCGATCCCGTCGACTCCCACAACGAGTGGAAGGGCGACATCGAAGACGTCACCGGCAATGCCCTCAACTACCCGCTGCTGGCCGACCCGGATCGCACGGTGGCCGATCTCTACGACATGATCCACCCGAACGCCGACGACACCCTCACCGTGCGGTCGGTCTTCGTGATCGGTCCCGACAACAAGGTGAAGCTCACCCTCACCTATCCGGCCTCCACCGGCCGAAACTTCGACGAGCTGCTGCGCGTGATCGACAGCCTCCAGCTGACGGCCAACCACTCCGTGGCCACTCCCGCCGACTGGAAGAACGGTGAGGACGTGATCATCGTCCCAGCCGTCTCGGACGAGGACGCCAAGGAGCGGTTCGGCGACTTCGAGGCCAAGAAGCCCTACCTGCGCGTCACCTCGCAGCCGGGCTGATCAGCCGGGCCGATCAGCTGGCGCGGCTGACGGCGCCGAGGGCACCGGCGAGCAACGATCGCCAGCCCTCGGCGGCCGCACCGATCGCCGTCAGCCGTTGCTCGGCCACCCTGCGGGCCGCCTCGGCGTCGCCATGGTGGCCCCGCTCGGCCAGCGCGGCGTCGACGAGGCGTACGATCGCCTGGGCCAACCGGTCCTCGGTCGCGTCGAGCAGGGAGGTGGTCTCGGCCAGCACGCTCCGGGCCTCCTCCACCTGATCGTTCCGCCCCTGGGCGATGGCCCGGGCGATGGCGCCGTAGGCCCGGTCGAGATAGGTGTTGGGATGGTCGGTGACGTGGTCAGCGAGCTCGATCGCCACGTGGACGTCGCCCGTCACCGCCGCCACCAGCGCACGGCCGGCCACCACGTAGCCCCGCTCCTCGTCCACCAGCGCCATGGCCGCCGCCGCGCCATCGTGATCGCCGATCTGCAGACGGTGCAGGGCGAGCTCGACGAGCCGGTCGGTCATGCCCACCTGATCGCCGAGGAGGAGCTCGTCCATGCCCGAGGTCACGGAGTGGCCCAACGAGACGTCACCGAGCTGGGCTGCGGCAGACAGCGTGGCGATGCGAAGGAACCTGTCGCGGTCGCGGGCCGCACCGTTGTCACCGACGGATTCGCGTGCGCTGGCCAGTTCAGCCAGCCCGTCGGCCACCTCGCCGGACATGACCAGCGCCCGGGCCAGACCGCAGCGAGCCTGGAGCGCACCGAACACGTCGTCGATCTCACCGAAGAGGGCTTTGGCCCGGTGGAGGGTGCGAAGCGCCTCGTCCACACGGCCGGACCACAGCGCGATCGCCCCGGTGAGCACGACCATCATGGCCTCCCCCCAGACCTCGCCACGCTCGTGGGCGTCGGCGCCGACGGCACGAGCCAGACCCTCGGCCTCCTCGTTGCGGCCCTGGTGGAACCGGACCCACGCCAGGAGACCGCGTGACCAGGTGATGCCACCGGGATCGCCGAGCTCCTCGAACGTGCTGATCGCCTCCAGGATGCGGTCCTCGGCCTCCTCGACCCGCCCGGACGTATACGCCGACCAGGCCAGGTTCTGGCGGGCCCACGCCGCACCCCGGACATCAGCCACGGCCTCGAAGCGGTCGAGTGCCGAGCGAAAAGCCTCGTCGGCCGCCTCGTAGTCGCCGCCGAAGAGATGGGTCATCCCCTGCTGGCGGAGGGCATCGGCCACGCCGCCCTCGTCGCCGGCGTGCTCCATCCGACGCTGCGCCTCGGACAGGATGTCGACCGCGGCGGCGAAGTCGCCTCGCATCTGGTGGAGCTCACCCAGGACGAGCTGGGCGCGCGCCACGCCGGTGTCGTCGCCCATCGCCTCCGCACGAGTCAACGATTCGTCGATGTCGGTCTGGGCCTCGTCGATCTCGTGCTGATCGCCGTGCGCCTTGGCGCGCGAGCGCAGCACGTCGTGGCGACGAGGATCGCGGTCGCCGATCAGCGGCAGGGCGCGGCTCGCCAGCGAGACGACGACCGCCGGCATGGAGTCGGCCTCGGCGTTGGCGACGGCCCGGACCAGATAGGTCACGGCTCGCTCGGTGATGTCCTGGGGCACCCCGCCGACGCGACCGATGTCGGCCGTCAGCTCTGCGGCTGCTGCGTAGTGCCCGGCGATCTGGTCGACGATGTGCTCGTGCTCGGGGTCCTCGTTCTCCTCGATCCAGATCGCGATGCCAGCGTGGGAGCGGGCCCGGTCGGCCTTGGTGAGGGTGCTGTAGGCGACGTCGCGGATGACGTCGGAGCGGAAGGAGTACGAGTCGCCCTCGGTGACCAGGAACTCCCGAGCGGCGAGGTTCTCGACGTGGGCACGCGTCGCCTCGGTGTCGATCCCCCACTTCACACCGGCCATGGTGACCAGCGCGCCGATCTTGTTGTGGCGACCGAGCACGGCGGCATCGTCGAGGATGTGGCGGTCGGCGGTGGAGAGGGCGTCGAGCCGTGCCGCCACGAGTCCCCACAAGGTGCCGGGCAGCTCGCCTGCCTCCGTGGCAAGGAGCTGATCCACGGTGTGGACCCCGGCGTCGGTGATGAGCGCCACCAGCTCCTCGAGGTAGAACGGGTTGCCGGCGGCGCGGTCGACCAGCATCGACGCCAGGGAGGGGTGCAAGCCACCCTCGGTGAGGCTGTAGAGGAGCTGTCGGCTGGCCTCGACGTCGAGCGGATCGAGGTGCAGCACCACCGAGTTGGCCACTTCCGGCGTGGGGTGCCAGCGCTCGCGCAGCGCCCGCCGTGCGGTGGCCACGAGCACGAAGGGCCGGCGGGCCAGCCGGATCAGGAGCGTGTCGACGAGGTCGAGCACCTCCTGGTCGGCCCAGTGCATGTCGGACAGGACGAGCAGGAGCGGCTGGCGGTGGGTGTAGCCCTCGGCGATGGCGACGACGGAGCGGATCGCCTCGTCTCGCGCCCGCGAAGCGTCGATGTCGCGCAGCGCGCCTTCCCGCCCCAGCAGGTGGTGGAGTCCGGCGACGACCCGGTCGAGCTCGTCGAGTCGGTCGGATTGGGCCAGCGCGGAGCGGGCTGCCCGGCGGAGGCCCGCGTCGAGCTCGGCCATGGACGCGCCGTCGGTGATCGACGCCGCGGTCCGGATGGCCTCGGCGACGGGCCACCACACGTTGGCCTCGCCGTAGGGCACGCAGCGACCCTCGAGCACGAGGGCGTCGGCATTGCACGACGCGAACGCCGCCGCCTCCTCTGCCAGACGGGACTTGCCCATCCCGGCCTCACCGTGGATCACCAGCAGTGCCGCACGGCACCGGTCGATGGCGGTGGAGGTGACGCTGGTCAGCAAGGCGAGCTCGGTCTCCCGACCGACGAGGGCCGCACCGCTGCGGCGGGGACGATGGCCGGGCGGCACGATGGCCGACAGCGCCACCCACGCCTCGACCGGCAGCTGCTTTCCCTTGGCCACGACGGCGTCGATGGCCTGGTACGAGATGATCTCGCGAGTGGCGGCGTGGGTGTCCGGCCCGACCAGGACGGTCCCGGGTTCGGCGGCGGTCTGCAGCCGACTGGCCGTGTTCACCACGTCGCCCATCGCCGTGTACTCCCGACCGGCGCGGACCGTCCCCACCAGGACCTCGCCGGTGTTGACGCCGACCCGCATGCGGACGGCGTGCCCGACGTCGGAGGCGACGCCGGCGATGGTCTGCTGCATCCGCAATCCGGCGCGGACCGCGCGCTCGGCATCGTCCTCGTGGGCCACCGGGGCCCCGAAGAGGGCGACGATGGCGTCGCCCACGACCTTGTCGACCCGCCCGCCGAAGGCTTCGATGTCCTTGGCCAGACGGTCGAAGCATCGGTCGACCAGCGCCTTGACCTGCTCGGGGTCCATCTGCTCCGACAGGGCTGTGAACCCGACCAGATCGCCGAAGAGCACCGTGGCGACGCGACGCTGGTCGCCCACCACCACCAATTCGTGTCCGCACGATGGGCAGAACCGTGCTTCGGCGGGTACCTCGGCTCGACACTGCGGACACTGCACGGCCGTCATCCTACGATCGGGCGCCATGGCCCGGTCACCGAATGCGCTCGACGACGACATCCTCCGCTTCCTCCGCGAGCGCCATCTGGCCACGCTCACGACCCTGCGGCCCGACGGATCACCGCACGTGGTCGCCGTCGGCTTCACCTGGGACGCCGAGAGCGGCATCGCCCGGGTCATCACCTGGGACACCTCGAAGAAGGCCCGCAACGTGGCGGCCCAGCCGGGCTCGCGGGCCGTGGTGAGCCAGGTGGACGGACGCCGGTGGCTGAGCCTCGAAGGCCCGGCCACGGTGACGAGCGACCCGGACCGGTGTCGCGACGCCGAGCGGCGATACGCGCAGCGCTACCGGCAACCCACGCAGCGCGACGACCGCGTCGTGATCGAGATCAGCGTGGACCGCGTCCTGGGCCGCGGCTGATCCACCCGGTCAGTCGACAGGGCCGAGGTCGGTGAAGTCCCAGAAGGCGCGCTGTGAGGTGATGCGGCCGGCGTCGTCGAAGGTCATCACGTCGATGATGCTCATGCCGTTGACGTCGTCGCCGGCGCGCATGCGGGCGTCCATGGCAAAGGCGGCCTCGTTGCCCGCCACCTTCACGTAGCGCGAGGGTGTGAGCACGATCTCGTCGGCCATGCCGTGGGAGGCATCCCAGAAGGCGCCGATGGCCTCCTTGCCCCGGTGGGCTTCGGTGCCCACGGGATCCTCGACAGTGGCGCCGTCGGCGAACAGGGCCAGCCAGCCGTCCCGGTCGGCGGTGAAGGCCGCGCAGTAGGCGTCGATCGTGGTGCGGATGGTCGCAGCGTCAGCCATGCGAGCGACGCTACTCGGAGGACGCAGGGTCCTGGCCGGGAGGCTGCTCGCCGGCGGGGCCACGCAGGATGATGCGCGGACCTCGGTCCCAGGTCAGGTAGTTCCACGCCCAGTTGACGAGGACCGACACACGGTTGCGGAAGCCGATGAGCATCCACAGGTGGAGCACGAGCCAGGCGACCCAGGCCACGGAGCCGACCAGCGGCGGGAGGTGGGGGAGCTCGGTGACCGCGGCCCGACGCCCGATGGTGGCCATGGTGCCCTTGTCGCGGTAGCGGAATCGCTCGGTCGACTCCCCGGCCAGCGTGTGCACGATGGTGCGAGCCACCGTCGCGCCCGTCTGCTTGGCCGCCGGTGCGAGCTGCGGTACCGGCCGACCGTCCTGCTCGCCTGCGGACACGACGTGGGCCACGTCGCCGATGGCCCAACCACCGGGACGTCCCGGGATGGCGAGGTCCTCGCCGACCACGACCCGGCCGGCAGGTCCGAGTTCGACATCGAGCGACGCCGTCAGTGCGTTGGCCCGGACGCCGGCGGTCCAGATCAGCGTCTGCGTCGGCACGTGCTCGCCGCCTTCGAGCACCACGTGATCGGACCGCACGGCCTCGACCGTCGTGGCGAGCCGGACGTCGACGCCTCGGCGGCGCAGGGCATCGATGGCGTGGCGACGGCTCCGGAGTTGGAAGGGGGTGAGCAGCGAGTCGGCCATCTCCACGAGCACCACCCGGGCGCGATCGATGCGCAGGCGGGGGAAGTCCTTGCGCAGGACCTTGTCGAACAGCTCGGCCATGGCACCGGACAACTCGACACCGGTGGGGCCACCGCCGACCAGCACGAAGGTCAGGGCGCCGTCGTCGATACGAGCCGGGTCCCGGTCGGCCGCTTCGAACTGCTGCAGCACCCGGTTGCGCAACCGCACCGCATCGCCGAGCGTGTAGAGGGGGAATGCGTGCTCGGCGGCGCCGTCCACACCGAAGTAGTTGGTGGACGACCCGACCGCGACCACCAGGTGATCGAACGGCATCGGTTCCTGGCCCTCGAGGTGCAGGAGGCGATCGGACCATCCGACGCCGGTGACCGTGC
>JBPPNA010000070.1:0-4711 GCA_051306355.1 Acidimicrobiales bacterium | reverse complement strand
CGGGCCACCGGCGTGCCATGGGATCTGCGACGTGATGATCCGTACCTCTTCTACGACCAGGTCGAGTTCGATGTACTGGTCGGCGACTACGGCGACAGCTTCGACCGCTACGCCATCCGGCTCAACGAGATCCGCGAGTCGATGAAGATCGTCCGTCAGATCCTCGAGCTCATGCCCTCCGGCGACTACCGGATCCAGGACAAGAAGGTCACCCCGCCGCCGCGGGCGCGCATCGACGAATCGATGGAGGCGCTCATCCACCACTTCAAGATCTTCACCGAGGGCTTCAAGGTGCCCGCGGGCGAGGTCTACTGCGCAGTGGAGAGCCCTCGTGGCGAGCTCGGTTGTTACATCGTCTCCGACGGTGAGGCCAAGCCCTACCGGATGCACATCCGCGGTCCGAGCTTCGTGAACCTGCAGACCCTGCCCCACATGATGCGGGGCGGGCTGATCGCCGACGCAGTGGTGAACATCTCGAGCGTCGATCCCATCATGGGAGAGGTCGACCGCTAGGAGACCGAAATTCCCTCGGACTCCGAGCGAGGTCGCTCGTACCCTTCCGGACCTCGGTTGCAGGACGGCCGGTCGGGGAGCGACATGGACGAGGACACGACGGCGCGGGTGCGGCATCCCGCGAGCGCGAACCTGCGTCGCGTCCTGCCCTACTTCGCCCCCCACCGGGCCAAGATGTGGTTCGTCGGGCTGTCGGCCATCGTCTCCATCGGCGCTGGACTGGCGACGCCGCTGATCGCCAAGGCGGTCATCGACGGGCCGATCGCCCGCCGCCACACGGCCGGCATCGTGCCCTGGGTCGTCTTCGCGGTCGCGTTGGGAGCGCTCGAGACCGGTCTCGCCCGCATCCGGCGGGTCCAACTGGCGACCACGGCCATGGACGTCGAGACGAACCTGCGCAACGACCTCTACCGGCACCTCCAGCGGCTCGACGTGGACTTCCACGACCGTTGGCAGTCCGGCCAACTCCTCTCGCGAGCGACCAGCGACATCGCCGTGATCCGTCGCTTCAGTGCCTTCGGTGCGGTCTTCCTGCTGATCATCAGCCTCGAGGTCGTCGGGATCTTCGTGCTCCTGGTCGACCTCTACTGGCCCCTCGCCCTCGTGGCGGGCGCGTTCGCCGTTCCGGTCATCGCCCTGTGCGCCCGCTTCGAGCACGAGTACACCCGCATCGTCCGCCGCATACAGGACGAGACCGGAGACATGACCACCGAGATCGAGGAGGCGGCCAAGGGCATCGGCGTCATCAAGTCATTCGGCCGCGCGCACAACGCATTCGACCGCTACGACGCCCACGTCCAACGGGTGTACGGGTCGCAGATGCAGCGGATCTCGGTCCACACCAAGTTCGTGTGGTTGCTCGCCATCGTGCCCAACCTCATCCTCACCGCGTCGCTGCTCGCAGGTGTGCTGGCGGTGGGATCGGGCGCGCTCACGCTCGGTGGACTCTTCGCCTTCGTGTCCTACGTGCTCATCCTCGTCTTCCCCCTCGAGGCACTGGGTTGGATCCTCGCCATGGCCCAAGAGGCGATGACCGCAGCCGATCGGGTCTACGAGGTGCTCGACACCGCGCCGGCCATCGACGACCGACCCGGCGCCGTCGACATCGGCGCGGTCGAGGGCCACATCCGCTTCGAGGGCCTGCATTTCACCCACGAGAGGAGCACCCGTCCGGTGTTGCGCGGTGTGGACCTCACGATCGAGCCGGGGGAGACCTTGGCTCTCGTCGGCGTCACCGGAGCGGGCAAGACGACCCTCGCCACGTTGCTTCCCCGGCTGCACGATCCCACGGCAGGCCGCATCACCCTCGACGGCCACGACCTCCGCGATCTCACGGTCACGAGCCTGCGCCGCCACATCGGCTTCGCCTTCGAGGAGCCGACGCTGTTCTCGGCCAGCGTGCGCGAGAACCTTCGCATCGGCAAGCCCGGCTGCACCGACGCGGAGATCGCCGACGCGTTGCGGATCGCCCGAGCCGACTTCGTCGACGAACTCCCGTGGGGCCTCGACACCCGCATCGGCGAGCAGGGGATGAACCTCTCCGGTGGGCAGCGCCAGCGCCTCGCCCTGGCCCGGGCGATCATCGCCATGCCCGCCATCCTCGTCCTCGACGACCCGCTCTCCGCACTCGACGTCCACACCGAAGCGTTGGTCGAGGCCGCTCTGCGCCCGATGTTGGCCACCCGAACTGCGCTCGTCGTCGTGCACCGGCCGTCCACCATCGCCCTCGCCGACCGCGCGGCCCTGCTCGAGGACGGCAGGATCGTGGCGACCGGCACCCACACGGCGCTCCTCGCCAGCGAGCCCCGCTACCGCGCCATCCTCGCCCAAGCGCGGCTCGATGTCCCCGGTGACGAGGTACTGGCGTGACGGACCTGCGCCGGCCCGGGCTCGACATCACGGGCGACGAGACCATCGATTCGTGGCGAGGGGTCGCGGCCGAGGACGTCGACGACGTCCAGGGCAGCCTCGCTGTCCTGCTCCGCAGTCGCAGCCGAGGATTGCTCGGTTCGCTCATCGCGCCCCACAAGAGGACGATGGCGTGGGCCACGGCGCTGATCTGCGTGAACATGGTCGCCCACCTCTCCGGACCGTGGTTCGTCGGCCAGGCCATCGACGAGGGCATCCCTCCGCTCCTCGAGGGCGGTGACGGCAGCATCCGGCCGCTGCTGTACGTCGTGGGCGGGTTCCTGACGGCGACGGTCGTCGGGGCCGTCACCTTCAACGCGTTCCTGCTCGTGTCGGGGCGTATCGGCCAGGACGTGATCGTCGACATCCGTCACCGGCTCGCCCGCCACTTCACCGACCTCAGCATCGGCTTCCACCAGAGGTACACGTCGGGGCGGGTGATCTCGCGCCAGACCAGTGACGTCGACGCCGTCTCGGAGCTGCTCGGGCACGGCCTCCTCCAGCTCACCACCTCCACCCTGACGCTGGTCGGGATCACCGTGATCCTCGTGGTACTCGACCCGGCGCTGGCCCTGGTCTCACTGGCCGTCATCCCCGCACTGGTGCTGCTCACCCGGTGGTTCCGGCACCATTCCGAGAAGGCGTACCGGGCCACTCGCGAGGCCATCGCCCTCGTCATCGTGCACTTCGTGGAGTCACTGGGTGGGGTCCAGGCCGTCCACGCCTTCCGACGCGAGCCCCGCAACCAGGAGATCTTCGAGGATCTCGACGGTCGCTACCGCGACGCCAACGTGTGGTCGGCCCGTCTCGCAGCCACCTACGGCCCGGGTGTGCAGTTCGCCGGCCGGGTGACGGTTGCCCTCGTCCTCTTCTACGGCGGGAGTCGGGTGATCGACGGCCACATCGAGATCGGCGTCCTGGCCTCGTTCATCCTCTACCTGCACCGGTTCTTCGAGCCGATGCAGGAGCTGTCGCAGTTCTACAACCTCTTCCAGGCTGCGGCGGCCGCCACCGAGAAGCTCTCCGGCGTGCTCGACGAGCGTCCCACGGTCGAGGCTGCCGTGGACCCGGTGCCCCTCCCGCAGGCCACCGGCGCGCTCGCGTTCGAGGGGGTGTCGTTCTCCTACGGCGCCCACACCGTTCTGCACCACCTCGATCTCCACATCCCTGCGGCCGAGACCGTCGCCATCGTGGGGGAGACAGGTGCGGGGAAATCGACCGTCGCCCGCCTCGCCGCCCGGTTCTGGGACCCCACGGAGGGCGTCGTCCGACTCGACGGCGTCGATCTCCGGCGGCTGGCCGACGACGACCTCCGTCGTGCGGTCGTGACCGTCACCCAGGACAACTTCCTCTTCAGCGGCAGCGTGGCCGACAACATCGCGTTCGGCCGGCCGGGCGCCAGCAGGATCGAGATCGAGGCAGCGGCGGATGCCATCGGCGCGGGCTCGTTCATCGGTGACCTCCCCCTCGGGTTCGACACGGACGTGCAGGCCAAGGGGGCGCGGCTCTCCGCCGGGCAGCGCCAGCTGCTGGCCTTCGCCCGGGCGTTCCTCGCCGATCCGGCGGTCCTGATCCTCGACGAGGCCACCAGCTCGCTCGACATCCCGTCCGAGCGGCTGGTGCAGCACGCCCTGCGGACCTTGCTCGCCGACCGGACGGCGGTCATCATCGCCCACCGGCTCACCACGGTGGAGATCGCCGACCGCGTCCTCGTCGTGGACGACGGACGCGTGGTCGAGGACGGCGCTCCAGCGGAGCTCCGAGCCCGGGGCGGCCGCTATGGCGACCTCCACGAAGCCTGGGCCGACTCGCTGGTCTGACCGGTGCGCGGACGGGTCCGGCCGGATCTGACCGACCCGCCGGTCGGCCGGTAACGTCCGCCGGGCAGCCCGTCCCGGTCGTTGGGGCGGGTCCGACGGCTTGTGCAAGGATTCACGACGATGCCCCGGTTGAGCGCGGAGAACACGATCCATGCCAGGGAGATCATCGGTCGGTATCCCCTCCCCAAGTCGGCGCTGATCCCCCTGCTGCACCTCGCCCAGGAGCAGGACGGCTGGGTCACCGAGGACGCGATGGTGCACATCGCCGAGCTCGTGGGCGTCACCCCTGCCGAGGTCATCGGCACCTGCAGCTTCTACGAGATGTTCAAGCGCGAGCGCGTGGGTGAGTACGTCGTCAACGTCTGCACCAACATCTCGTGCATGCTCCTCGGCGGCGAGGAGCTCCTCCACCACCTCGAGGCGCAGTTGGGGATCCGGCCCGGCAGCACCACGCCCGACGGGCTGTTCAC
>JBPPNA010000064.1:0-16737 GCA_051306355.1 Acidimicrobiales bacterium | reverse complement strand
GACCACGGGAGTCTCCTTGCGGGCGACTGGACCGGGGGAAGTTCTTGATGTTTCAGTATGTTTCGGTATCTCTCGATGAGAGCAGAGCAACGTCGCCGCTGTCAAGGGGGTGCCGAGGGCCGTCCCCGGGGTACGGGTCAGGACATGCAGGATCTCCCCAAGGCACGGTCCGTCGCCCGGAACCCCACCCAGGCCCAGCTACGGGAGTGGGTGCTCGACACCATGTCCCGGGTCCAGGTCACCGAGTTCGGCAACATCGGCTACACGACCATGGTCACCGCCCGTCTGGCGCCGTCGACCTTCTTCGTGTCCGACACACCCACCGGCCGACCCACCATGGATCGGTCCGACTACGACGAGTGGGCAGCCACGCAGGACGCGTTCATCGCCGATCAGGACATGGTGCTGATCGAGGGCTACATCGGACCCGACGCCGACTTCCGGACGCCCACCCAGCTCTACATCGAGCGCAAGAGCGCCAACATCGGGGCCATGCAGCAACAGCTCTACTTCCCGGTGGACGACGAGGGCGCCGCCAGATTCGAGGCGGAGTTCACGGTCATCTACACCCCAGGCCTCCTGGCGCCGGGCAAGCCGAATCACCGCCTCATCACCGTCGACCTCGACAACTACGTCACCCGAGTGTTCGGCTCCGACTACTTCGGGGAGTCGAAGATGGGTGGTCTGCGCATGTGGAACCACCTCGTGCACGAGCGGGGCGGGCTGGCGATGCACTCCGGCGCCAAGGTGTTCCCCGCCGAGGAGACGTCGAGCGGCGACGAGGAACTGGCCCTCGTGATCGGTCTGTCGGGCACCGGGAAGACCACCACGACGTTCCGCGAGGTCAAGAGCTCGCTCCCGGTGCAGGACGACTTCATCGGGCTGATGCCCGACGGCACGGTCCACGCCACCGAGAACGGTTGCTTCGCCAAGACCTTCGGGCTCGACCCCGACGACGAGCCCACCATCCACGGTGGTGCCACCTCGTCGGAGGCATGGCTCGAGAACACCGCCATCGACCCCGCGGGTGGGACGGTCGACTTCTTCGACGACCGATACACCGCCAACGGTCGTTGCACGTTCGGGCTGGCCGACATCCGCCACCGGGATCCGCGACATCTCCCCCCGGCGAAGTACCTGTTCATCCTGAACCGCAACGAGACCATCATCCCGGCGGTGGCCAAGCTCAAGCCGGAGCAGGCCGCGCACTACTTCATGCTGGGCGAGACCAAGGGCACCAGTGCCGGCGGGGCAGCCGAGGCGGGCAAGAACCTGCGGGTCCCCGGGACCAACCCGTTCTGGTTCGAGGACGACTCGTCGCAGGCCAATCGCCTGCTCGAGATCCTCGATGAGCATCCGCTGGAGGTCTACCTGCTCAACACCGGCCGGGTCGGCGGGCCCCAGTCCGACGAACGATCGAAAAAGGTGGGCATCGCGCACTCGGCCGCCGTGCAGGCCGGCATCGTCGACGGCACCATCGAGTGGGAGACCGATCCCGATTTCGGCTACGAGGTCGCCACGGCGATTCCCGGCTTCGACGACCCCGAGCTCCTGCGCCCCCGCACGATGTACGAGGAGCAGGGCCGCCTCGACGAGTATCGGGAGCTCGTTGACACGCTGCTCGAGGAGCGGGAGCGCTACTTCGAGGAGTACCCGGCGCTCGATGACCGGGTGCGGTCGGCGCGATGAGCGGCCCGGGGGTGCACGACGGCCTCTCGGCGGCCCGCTCCCGCCTGGAGGAGGCCGAGCGGGTGGTGGTGCTCACGGGCGCCGGCATCAGCACCGACAGCGGCATCCCGGACTTCCGTGGTCCGCACGGGTTGTGGACCAAGGACCCGACTGCGGAGAAGCTCGCCACCCTCGACCACTACCTGTCCGATCCCGACGTCCGTCGCCGCTCGTGGCAGTGGCGGCTGCAGACGGCGGGGTCGGCCTTCGAGCCGAACGACGGGCACAAGGCGCTCGTCGACCTCGAACGTCGCGGCAGCCTCGAGCTGCTCATCACCCAGAACGTCGACGGCCTCCACCTCGCAGCCGGGACGAGTTCCGAGAAGCTGGTCGAGATCCACGGCACCACCAGGGACGTGATCTGTCTGTCCTGCGACGATCGGGCTCCGATGGAACGGGCCCTGGAGCGAGTGCGGGCCGGGGAGGACGATCCGCCGTGCCGTTCCTGCGGGGGCATCCTCAAGTCGGCCACGATCTCCTTCGGTCAGGGCCTCGTTTCCGATGACCTCGCCCGTGCCGACGCTGCGGCCCGACGCGCCGACGTGCTGCTCGCCGTGGGCTCGACGTTGGGGGTCTATCCCATCGCCAACGTCGTGCCACTGGCCAAGGCGCACGGTGCCGATGTCGTGATCGTGAACGGTGGCCCGACGGAGATGGATGACCTCGCCGACGTTCGCATCGAGGGCTCGATCTCCGAAGTGTTGCCGTCGCTCATCGGGTGACCGCAGCCGTTGACGGCGACATCGCCGCATCGGAGGGACGAGGCGCGGTACCGTGCGCGCGGACACACTCACGACTCAGGAGGCGGGCTCCGTGGACCTCAACCAGCTCACACTGTCGGACAAGATCATCGCGGGAACGGGAATCGTGCTGATCATCGATCTGCTGTTCCTCCCCTGGCACAGCATCGACCTCGGCCCGTTCGGCGGCTCGATCACCCGGACTGCAGTGCAGGACCCGAATGCGATCTGGGGAATCTTCGCACTCCTCCTGACCATCGCGATCGTTGCAGTGGTGGCCGTGCGGGCGCTGAAGCCGGAGACCACGCTGCCCGACCTGCCGGTCACCTGGAACCAGGCCATCTTCTACGCCGCCGCCGCAACGGCTGCGCTTCTGCTCCTCAAGCTCGTGATCGAGACGAGCCAGCTCGGGTTCGGTGCCTTCCTCGGCATCATCCTCGCCGGCGGCATGACCTATGGCGGCTTCCTGAAGTTCCAGGACGACAAGAAGGCCACCACCGCCTGAGCGCCGTCGTCATCGAGATGTCGTAGGTTCCGGCGATGCGCGCAGTCGTCCTCAACGGAGCCCACGACGTCTCGGTGGAGACCGTCGACGATCCGGAGCTCAGCGGCCCGGACGGCATCGTGGTGGAGGTGACCCACACCGCCATCTGCGGTTCCGACCTGCACCTGTACCACGGTCAGATGCCGTCACCGGGCGTCCATCTCGGCCACGAGTTCATCGGCCGGGTGGCGGAGGCCGGGGCCGACGTGCGCTCGGTGTCGACCGGCGACCGGGTGCTCGTCTCCGGCGTCATCGGTTGCGGTGCCTGCCGGCAGTGCACCAACGGGTGGCCGATGCGCTGCCTCGCATCGGGGTCGCAGGTGTTCGGCACCTCGCTCGAACTGCCCGGCGGTCAGGCCGAGTTCGTCGCCGTTCCCGCCGCTGACACGTCCGTGCAGCTCATCCCCGACGGGGTCACCGACGAGCAGGCGGTCCTGCTCACCGACATCCTCCCCACCGGCTACCTCGGGGCCCGTCGGGCCGACATCGCACCCGGCTCCACCGTTGCCGTCATCGGCCTCGGACCGGTCGGCATCTGCGCCCTGCGGGCAGCCATGCTCTTCTCGCCGGCTCGCATCCTCGCCATCGATCCCGTCGCCCACCGACGGGCTCATGCCGAGCGGCTGGGCGCCGAGGTCATCGACCCGTCCGACGGGGGCGGCGGAGCGGCCCAGCTGCTCGAGGCCACCGGGGGACGGGGTGTCGACTCGGTCATCGAGGCCGTCGGTCGGGACGACACGATCAACGAGGCCATCATGGCTGTGGCCCCCGGCGGCACGGTCTCGGTGGTGGGTGTGTCCACCAACATGGCGCACCCGTTCCCGATGGTCATCGCCATGTTCAAGGGGATCACGTTCCGGATCTGTGTGGCCGACATCCCGCACACGTGGGAAACCCTGATTCCCCTCGTGGTCAGCGGGAAGCTGCATCCCGAGGACGTCTTCACCCACCGCATGGGTCTGTCGGAGGCGCCCGAGGCCTACCGGATCTTCGACGCCAAGGACGACGCCGTCATGAAGGTGCTCCTCGACCCACGCTCCTGAGCCCTTGGGGCCCGGGAATGATCGGGTACTACGATTGTTGACCTACTGAGTAGGGATTCGACCGAACCCCATCACGCCACCCACGGAGAGCACAGCAATGGCCAACTTCCGCGAGCTCCTCGCCACCACCAAGGCCCAGATCGCCGAGGTCGACACCGCCGGAGCCGACGAGCTCCGGGCCAATGGCCCGAACGTCGTCATCCTCGACGTCCGCGAGCCGGACGAGAACGCCCAGGGCTCGATCCCGGGCGCTGTCTTCATCCCTCGCGGCCAGCTCGAGTCGAACATCGAGAACAAGATCCCCGACAAGTCGGCCAAGGTCCTGATCCACTGCGCGTCCGGCGTGCGATCGGCCTTCGCGGCCAAGACCCTCAGTGAGTTGGGCTACGAGGACGTGGCCTCCGTGGCCGGTGGCTTCAACAAGTGGAAGGACGAGGGTCGCGACTGGAGCGTCCCCAAGAACCTCACCGCCGAGCAGCGCAACCGGTACCAGCGACACCTGCTCCTGCCCGAGGTCGACCTCGAGGGTCAGATCAAGCTGCTCGAGGCGAAGGTACTCATGCTCGGCGCCGGAGGACTCGGTTCGCCCGCGGCCCTGTACCTCGCCGCCGCCGGCGTCGGCACCATCGGCATCATCGACATGGACGTGGTCGACGAGTCCAACCTCCAGCGCCAGATCCTCCACAACATGGACCGCATCGGCGACCGCAAGGTCGATTCGGCCAAGAAGACGCTGACCCTGCTCAACCCCGACGTCAACGTGGTGACCCACGACGTGCGTCTCGACGCCAGCAACGTGCTCGACATCATCGAGGGCTACGACATCATCGTCGACGGTACCGACAACTTCCCGACCCGGTTCATGGTCAACGACGCCTCGGTCAAGCTCGGCATCCCGGTGGTCCACGGGTCGATCTTCCGGTTCGAGGGCATGGTGACCGTCTTCGATCCGAAGAACGGGCCCACCTACCGCGACATGGTGCCCGAGCCCCCGCCCGCCGAGATGGCGCCGAGCTGCGCCGAGGCCGGCGTGCTCGGCGTGCTCCCGGGCATCGTGGGGTCGCTCCAGGCCATCGAGGCCATCAAGTTGATCCTGAGCCTGGGGGACTCCCTCCGGGGTCGGTTGCTGGCGTACGACTCGCTCGAGGTGTCGTTCCGGGAATACAAGATCCGCAAGGATCCGGCCAACGAGATCACCTGGGAGAACCGGGACCGAATCGTGGTCACCGAACTCGACGGGCTCTGCATGCCTGCGCCGCTTGCGGGCCCACCCGCCGGCTGACCCCCGGCGGGGGCGCACCACCGCGACGAGTCGTCCACATCTGCGCGTCATTCGGTCAAGTTCCGGACCGATCCGACCGATCACCTCTGCGTACAGGAGAAGCCGAGGGAACGTCGGAGAGGCGCTGGAATGGCGACGCAGCGGGCGCAGATCGTGGGTGGGACCGGGAGCGACGAAGCACCGCGCCGTCCCGGCCGTTGGCGTCGATTCGTCGCCGCAGCGCTCGTGGCATCGTCGACCATGCTCATCGTCGACATCGCCCCGGCCGCCGCCGGCACGTGCGCGGCAAACGAATCCGGTGCCGAGTCCCGCTTCGTCACGCAGCTCAACTCGCTGCGACAGTCGCGTGGGCTGGGCGCCTTGGCCGTGAACGCGAGCATCGCCGACGGTTCAACTGCCTGGTCGGTGTCGATGTCGGGCCAGGACAAGCTCCAGCACGACCCGAACTACGCCGCCAGGATCGCCAGCGTCCTGCCGGACTGGTCCCGCGCCGGCGAGAACGTGGGCGTCAGCGGGATGACATCCTGCGCCAACGTCGACGCTGCGGTGGACGGCCTCCATCGGGCGTTCGTCAACTCGCCCGGTCACTTCCAGAACATGATCGGCGACTTCAACCAGGTCGGTATCGGGGTCCACACCACCTCCCAGAAGCTGTGGGTGACGGTCCGCTTCGCCAAGGGGTCGCAGCCCAAGGCGCCGACGTTCACCCAGGCCCAGCTCGACCAGGCCACCCGCTACATCGACGCCACGTTCGAGCTCTTCGTGAACCGTTCGCCCTCGGGTGCCGACGTCGCCTGGTGGTCGCCCAGCGTGGCGTCCGGCAACCGGGCACCGCTGACCAAGGCGTTGGCGGTGAGCGACGAATGGGCCGGCGCCCGGATCAGCGCGCTGTACCGCACCGTGCTCAAACGGGAAGCCGAGACCAGCGGCCGCCTCGGCTGGGTCGCAGCCATCTCCCGTGGGATGCAACTCGAGACCGTCGCCGCCGGCATCTACGGATCGACCGAGCGGTTCATCGCCAGCGGTTCCACCAACCGAGGGTACGTCGAGGGCCTGTACCGCGACATCCTCGGCCGCCCGTCCGACCCCGGCGGGCTCGACGACTGGACCAGCAGGCTGGACCGTCGTGCCATGTCACGGGAACAGGTGGCCGCAGGGTTCTACGGCTCGATCGAGTCCCGCCGCGAACGCGTGCGCACGCTCTACCAGGAGATCCTGGGTCGGGGGCCGGACCCCGCCGGGTTGAGCCATTGGACCTCGCAGCTGACGCGGATGGGCGATGTGGTCCTCGCCAGCACCTTGGCCACGTCGACCGAGTACTGGAACCGCGCCACCAGCTGATCGCCGTCGGACGGTCACGCTCTGGCGTGCAGCGTCCGGGCCAGGCCGGGGAGATCGATGGTCTGCTCCACCTCGGCTGCTCGCCGCAGTCCCCGGATCCGCAGCGCATCCCTCAGGGAGGGTTCGGTCGCCAGGGCATGGAGCGCTTCGGCGACGAGCGTCGGTGGGGGATCTGCAGGGAGGAGGAGGGCGGCCCCGCCCGTCGTCTCCGCCACTGCGCCGGCGTCGCAGGCGAGCACCGGAACGCCCATGGCCATGGCCTCGGCGGCAGGGACGTAGAAACCCTCGTGCGCGCTGGTGGTCACCAGCGCGGTGGCGTGGCGGAGCCGGGTGGCGACCTCTCGGTCGTCCACCAGCCCTGTCGTGTGGCAGTGCCGGGGAACGAGCTCGTCGATCAGGTCGCGCACGACGCGTTCGTAGGCGGGGACCGGGGCGGCACCGATCAGGGTGAGGTCGGCGTCGATGCCCCGGTACTCGCGGAGGAGGTGGAGGCCCAGCACGAGCTCGTGGGGACGCTTGTGGGGGAGGCGCTGGCCGATGTGGACGAAGTGCGGACCCGCGCCGGCATCCAGGTCGCGCGCCAGGGGCGCGTCGTCGACGATGTCGGCCAGGCGACGCGTGCTGCTGATCGGGGGGTGCACGGCTGCGACGGTGCCGCCGAGGGCTTCGATCTCCGCGGCGTTGAAGGCGGAGTCGGCCACGATCACCGCCGCCCACGGGGTGAGCGCAGCGAGCTCGATCCGGCCCTGTTCGGTCAGGCGGGCGTGGTCCCATGACAGGCCCTCGAAGTGGCGGTGCGGGGTGATGTTGTGGTGCACGATCCCGTACGGGCCGGCCCGGGTCTGCAACCACTCCACGGCCGGGGCGCAGCCGATGCTCACGTGGTAGACGACCAGGTCGTCGCCGTGGACCGCCACGGCTTCAGGGCCGTGCAGGGGCACCACGTCCGCGGCCACGGAGTCGTCGGATCCTACGACGATGATCGTCGATCCGGGTCCGAGTGCATCGCGCAGCGCGAGTGCCTGATGGGTGACGGCGTCGCCCCGCCGGGCCGAGGCCAGCAGCTGGTGGACGGCCATCAGCGATCGGCGGAGGGCGGATCGTCGGCGACGGTGTCCTCGATCTCGGCGACGACCTCATCGAGCACCCGATCGACGGCAGCACGGTGGGCCTCGAGCTGGCGGACGAGATCGGCAAGGGCGTAGCCGACCGCCATGCGGACCATCCGGTCGTAGAGCGACCGGATCCTGCTGTCACCGTGGTAACGGGGGATCTGGACCGAGCCGAGGGCGCGAACCTGGGCGACAGCCGCCCGCAGCGCCGTGGTGTGGGTCGACGCAACGCTGATCCGGGCCGCCACGTCGTCGCAGAGCGTGTCGTCGACGCCCGACGGGTACGTGCCGTCGCGGCGTCGGGCCGCCGCCCGTGCCTCGATCTCGCTGGGGTCGACCGTCACGGAGCCTTCACCGGCGAGCAACGAGGGCGAGGTCGCCGGCCCCGAGGATGAGCGAGTTCAAGCTGTCGACCAGCGCAGCAGTCGACTCGCTGGAGGGGAACTCGGCCGGGATGGGATGCAGCGGGCGGGTCTCGATCTCGGAGAAGCCGGCCTCTCGGGCGAGGAACTCGAGGAAGAGGGGGTGGACCGGCCGCTCGTGGGTGGGGTCGACCCAGAAGTTGGAGGCGGCGATGTTCAGGCTGAGGGTGTTGGGGGTCTCGAGCACGAGCGCGCCGCCCGGCGCGAGCACCCGGCGGGCCTCGAACACCAGCCGGACCTGCAGATCGGTGGGGAGGTGCTCGACGACGTGCATGGAGACGACGGCGCGGAACGTGGCGTCCTCCTGTCGGTCCAGCCAGGAGAACAGGTCGTCCTGCTCGAAGCGGCCCCGGTCGCTGTCGGCCACCTGACCGAGGTTGGAATCGACACCAACGGCGGGCACTCCCTGGGCATCGAGGAGATTGACGAGCTCGCCCCGGCCGCAGCCGAGGTCGGCCACCGGGAGCTCGTCGTTCGGCAACCCCGTGAGGAGCTCGAGGTAGTCGTCGCGCTGGCGCTCGAGGATGCTGTGGGCCTCGCCGCGGTGGAGGTCCTCGAAGGCCCGGTACAGGAGCGACATGGTGGGCACGGCGTGCTCGAACTGCCGCGGGGTCGACTCGTCGACGGCGGCGACCTCGGGTCCTGCGAGCACCTGCTCCACCAGGGCCTGGCTGAGCCGGGTCGTGCTGCGCAGGTCGGCCAGCTCCCGCTCGAAGCGTGTCCTGGCCTCGGCCGCTCGTGCATCGGCATGGAGCAGTGCCTCGTCGAGGCGGCGGGTGAGGGCCGCCCCCGTTGCGGGCCCGCCACCAGCCGGGGCGAGGGCGTCGCGGATGGAGCGGGCGGCGGCGATCACGTCTTCTGCGTCGGCCAGGCGGGCGTCGTTCTGCTCGAGGACGCGATCGAGGTAGGCCTCGAGCCGTTCCTGGGCCCGCTCGGTCTGCTCGATCTGCGCCGCCACCCGGCCCCGCTGGCGCAGGATCGCGCCCGGGCTGACGCCGAGGCGCTGGGCCAGCGGACCGAGCCGATGGCGGGCTTGGGCGATGAGGCGCGCCCGGGCAGCGTGGAGGGGGTTCGCGTCGGGTGTCGTCATGGGGTCGCAGTCCTTGATCCGGTCTGGGCTCGGGCGGTCTGGGCTCGGGCGGTCTGGGCTCGGGCGGTCTGGGGTCGGGCTGATCGGCGTCGGGCCAACCTGGCGGACCCGGTGTGGGCGGCGGTCTCGATGGCCTCGAGGAAGGCGGGGGCCACCCGCTCCCAGGCGAACTCCTCCAGTGCGTAGGCCCGCCCCCGCCGTCCGAGCTCCGCCGCGACCTCGCTCGACCGAGTGATGGCGGCCATGGCCACCTCGAAGTCCTCGTACCCCTCATAGGCCAGGCCTCCGCCCGAGCGGTCCACGTGTCCGGCCAGGACCTTGCTGCGCCGCTGGACGAGTGCAGGACGCCCGAGCATCCATCCTTCGATCAGGGCCAGCGAGAAGCTCTCCATGTAGGACGGCTGGAGCAGGACGCCGGCTCCAGCGACCAGAGCGGTCTTGGTGTCGTCGTCGACGAAGCCGGTGGGGACGATGGCGGCCGACGGTGCGCCCAGCGCACCGCCCGGTCCGACCACCGCGAGGCGGAACTCCGGGGCGAGTCGGGCGCGGAACAGACGCGAGAACCGCACGGCGTCGTCGCTGCCCTTGGCCGGGTCGACCCGGCCGACCACGACGGCGTATCGGCCCTCCGCCAGACCGTGTGCCCCGAGGGCGGTGTCGATCCGGGACTGGTCAGGCCGCTCGATGGGCTCCACCGGGCACGGCACCACGTCGATGCGGTGGCCGCACCCGTGCGTGCTGGCGACGAGGTCGGCTTCCTCCGGTGCGAGGCAGATGACCCGGTCGGCGTGTTCGAACATCTGCCGTACGCGCCCGACGTGGAAGGCGCCCTCCGGGTGGGCGGTGGGAACAACGGCGGTGGCGCCGTGGGCTGCAGCGAGCTCGGTCAACCGGAGCGTTTGGCTGTAGTGGTATCCCACGAACACCGTGGTGTCGTGGGTCCGTGCGATCTCGGCCAGCAGCGGCTCGACGCCGTCGAGGTCGGGACCCATCATCTGGGACCATCGCTCCTGGGCCCATGGCCACAACGGGAGCTCATCGGGATCACCCGCCCGCAGGTGCAGCGGGATGAAGCGCTCGTTGTCGCGTGGCGCTCGTACCGGGACGCGGTGAACCCGGACACCTTGCTCGACGACGAGGCCCGGTTCGTACACGTCGGCCCAGTCCTCGTAGCTGGTGGCGCAGCTCGTCACCACCGAGACGTGGTGGCCTGCAGCGGCGAGGCCGGTGGCCATCGACTCGGTGTACTTCTCGGCCCCACCGATGAAGTCGCGGCCGTAGCGCTGGATGACGAAGGCGATCTTCATGATGCCTCGGGGAGTGCGGCAGACGACGTGACGGCCTCGACCAGCCGGGGGAGGCTGTGGGGCGCGGAGAGCTGCTTGGCCCGGCTCATGCCGCGTCCCAGCAGCACCCGCCGCAGGGTGGGGTCGGTGAGCACCCGGTCGAGGACGGCGGCCACGAGCACCGGGTCGTCGGGGTCGTCGATGAGGAGCCCGGCGTCGCCTGTGGTGGAGGGGATGGCGGCGCGGCTCGACGCCACCACGGGCACCCCGGTGGCCATGGCCTCGACCACCGGGACGCAGAAGCCCTCGTGCTCGCTGAGGGTGAGGAACGCCCGGGCCCGCAGGTAGAGCGCACTGAGCTCGGCGTCGGTGACCCGGCCCATGAAATGCGGATCGCGCAGTCCGACGGACTTCGCCATGGCGCGCAGCGCGGTGGAGTACGCAGGGAAGCGGTCGACACCCACGATGGCCAGGCGGGCGTCGGGGAGGAACTCCTGCTGGAGGACGGCCACGGCGGCGAGGACGCGATCGATCCGCTTGTGGGGGAGCTGCTGGGCGACACACAGGATCAGGGGACCCGGCCCCCACGCGGTGATCTCGTCGAGCATCAGCGGGTCGGGGACGACGCGATTGAGTCGGTCGACGTCGGGGGTGGGGGCCACGACCTGGACATCGCTGTACCCGAGCTGGCGCAGCTCGTCGGCGTTGTAATCGGAATCGGCGATGGCGAGCACCACGCGATCGCGGAGCCGCTCGAGCTCCCAGCGGCCCCGGATGAGGTCGTCGGCCACCTCGCTCGAGTAGTCGACGTAGTACTCCGGCGGCGAGATGTTGTGGTACACGAGCACGAGGGAGTCCTCGGAATCGGTGATGGCCTGGTGCACGGGCCACGACCCGATCGAGGCGTGGAACACGAGCGGGCGGTCGCGGTTCGGGCGGGTGGCCAGCTCGCTCAGCGAGCGGACGCGGTCCTCGACACCGGGCTCGATGTGCAGCGAGTAGACGTCGGCGCGTCCGAGCCTCGCCAGCTCGGCCTGCAGGAGCAGGGCCGAGCGGGTGATGGCGTCACCGGGGGCCGCCCCCACCAGCAGCTGATCCCACATCAGTCGGTGTCGTCCCGTTGGCGCAGTGCGTCCAACTCCCGCTCGAGCTCGGCGACCCGGTACTCGACACCGCGGAGGCGGTCGAGGTGGGCCCGTGCGAGGAAGCGCTGCATCCGGTTCTGGCGATCGACGAGCTCGGTGACGATCTCGGCGGTGCGGTGGGAGAACCCACCCACCTGGCGACGGATGAGGGCGCCGAACACGCGCGACAGCGGCCACAGGACGAGGCCGATCACCCGACTGCGCAGCCCCGTTCCCGCTCGCCACGTCTCCAGCGCCGCCGCCTCGGTGAGGCCGGCGCTGCCGATCGGGGCCCGCTCCACGACCGCGCCGTCGACGGCCTCGATGACCCCGCCGAAATGACGGTTCAACTCATCGGGCGGTAGTTCGGGGAGGGCGCCGGTACGCCGTCGCTCGGCGAGTTCTCGGCGGATTTCTTCGACCACGCCGGCCACCATGTCACCGGTTGCCGGGGCATCGGTTGCCGGGGCGTCAGCGGACCGATCGGGCTCGTTGCCACCGTCGGCCGGGGGCGTCGTGTCCGGGGGCGTCATGTCCGGGGCTGGCATGTCGGCTCCTTGGTCGGTCATCGGTGATCGGCGGCGGTCAGTGACCACGACCCTCGCAGATCCATCAGGCCCTCGGGCGCGAGCTGGCCACCGTGGCGAACGGGAGTGGCACCTCCCCGTTCGCGCCGGTCGAAGTTGTGCTGCTGGTACTCGTCGGAGATCGCGACGGTGAGCTCGTACTCGCCGGGGGTCAGCTGCAGGGACTCGACCGCGAAATCGATGTGACCGATGCCGTGGATGGTCCCGGTCTCGATGCCGTCGATCTTGGTGTTGGTGCCGGTGAGGTGCACATCGCTGGTGGAGTGGAGGGCGATGCCGATCACGGGCGAGGTCACGGGACGCACCGCGTCGTACCAGATGCGCACGATGAGCGGTTCGCGGTGGACGCCGAACGGGGTGGTCTCGCCATCGGCCCGGATGAACTCGACCCGGTCGATGCGCACGTCCTCGACCCGGCTGGCGGCCGCCGATGCGCCGGTGGCGGACGCGTCGTGGGAGGCCTTGGCCTCGGCGGCGTCGCGTTCCTCCCGCTCGTTGGCGTTGACCCGTTCCATGTAGGCCGCCGCAACCTCGGGCCCGCTGCCGGTGAGCTGCAGCTCACCGTGGTCGAGCCAGGCCGCGCCGTCGCACATCGACTCGACGGTGTTGAGGCCGTGGGTCACCACCACGATGGTGACGCCCTTCTTGCGGAGCGCGTACAGGTGGTCGTAGCACTTGCGCTGGAACTCGGCGTCGCCGACCGCGATCACCTCGTCGACGATGAGGATCTCGGGGTTGACGTGCACGGCGACGGAGAACCCGAGCCGGATGTACATGCCGCTCGAGTAGATCTTCACCGGCGAGTCGATGAACTCGCGAACGCCGGCGAAGTCGACGATCTCGTCGTACACCTCGTCGACCTGGCTGTGCGACATGCCGAGGATGGTGGCGTTCATGTAGACGTTCTCGCGCCCGGTGAGGTCGGGATGGAACCCGGCGCCGAGCTCGAGCAGGGTGGAGATCCGGCCGTCGACCTGGATGGAACCGGTGGTGGGCCGGTAGATGCCGGCGATGCAGCGCAGCAACGTGGACTTGCCCGAACCGTTGTGCCCCACGAGCGCGTACATGGAGCCCGCAGGGATCTCCAAGGACACGTCGCGCAGGGCCCAGAAGTCGTTGACGTCGTCGCTGCGGTTCCGACGGGTGAACAGCTCCTTGATGGAGTGCGCCTTGTCCTTCTGCAGCCGGAACTGCTTGGACACGTTGTCGATCACGATGGCACTCACCGGGGTCTCAGAGCTCCTCGATGACGCTGGGGGCCCACCGGCTGAAGATCAGCCAACCGCCGACGAGGCTGATGCCCGCCGTGGCGAACATCACGAGCCAGTTGCTGAGGGTCGGGACCTCCAGGCTGTACACGCACTGACGGACGGCGTTGGCGTACGAGGTCAGGGGGTTGAGGCGAAGGATCTGCTGCGCTCCCTCCGGGACCAACTCCATCGGGTACACGATGGGCGTCGAGTAGAAGAGGACCTGCAGGCCGATGCCCACGAGGTAGCCGACGTCGCGGAAGCGGATGTTCATCAGACCCATGACCAGGCCCACGCCGAACGCGAAGCACGCCATGAGGGTGAAGATCGGGATCAGGATGATCCACGTCCACGAGATGTTGGTGAGCACCAACATGATGCCGAGCAGGATGCCGAGCTCGATGAGGACCTGCAGGACGACGGTGACCAGGCCCGCCACCATGGGAGCCTCGGGAGGGAAGTAGGTCCGGGTGAGCAGGGGGCCGGCGCTGGCGAACGTCCCGATCGACGTGTTGACCACTCCGGAGAACAGGTTCCAGATGATCAGCCCGGAGAAGAGGAAGAGGGCGAAGCTCCCGAACAGGCCATCGACCTTGGGATTGCCCACCTCCGGCGCCCGGCCCTGGAGGAAGTACCCGAACACCACGGTGTAGATCGCCAGGGTCACGGCGGGATTGATCAGCGACCAGACCCAGCCGATGAAGCTGCGCTTGTACCTGGCCTTGAGGTCCCGCTGGGCGAGGTGCGCGATCAGGTTCCGGTACGACCAGACCTGGACTGGGGTGGACAAGAACTCGACCTCGGGGCAGACGTACAGCGGCCGGGCGAGCCTACCGGACCGCCCTCTGCGGTCCCCGGGTGCCGACCACCCTGGGATAGGGTCAGACCACCCAAAGTGCTGGAGGAGTGAGCGATGCGAACCCCCGTCTGGGCCGCCCGTGCGGGGGCAGCCGGCCTCGTGCTGGGCCTGGTGGCTGCGATGTGGCCGCCCGTCCCGACGGCGTCGGCTGCGGTCGGCGGTCAGCGGTGGGCGGTCGAGGTGCCCGGTGGGTGGTTCCACTGGTCCTCACCAGCCATCGCCGACATCGACGGCGACGGTCGGGCCGATGTGGTCGTCGGGGGCCTCGACGGGCGCGTGTACGCCTTCGATGCCGACGGCCGCCCGCTTCCGGGGTGGGCCGGTGGTGTGGCCGCCACCGGCGCGGTGGCGGCGAGTCCGGCCGTGGCCGACCTCGACGGCGACGGTCGCAACGAGGTCGTGGTGGGCGTCGGCGCGCTCGAGGTCCCCGGCCAGCGGGGGGCGTTGAACATCTTCGCCGCCAACGGTGCGCGTCGGTGCTCGATCCAGACCGGCGAGCCCACCCTCACCCAGGGCACCGCGGTCTTCAACGCCCCGGCCATCGGCGACGTGACCGGCGATGGTCGCCTCGAGGTGGTCTTCGGGTCGTTCGATCACCACATCCGGGTGGTGAGTGCCGATTGCGGGCTGCACGGCGTGTACAACTCCAAGGACTCGATCTTTTCGTCCCCCGCCCTCCACGACCTCGACGGCAACGGCACGGACGAGATCTACATCGGGGTCGACGCCAGCCGGAACCCCCGGACCGGCGAGTCGCTCGACGGCGGGTACTTCCGCTCGCTGCGCTGGGCGCCGGGGTACAGCCACCCCGACGGCCACCGGAACCTGGCCCAGAACTGGGTGCGCTCCTCACGCGAGACGTTCCAGAGCGCCACCGCCATCGGCGACGTGAACGGCGACGGCCGGCTCGAGGCCGTCATCGGGTCGGGCGCCTACTGGTGCCGGCACTTCAGCCAGTGCGCCGATTCGAACAAGGTGTGGGCCTTCGATCTCGCCACCGGCAACGACGTGGCCGGTTGGCCGAAGCTGGCGTCGTACGAGACGACGTTCCTCGCCGCGCCGGCGCTCGGCGACATCGACGGCGACGGGCGCACGGACGTGGTCGTGGGACCGAACCAGTACGACCAGGCATCGGCGGACAAGAAACCGAACGGCGGTGCCGTCGACGTCTTCTACGGCGACCCGGGCAAGGGGCGCCGCTCCTTCGTGTCGGGCGACGTCGAGGTCGTCGCGCCGCCGGTCATCGCCGACACCACCGGCAGCGGCACGCCGGAGGTCCTGGTGGGTACCGCCTCGCAGGTCTATGCGCTCGGGCCCGACCTGGGCGTCGTCCAGGCCGGCATCGCCACCAACCCGTCGGTGAACCGGAAGTCCGCCGCCGCCGTCGGGCGCCTGGGAGACGCGTGGGCCCTGGTCTCCACCGGGTTCGAGAACAACCGCGACGGCTGGATCCAGGTCCACGACATCCCGCCCCCGACGTCGACGCCGTGGCCCATGCACCGCCGCGACGCCCGTCGCACCGGCGTCCTGCCACCTCCGTTGCCGGCCTCCGGCTTCTCCGACGTGCCGGACCGGTCGATCTACGCCCAAGCCGTCACCTGGGCCGCCGACGAGGGGATCACCGGTGGGTGCACCGAGACCCGCTTCTGCCCGACACGAGACGTGACCCGGGCCCAGGCGGCCACCTTCCTGTGGCGCCACGCCGGCGAGCCTGCGGGCAGCGGTCCGCAGTTCAGCGACGTGCGCCAGGGGAGCTACTACTTCGACGCCGTGCGCTGGGTGCGCGACCGGGCCATCACCGACGGCTGCACGTCGACGACCTTCTGCCCCAACGGCAACGCAACGCGGGCCCAGCTGGTCACGTTCCTGTACCGCCATGCAGGGGAGCCGGAGACGGCAGGGGCCCACGGGTTCTCGGACGTGCCGGACGACGCCTACTACGAGGACGCCGTCGCCTGGGCCGTCGACGCAGGCATCACGACGGGGACGAGCACCACCCGCTTCTCCCCCAACGCCTCGGTCACGCGCGGCCAGACGGTCCTCCTCCTGTACCGCTACCTGGCCTGATCGGCTCCCTCCACGCATTCTGGGACGCGGGTTCGTGACCCGGGTGACGAACCAGCGTCCCAGAAGCAGGATGAGCGGACTTCAGGCCAGGTAGCGGAAGAGGAACAGTGCGGTCTGGCCCCTGGTCACGGGGGCGTTCGGCGAGAACTCGGTGGCCGAGGTGCCGGTCGTGATCCCTTCCTGCACCGCCCAGTCCACCGCGTCCTCGTAGTACGCCCCGGCGCGCACGTCGGAGAACGAGTTGCCCCCGTCGACCCGGGGC
>JBPPNA010000052.1:0-6513 GCA_051306355.1 Acidimicrobiales bacterium | reverse complement strand
TCGCCTACGCACCGAACACCTCGGTGGTCTTCAGCCCGAGCCACGGCATGGACTTCTACGCCATCGGTCTGCAGATCGTGGGCATCGGCTCCGTCATGGGCGCGGTCAACCTGATCACCACCGTGTTGAACATGCGTGCGCCGGGCATGTCGCTCATGAAGATGCCGGTGTTCACCTGGATGGCGCTGGTGACGCAGTTCCTGTTGCTGTTCGCCATGCCGGTCATCTCCGTGGCGCTCTTCCTGCTCACCTTCGACCGGATCTTCGACGCCAACTTCTTCAACGTCGCCGCCGGCGCCGATCCGCTCCTCTGGGAACACCTGTTCTGGGTGTTCGGACATCCCGAGGTGTACATCATGATCCTGCCGGCATTCGGCATCGTGTCCGAGACCCTGCCCGTGTTCTCCCGCAAGCCGATCTTCGGTTACGAGTTCATCGTGTTCTCCGGTGCCGCCATCGGGTTCATGGGCTGGGGCGTGTGGGCCCACCACATGTTCGCCTCCGGTCTCGGACCCATCTCCGTCGCAGCCTTCGCGGTGTCGACGATGTTCATCGCCGTGCCCACGGGCGTGAAGATCCTCAACTGGATGGCCACGATGTGGGGCGGAAAGCTGACCTTCACCACGCCGATGTTGTTCTCGATCGGGCTGGTGACGATGTTCACCATCGGCGGACTCTCCGGCGTGTCGCACGCTGTCGCTCCCGCCGACACGCAGCAGACCGACACGTACTACATCGTCGCCCACTTCCACTACGTCCTCTTCGGCGGCGCCCTGTTCGGTTTCGTCGGCGGGTTCTACTTCTGGTGGCCCAAGGCCTTCGGCCACATGTTGCGAGAGGGCTTGGGCAAGATCCACTTCTGGATCATGCTCATCGGGTTCAACCTGACGTTCGGGCCCCAGCACATCCTCGGCCTCCAGGGCATGCCTCGCCGGACCCACACCTACTTCGACGGGTATGGCTTCAACTTCTGGAACCTCGTCTCGACGGTCGGCTCCTTCCTGATCGCCCTGTCGTTCCTCGTCTTCTTCGCCAACATCTGGGTGTCTCGGCGTGACTCGAGGAAGCCGGGGTGGGTGGCACCCGGCCCCGACCCGTGGGACGCTCGATCGCTCGAGTGGATGACGGCCTCGCCCACGCCGGAGCACAACTTCGACCACACCCCCGTCGTCACCCACCGCGACGAGTTCTGGTACCGCAAGTACGGCGAGACCGACGATCACCGCCTCGTGCAGATCGCCACCGCTGAGGAGGTCGCCCAGACGGGTACCCGTCGAGGCGTCCACCTCCCTGCACCTTCGTACTGGCCCATCGTCATCTGCGCCGCCTTCCCGCTCATCGGCTACGGGCTGATCTTCAACCTCGGCTTCGCCATCGTGGGTGGGATCATGATCCTCGGTGGTCTCTTCGGCTTGGCCCAGGAGCCGGCCGACGACCCCGATGCCGGACACGGTCACTGGCCCGACGACGGCGGCACGGACCACCACGACGACGATCCGAACGGCGGCAGTGCCGCACCACAGGACGATCCTTCGGATCCCGAGAAGGAGGCCACGCTCGTTGACTGACATCGTCTCCGACCGTTCCGAACACCAGGCGGCGCCGCCCGAGCCCGATCAGCTCGACGGCGTCGATCTCGAGACCTGGGGCATCGGCAGCAACAACGCCACGGGCGTCACCAACGAGAAGTTGGGCATGTGGCTCTTCCTCGGCTCCGATTGCCTGCTCTTCGGTGCCCTCATCTCCACCTACCTGCTGCTCCGCCATCGGGGCGCGGGCCTCGGCCCCCACGACGTGTTCGACATCCCGTTCACCTCGGTGTCGAGCTTCGTGCTGCTGATGTCGTCGGTGTCGATGGTGTTCGCCGTGTCGTCGATCACCCGTGGCGACCAGCAGAAGTTGCGCCTGTGGCTCCTGGTCACCTCGTTGCTGGGCGCCACCTTCGTCGCCGGGCAGGTCTATGAGTTCACCTCCTTCTACCGGGAGGGCCTCGGCTACACCACCAACCTGTTCTCCTCGGCCTTCTACAGCCTCACCGGTTTCCACGGCGTGCACGTCACCGTCGGCATCATCATGTTGATGTCGCTGTTCGTGATGTCGCTCACCGGCCGACTGTCGGCCGACCGGGCCGAGACGGTCGAGATCGTCGGCCTGTACTGGCACTTCGTCGATATCGTGTGGGTGCTCATCTTCACGATCGTCTACCTCATCCCGTAGGAGCACCTGATGACCGTGACCCACGCCGGGCCCGACAGCGAATACGACGCCGCCACCGACGAGGTGCTCCACGAGCACCACCCGAGCGACGCCCAGTACTGGAAGATCGGAGCGATCCTCGCCCTCATCACCGGCCTCGAGGTCTCCACCTACTTCATCGCCGATCCTCCCTACGACCACGAGCTCGGCGGATTGATCATCGGTGCCCTGATCGTCATGATGATCGCCAAGTTCATCGTGATCGTCGGCTACTTCATGCACATCAAGTTCGACAACAAGTTGTTCCGCAACGTGTTCGTCAGTGGCCTGGTGCTGGCGGTGGGTGTGTACCTGGTGGTTCTCACCACGTTCGCGTTCTGGACCGACGACTTCGAGGCCAGCCTCGGCGTCTTGCTCACGTAGCTCGCAGAGTTGCCGACGAATGCGGAGCATTCGTCAACTGCGGAGCATTCGTCAACGATCTGAACTCGCCTCGCGAGTGAAGATCGCGTCGCCCGTTCGAATCCGACCGGGACGTGTGACGGTGGCGTAGGCCCCGAGGCAGGCGAAGGTGCCGAACGGGTTGCTCAGCCGGTTCTCGGCGGCCACCGCTCGCAGCACACCGGGTTCTCGCGGTAGCCCAGCCTGGGCCAGGGTGGTCATCACGCAACGGGGAGCGGGATCTCCGACGGTGATCTCAATGTCGCCGATGGCGAAGATCCGGCCGGCCCAGTCGTTCTCGGGGAACCCGTCGAGCTCCGGGGTGTCGAGCACCATGGTGGGCCGGAACCGTCGCACGTCGATCGTGACGTCGGGCGCAGCGGCCTGCAGGGTTGCCATCGAGGTCGTGGTCAGCACGTGGAGGATCCCGAGGTCGACGAAGCTGGTCCCTTCACCGGTCAGGTTCGTCGAGAACTCGATCGCTCCGGCGAGGGTGATGCCGTCGATCTCGGGCCAGTCGGAGTCGTAGGAACCCTGCTGGGCGTGGGTGGACGCCTCGATGGCCACGTCGCGACCGAAGAGCGCCTCGAGCGCGACCGGGAGACCGGCGTCGCGCACGCCGTGGGTGTCGCCCGAGGGGAGGGTGATCTCCACGTCGTCTCCGGTGCCCGTGGCCCAGCAGTCGAGCATCGACCGCCACAGCTTCGGCCGCTTGGCGCTGACCAGCTTGCCGGTCTCGCTGTCACGGAGCGCCCACGTGCGGTCGCCCACCATGCCGTTCTCGTCGAGGTCGGCGACGTCGACCGCTTCGCCTTGCATCGACTTCACCGGGAACCGGTGCAGGCTGGCGACGGTTCCGATCTGTGGCATGGCCCGAGTCTGGCCGGTGGCGACTGGGGCTGCCACCGGGGCCACACGTAGTCTCGCGTCGTGCTCCTCGCGGCCGAAGACTTCTGGCGCTGGCAACCGCATCCCGAGGTGTGGGTCCTGATCGCCGGCCTCGTCGGCCTCTACGTGGTTGCCATACGAACCCTCGGCCCTCGGCTGGTCGCACCGGGCCGGCCCGTGGTCACCGCAGCCCAGAAGCGCTGGTTCGGGCTGGGCATCGTCCTGCTGTGGATCGCGGCCGACTGGCCCGTGCACGACATCGGCGAGGAGTACCTGTACTCCGTCCACATGATCCAGCACATGGTGCTCACCTTCCTGGTGCCGCCGGTGATGCTGCTGGCCACGCCCGAGTGGCTGGCTCGCATCGTCATCGGCGACGGACCCGTCGGCCGGGCGTTCTTGAAGATCGCCCGGCCCATCCCTGCGGCGATCATCTTCAACGTCGTGCAGCTCACCACCCACTGGTCGGGCATCGTGAACGCCTCGGTGGAGAACGGCCTCCTCCACTACGCCCTGCACACGCTCGTCGTCGTGACCGCACTGGCGGTGTGGATGCCGGTGGTGTCCCCGCTCCCCGAGTACCGCATCAGCGCGCCGGCGCAGTGCATCCACCTCTTCCTGACCTCGATCGTCCCCACCATCCCCGCGGCGTGGCTGGCGCTCGCGGAGGGGGTCCTCTACGAGGCCTACGACAAACCCGCCCGCCTGTTCGGCATCTCCGTGACGTCCGACCAGCAGGCTGCCGGTCTCATCATGAAGCTCGGTGGTGGCGTGTTCCTCTGGCTGATCATCGTGATCATCTTCTTCCGGTGGTCGTCCCGCCAGGACAAGGGCACCTCGGCTCGCCGGGTCGTCCTCGATGCCGCCGGCGAGATCGTCTCCGTCGAGGGCCCCGAGCCGCTCACCTACGATGACGTGACCCGGGCGTTCGAGTCCGCCGAGTCGGCACCCAAGGAATCCGCCCCCTGAGCGGTTCCGGGACGCCAGATCGTCACGTGGGTGACGGATCAGCGGCCCGGAGCGTCCCGTCACCCGACGATCACATAGTGAGCCCCAGCACGGTCCCGGGCCACCTCCTCGACGAGGTCGTTGGCCTTGAGCACATAGGCCATCTGCTGAGCGGTCCGCCGAGGGAGACCACCGAGCGTGGCCACGTCCATGGTGGTCCACGGATCCGGCAGGTCCGGAGGCAGGAGAGCGGCGAGGTCGGCCGTGGTGCGGAACCCGTGGTCGCCGACGATGCGTCGCAGCCGCCGGTCGACGGTCCGCCACCCGCCTCGCCGTCGGCGCATCGTGGGGTCGGCCACCTTCACCACGTCCACCTCGACCAGGAACACCTCGATGGTGAGGTTCGGGTGGTCGAGGATGGTGGGGACCGAAACCAACTCGCCGAACACGTCGTGGAGGCAGCCGCGCTTGGGTGACTTGCGGGTGGGGAGCTCCCGCCGCTCGATCCAGGAGCCGACGGCGATGGGATGGACGATGTGGACGTGGTAGTCGCCGAGCAGGTGATCGAGCTTGCGGCCCATCGCCGCGAAGCCGCCGGTCTGGATCTCGATGAGCGTGTCGCCCCGCACCACGTCGACCACGAACCCGCCGAGCGGTACCTCGAAGCGGTCCCCCGGCTGGCTGACGTGCAGCTTCAGGGCCGCGTGGAGGGAGCCCTCGGTCTGGGTCCCGATGTTGTGCGACCCGAGGGATGCGTCGGATGCGTCCACGCCCCGAGTCTGCCGGGCCCGGCCAACCCGTAGCCTGACCCCCGTGCTGTTGAGCCTCGGATCCTCACCCCTCCCTTCGCGCTCCCTCCCGATGTTGCGGCGGGCGCGTATCTACGTGTGCGGGATCACGCCCTACGACACCACCCACATCGGCCACGCGGCCACCTTCGTGTGGGTCGACGCGCTGGCGCGGGTGCTCGAACACGTCGGGATCGAGCCGCAGGTGGTGCGCAACATCACCGACGTCGACGACGAGCTGATCCGTGAGGCTGCGTCTCGCAACACCACCTGGCAGGCGCTGTCGACGCAGCAGACCTTCCAGTTCGAGGACGACATGCGCAAGCTGCGCGTCCAGCGACCGGCGTTCGAGCCCGCGTCTCGCGACTACGTCACCGACGTGATCTTCCTGGCCCGGGCGCTGCTCGACCGGGGCGTGGCCTACGAACGGGAGGGGTCCGTGTACTTCCGGGCGACCGACCTCGCGTCCGAGTCGGGGCTGCCGGTCGACGAGGCGCTCCGGATCTACGACGAGAAGGGCGGACGGGCCGACGATCCCGCCAAGGACGATCCCTTCGACGCCGCCATCTGGCAGTCCTCCGCCGCAGGTGAGCCGTCCTGGGAGTCGCCGTGGGGACCGGGTCGACCGGGCTGGCACGCCGAGTGTGCCGCCATGGCCACCACGCTGCTCGGTCTGTCGATCGACGTCCACGCTGGTGGCGCCGACCTCGCGTACCCCCACCACACCTATGAGAACGCCATCGTCGAGGCCGCCACCGGCGTGAAGCCGTTCGCCCGGTCGTGGATGCACGTGGGCACGGTCACCAAGGGCGGTGCGAAGGTGGCCAAGTCCACCGGGAACCTCATATTCGTCATGGATCTCCTCCAACGCTGGGCACCCCAGGCCCTCCGGTTGCACCTGCTCGATCGTTCCTGGTCCACGACCTGGGACTTCGACGAGGCCGACCTGCCGGCCGCCGCCGCCAAGCTCGAAGCGTTGTGGTCGGCCACCGGCACCCCCGGCGGATCCGAGGCGGCGACGATCGCGGCATGCGAGGCCCTCCTCGCCGATCTCGACGTCCCCCGCGCCCTCGACATCGCACTCGACGAGGGTGGCGAGGCCGCCCGCACCGTCGCCAAGGTCCTCGCCCTCCTCTGACAGAGACGGGCCCTGATCTCGTTCTCGTCACCGAAACGGGGACTCACAGCCCCGCAACGGTGACAAGAACCGGAAGGGCACGGCCACGGGTCAGCAGGCCAGCGGGGTCAGCGG
>JBPPNA010000021.1:0-20192 GCA_051306355.1 Acidimicrobiales bacterium | reverse complement strand
GGAGACCGGCGAGGTCGGAGCCGGCGCCGGGCTCGGAGAAGAGCTGGCACCAGGCGCGCTGGCCGGTGATGATGTCGCGGACGAGACTGTTCTTCTGCTCGTCGTTGCCGTGGTCGATGATGGTCGGGCCGGCGAGGAGGAGGCCGAGCCCACCGGGCGCCGGGAGGGCGCCGACCTCGCCGATTCGGTTCTGGATGGCGACCGACTCGGAGCGGCCGAGGCCCTTGCCGAACCACTCCTCGGGCCACATGGGTGCACCCCAGCCCGAGAGCCCGAGGCGGTTCCACCACTCCTCGACGGTGATCTCGGGATCCCAGTGCTCGTTGAGCCAGTCGTCGAGCTCCTCGATGATCTCGGCGTCGGATCGGTCTGGCTCTGCGTGGCCTGCTGGGCGGGCGGCGGTGTCCGTCATGGCACACATTCGAGCGTGAGTTGACCCGGCGGTCAAGTTGGCGCGAGGCAGCGCTCGGGTGCGTGCCACGATGGGCCGATGGACATCCAGACCCTCGTCACGACGATCAGCCCCACCGTCAACGCTGCCGGCGCGGCCTTCATGTTCGACCGGGGCACCATGGCCGCCGGAGGTGCGCTCGATCTCGACGGGCTCTCGATGTACATCCTGGGCCGGGGCGGTGTGCTGGGTGATGTCGACGCCGACGTCGTGGCCGCGAGCTTCGCCGTGTTCAACCCCGCCACCGTGCGGATGATGTGGGACGGCGCCCGTTCGAAGGCGTCCGCAGCCGACGCGAGCGCGGCCTACAACGAGGCCTGCGCCGCATATGGGCGAACCAAGCTCGGCGGCGTGGACGGCCTCGACAGCTTCGTGGAGGCGGCCGGCGCAGTGGTCGACGGCGCTTCGATCGTGGGCATGCCGCTCTTCGCCGGCTGGCGAGCGCAACCCCTGGCCGACGACGCTCCCGGCCGGGCCATGCAGCTCACCAACGTGCTCCGGGAGCACCGGGGGAGTGCCCACGTCTGCGGCATCGCCAGCACCGGCCTCACCGGTGCCCAGGCCCACTACCTCGCCAAGGGCGATGGTCAGATGTCGATGATGGGATGGCAGGAACCCTGGCCGGACGTCACCGGCCTCGAGGACCGTCTGACCGAGGCCGAGGCGGTGACCGACCGCATCGTCGAAGCGGCCTTCGCCGTGCTCGACGAGAACCAGGTGGACACCGTGGCTCGTGTCGTCGCCGACATCGGTGCCGCCGTCCGGTCCTGACGGCAGAGGGGCCGAGCGTGCTGCGTGTGACCACGTGGAACCTGCAGGGGCGGGAGCATCCCGACCTGGCCGTGGTCGCCGAGGTGCTCGCCGAGCACGGCAGCGACGTGGTCCTCCTCCAGGAGGTACAGCACCGGCAGGCGAAGGCGCTGGCGCAGCACCTCGGGTGGACCGGGGTCACGTGGAAGCTGAAGCACTGGCCGCTCGTCATCCCGGCCGAGGGGCTCGCGGTGCTCACACGAGAACCCGTCGACCACGCCACGGTCCGTGTCCTCGCCCGCCGGTGGACGTTCTGGTCGTCACACCGTCGCATCGCCCTTGCCGTCGACGTCCCGATCCGCCAGCCGGCAGACGCGGACCGGTTACGGGTGGTGGACACCCACCTCGGCGCCGGTGTGGGCGACACGGAGCGGATGCGCCAGGCAACGCTGGTGGCCGCGCTCGCGGCGGATCGTCCGCGGTCCGTCATCGGCGGTGACCTCAACACCGCACCGGGGTCGGAAGTGCTCCGCACGTTGGGCACGGCCGGCCACCGGGATGCATGGGACAGCCATCGGGGCAGGGAGCCGGCCCCCACGAACTGGCGGCCGGGACCCCGGGACGCCGCTCCCGTCCAGCGGCTGGACTACCTGTTCGTCGGACCCGGCGTCGAGCTCGTCGACGTCACTGTCCCGGAGCACGGGACCGCCGGGTTCGGACGCTTCGGACCGTTGAGCGACCACCTCCCGGTGACGGCGACAGTGCGCCCCTGATCCAGAATGGCAGCATGCGCTTCCTGGCCGGGCTCCTGACCATCGCCCTCGCTGCTGCCGGATGCAGCTCAGAGGGCGGGGACGACGCAGACGGGCTCACTGCCAGCGTCGATCTCGTACCCGAGCACACCCTGGTCGGCCGGCTCACCATCGAGAGCGACACCTCGATCGTCCCGGAGATCGAGGTCGTCGGAGACGAGCGCACCTTCACCGTGCCGGTCTCCGAGGCGGCTACCGAGCACGAGCTGCCCGTGGTCGGGTTGCGAGCCGAGCAGGACTACGTCGTACACGTGCGCGCCGGTGACGAGGAGATCGCACTCGACCTGCGCACCGGGGCGGTGCCTGACGACTTCCCCGACTTCGAGATCGCAGCCTCCGACCCCGAGCGCATGAGCGAGGGGTTCACGATGTTCAACCTCCTCGGCCTGGACAACGTGCTCACCGAGGATCCGGAGGTGGAGGAGGAGCCCACGCAGGCCGGTTTCCTGGTGGCCGTCGACTCGGCGGGGGAGGTGGTCTGGTACCACCGCACGAACCACCCGATCGGCGACGTCCGTCAGCTCGACGACGGCACCATCCTGCACGAGTACAACGACACGGGAGCCCGCCGGATCGATCTGTTCGGGCGGACCATCGAGGAGTGGGGTGGCCGCATCATCCTCGGTCCCCTGGAGGAGGACAGCTTCGGCCGTCGGGTTGCCGGCGAGGACGCCGTGGCCGTGGACACCGACGCCATGCATCACGAGGTCGGCTTGCTCGACAACGGCAACCTGGTGACGCTCAGCGCCGAGCTGCTGACCTACGACGGCTTCGACGAGGCGCTGTGCGACGACGAAGACGGGTTCGACGGGAGCTACGACCTCATCGCCGACGTGGTCGTGGAGTTCACCCCTGACGGTGAGATCGTCGGCGAGTACCCCCTGGCCGATCACCTCGATCCCGTCGACGACCCCCGTGACCAGAACGTGTGCGGCCTCCCGTTCGACGGCGTGTTCCCCAACTGGCTCTACCGGGCCCAGGGCTTCGACGCGGCGAGGGACTGGACCCACGCCAACGGGGTGGTCCCGGACCCGAGCGGCGACGCCTTCACCGTGTCGGTCCGGCACATGGACGCCATCCTGCAGATCCACCGGGCCACGGGTGAGCTCCTGTGGCGCTTCGGTCCCGGCGGCGACTTCGAGGTCGACCACCCCTCCGACCTGCCCTCGTACCAGCACGCCCCCGAGTGGCAGGACGACGGCACCTTGCTGCTCTACGACAACGGCAACCGGCGGGCGCCACGCCCCGGGGACCCCGACGACGCCCCGCCGTTCAGCCGGGCCATCCAGTACCGCCTCGACCCGGAGTTCGGGACCGCCGAGGTGGTGTGGGAGCGCGCTTCGACCGTCAACGGTGCGCTGGCGTTCGCGTCGTTCGTCGGTGACGCCGACCGGCTGGAGAACGGCAACGTGCTGATCACCGACGGCGGCTACGCCGAGCGGCCCGATGGCATCACCGCCCAGATCACCGAGGTGGTCCCCGACGACTCCGAGACGGGTGGGGAGACGGTCTTCGAGCTCCGGGTCGCAGACCCCGGCGCCGACATCGCTATCTACCGGGCCGAACGGGTCCCCAGCCTCTACCCCGGCTGAACCGGGGAAGGGTCGACACCTGCTCGAGAACGTGCTGGTCAGCGCCGGCCGCGCACGACCTTGCCGGGGCGGGCCCCCGTGGGGGCGCCGTCGACGAAGGTGACCTGACCGGACTGCACCGTCCAGCGGTAGCCGTCGACGGGTTGGATGAGGCGGCGGCCACCGGCGGGCAGGTCGAAGATCATCTCGGGGACGTGCAGGTGCAGCGCCTCGAGATCGATCACGTTGATGTCGGCCCGCTTGCCCGCAGCCAGGACGCCGCGGTCACCGAGCCCGTAGACGTCGGCCGTGGCCTTGGTCTGCTTGTGCACCACGAGCTCCAGCGGCAGCTTGTCGCCCCGCGTGCGGTCCCTGGCCCAGTGCGTGAGCAGGTAGGTGGGGAAGGAGGCGTCGCAGATGAGGCCGCAGTGGGCCCCGCCGTCGGAGAGGCCGACCGCAGAGGCCGGGTGCTCGATCATCGACCGGATGGCGTCGTGGTTCCCGTCCACGTAGCTGCCCAGGGGGCTGAACAGGAGCGACCTGCCGTCCTGCTCGAGGAGCCAGTCGAGGACGACGCCCCACGGCTCGCGGCCCTCACGCAGCGCCGTGGCGGCCACCGACGATTCGGGGTCGGGTTCGTAGTCGCAGTCGGGTCCGAGGCGGAAGATCCGTTCCCAGTTCGTGGCGAGGTAGAGGGCAGTGGCGTTGCGGGTCTGGGGAACCTCGGCGAGCAGTCGGGTCCGGAAGTCCGGGTCGTGCAGGAGGCGGACGCGTTCGGCCAGTGGGGTCTCCCACAGCGGGCGGTAGCTGGGGTGAGCCATGAAGGGGTGGAACGAGCTCTGCAGTCCGAACAGCATCCCGGTGGGTCGGCTGGGAACCTGCGGGAACACCTGCTTCCCCGCGGCTCGCAGGGCGTGGGCTTCATCGAGGGCGTCGGTGAAGGCCTGGGGATCCCGTGGTGACTGGGCCAGGGAGTAGGTCACGGTGACGCCCGGCAGCGAGGCCAGGTCGCGGATCCACTGGCGCTCGACCGACTCGGTACCGAGACCGTCGGACACGAACTGGAAGACCGAGGGGCCCGCCTCGGCGATGCCCTGGCCGATGGCGAGCAGCTCGTCGGGAATTGCGGTGGTGCCGGGGATGAGGCCGTGCCTGGAGGTGTGGAGGATCGTCCGGCTGGTCGAGAACCCGAGGGCGCCGTCGCGGATGGCCTGGGCGGTGAGATCGGCCATCGTCTGGAGGTCGCCGCCCGAGACTTCGTCGGCGTGGGCATCCTCGCCCAGCACGTACGCCCGGAGTGCGGCGTGGGGGACCTGGGCGGCGACGTCGATCGTGCGGGGCATCGACTCGAGGGCGTCGAGATACTGGCCGAAGCTCTCCCATCGCCAGTCGATCCCCTCGTGCAGGGCGGTGCCAGGGATGTCCTCCACGGCCTCCATGAGCTCGATGAGGAAGCCCTCCTCACCGGGTCGCACCGGCGCGAACCCCACCCCGCAGTTGCCCATCACGACGGTGGTGGCGCCGTGCCAGCTCGACGGAGCCATCTCCGGGTCCCAGGTCGCCTGTCCGTCGTAGTGGGTATGGATGTCGACCCAGCCGGGAGCGACGAGGGCACCGGCAGCGTCCAGTTCCTCGCGTCCGCTGCCGTCGACCCCGCCGTCTTCGGCGCGACCGACGGCGGTGATGACGCCGTCGTCAACGGCCAGATCCCCGGCGAAGCGGTCGGCGCCGGTCCCGTCGACGATGGTGCCGTTGCGGATCACGAGGTCGTGCATCCAGGCATGTTCGCATACCCGTCGCGATCATGGAAACGGTCGTTGCCATCCTACGACGCCGGGCATCCCGATGGGGCACGCTGGTGCGGTGGACACCACACATGTCGGGATCGTCGGAGTCGGCCACGTCGGCATGGCGGCCGCCTCAGCGCTGTTCCACGCCTCGCTCGTGTCGCGGTTGACCCTCGTCGATCTCGATGAGCGCCGGGCCGAGGGCGAGGCCATGGACCTGATGCACGGCCAGTCCCTGGTCGGGCCGTGCACCGTACGTTCGGGATCGGCGAAGGAGTTGGTGGGAGCCGGCGTGGTGGTCGTGGCCGCCGGCGTGAGCCAGCGGCCGGGCGAGACGCGCCTCGACCTGCTGACGCGTAACGTCGACGTGTTCCGCACCGTGGTTGCCGACCTCGACCGGTATGCGGGCGAGGCCGTGGTGGTCGTCGCCACCAACCCGGTCGACGTGATGGCCCGGGTGGTCCACGCCCTGTCCGACCGGCCGATCGAGCGGGTGATCGGCACCGGCACCATGCTCGACTCGGCCCGCCTCCGCGCCCTGCTCGGCCGCCACTACGAGGTGGATCCGCAGTCGGTCCACGCCTATGTGCTGGGTGAACACGGCGACACCGAGTTCGTGCCCTGGAGCATCGCATCGATCGGTGGCACGGTGCTCCGCGATCGCACCGTCCTGGGCCGTGCCTGGGATCCGGTCCTCGCGGAGTCGATCGAGACCCAGGTCCGCACGGCCGCATACGAGATCATCGCCAGGAAGGGATGGACGAACTGGGCCATCGGGTCGGTGATTCGCGAGCTGGTCGCCGCCATCCTCCGTGATGAGCGGACCATCGCCCCGGTGAGCGTGCCCCTGACCGGCGAGTACGGCATCACGGGGCCGTGGTTGAGTCTCCCTGCCCGCATCGGCGCCGGTGGTGTCGATGCAATCGTCGCGCCGCCGCTCGAACCTGGCGAGCAGGCCGCGCTCGAGGCGTCAGCGACCACGCTCGCCCGGGTGGGCGACGCCCTCGATCTCTAGTAGTGGTACGGGGAGCCCGACCAGTCCGGGTCGCGCTTGTCCAGGAACGAATCCCGGCCCTCAGTTGCCTCGTCGGTGCCGTAGATGAGACGGGTCGCCTCGCCGGCGTAGATCTGCTGGCCGATCAGGCCGTCGTCGATGAGGTTCATGCCGAACTTGAACATACGGGTTGCGGTGGGGGACTTGCCGCAGATGGTGCGGGCCCACTGCAGCGCCGTGGGCTCGAGGTCCTGGTGGTCGACCACCCGGTTGACCATGCCCATGCGGTGGGCGTCGTCGGCCGAGTACTCCTCGGCGAGGAGGAAGATCTCCCGGGCGAACTTCTGTCCGACCTGGCGGGCGAGGTAGGCCGAGCCGAAGCCACCGTCCACCGAGGCGACGTCGAGGTCGGTCTGTTTGAACCTGGCGTGCTGGCGCGACGCGATCGACAGGTCGCAGACCACGTGCAGCGAGTGCCCACCGCCTGCGGCCCAGCCGGGGATCATCGCGATGACCGGCTTGGGCATGAACCGGATCAGGCGCTGGCACTCGAGGATGTGGAGCCGTCCCGCCTGGGCGGGGTCGATACCTTCCGCAGTGTCGGAGTCGGAGTACTTGTAGCCGTCCTTGCCGCGGATGCGCTGGTCGCCGCCAGAGCAGAACGCCCAGCCGCCGTCCTTCGCTGACGGCCCGTTGCCGGTGAGGAGCACGCAGCCGATGTCGGGGCTCTGGCGGGCATGGTCGAGGACCCGGTAGAGCTCATCGACGGTGTGGGGTCGGAAGGCGTTGCGGATCTCCGGCCGGTGGAAGGCGATGCGCACCGCGCCGACGTCGACGGCACGGTGGTAGGTGATGTCGGTGAGATCGAAACCCTCGACGGCGCGCCATGCCGCGGCGTCGAAGATCTCGGAGATGGCGTTCGTCACGGCGGTCTCGGAGGCTCAGGTGGCCGTGACCGGCTTGGATGCCTGCACGATCTGGTCGGTCACCCGGTCGGGAGCCTCGAACATGAGCTGGTGGCCCAAGCCGGCCAGCACCTCGAGCCGGCAGCCCGGGATGAGGTCGACGATCTCCTCGTTGGTGTGGAGGAAGGTGAGCTGGTCGTGCGTCCCGGCCACGACGACGCTGGGGATGGTGATGGCGGGGAGGCCCTCGCGCAGGTCGAAGTCGGTGAGCATGCGGGCCGCGTCGGTTCGGGTCGCCTTGTCAGTGCCGAGGAAGCCGGCGCGGGTGGCCTCCATCTGCGAACGAGCCGGCCGTGGCCCGAAGACGCGCAGCAGGGCGAAGAGGCCGTAGTCCGGCAGACGCATGAACCGATCGAGGGTGGGGAGGAACTTGTTCATGTCGAATTCGATCTCCGGCAGGCGGGGATTCTTCGACGGGGCGGCGGACGTGGCCACGAGGACGAGGCCCCGAACCCGCTGCTTCGCCAGCTCGGCGTGCTCGGTGGCGAAGGCCATGGCGGCCAGTCCACCCATGGAGTGCCCCGCCACCACGACGTCGGACAGGTCGAGCGACTCGACCCATGCCCGCACGTCGTCGGCCAGGGTGTCGGGACGGTACGGCGCCGTCCCCCGGTCGGAGGCGCCATGGCCTCGCTGGTCGATGGCCACCACCCGGAAGCCGGCGTCGACCAGGCGCCGGGCCACGGGCGCCCAGAAGGCCAGGTGCTCGGTCCACCCGTGGACGAGCAGCACGGTGGGTCCCTCGCCGCAGTCGACGCCACGGAGGGTCGCCCCGTCGGAGGCCCGGACCTCGACGTTCGAGCCGTTCGGCATGGTGAGGGGATCGCCGTCGCAGGTGTCGGGGTTGGTCTCCCAGGCCGTGATCCGGTTGTCGGCCGCCCGTTTGGCGGCAAGGGTTCCCCCGGCGAGCGTGGCGAGGGTCAACAGGCGGCGCGTTCGCATCGTCCCAGTGTGGTCGACGTCGGCGTGGTTCGTCAGATGTAGCGTCAGGGCCGTGGGAATCCTCGACGATCTCGATGCCGTGGTGCCGGTCGACTGCCCGCGCTGTGGTCGAACCGTCGAGCAGCAGTTCTACGGCCCCTGTCAGGATTGCCACGCCGAGCTCCGTGCCGCCTACCAGGCTGCGGCCGATTCCGGGGCCACCGCAGCGGTGGCCGTCGAGTACGAACCGAAGATGCACGTCACCCCCAACGCGGTCGCCCTCAAGGACGATTGAGCGCACGGGGGGTCACGGCGGGCGGGTTCAGCCCGTGATCTGGGAGCCGGAGGAGCCGAAGCCGGCGAGAACGGCGTCGGCATCGGGTTGGACCAGACGCAGGACCTGGGCGCCGCCGGCGGTGACGAATCCGGTCGTGGGCAGCGAGTTCGGTGTCGGGTCCATGCCTCGCATCCGGCGCAGCAGGTTCAGTGCGCCGGGGAAGGAGAGATCGTCATCGATGCGCATCCCGTCGGCGAGCGTGTTGCCGACCCGAGCGAGCGTGAACGGGTTGTAGGTGGAGCCGATCTCGCCCGTGATGGCGCTGAGGAAGGCCTGTTGACGTTCCACCCTGCCGATGTCGCCGGTGCCCTGCGGCACGTCCCGGCCATCGATCACCTCGGTGTAGAAGCGGGACCGGACGTAGGCCAACGCCTGCGTGCCGGACAGCACCTGAGGGCCGGTCTCGGTCACGTTCAGGCCGGAGTGGGTGTCGAAGGCGGGATGGGGGAAGTCGATGGTGATGCCGCCCAGGGCATCGACCATCGAGGCGAAGCTGACGAAGTCGACCTCGAGGTAGTGGTGGATGGGGATCTGGAGCTGGTCGCGCAGCGTGGCGATCAACCGGCCCGGACCGCCGTTGAAGGCGGCGTTGATCCGCGCCCGCTCGCCGGTCTCGCTGATCGTCACCCACAGATCTCGCGGGACCGACAGGGTCCGGGCTCCGTCGGAGTCGACTCGCAGGATCAAGATGGTGTCGGACCGCTCCGGTCCGCCGACGCTGTCGTCACCCAGGAAGGCGCCGGCATCGGGGTCGTCAGCAGAGACTCCCTCACGCGTGTCGGAGCCCACGATGAGGTAGTTCGTGCCGTTCCCGGACGCCAGGACCTCGGTGAGCTCGACCCGCTCGATGCTGCGGAACTGCGCGTACCCCCACACCAGCGTGCCGGCGATCAGCAATGCGAGCACGGTCACCATGGCGACCACGACGCGCCTCGAGGGGATGAACCGGCGCCACCCGGTCTCCTGGGCCTCCCGTCCTCCCGGTCGGGGGCGGGGGGGCGGTACGGGCGCCGGTGCCGGAGCCCGGGATCGACCGGACCGCGAGGCGGCCGGAGGTCGGGCCCCGCCCTCGCCCGGCGCCGGCACGACGATCCGCTGCGGTCTGGGTGGCGGAGAACCGGCTGGCGAAGCACCAGCGGGCGCGCGGCGCGCGACGGGTGCCGGGGCGACAGCCGTGGGTGCCTCGCCGGCGGCCGGTCCCGCAGTGGGGCGGATCACCTCGGGGCGGCGACGGGGTGGCGGGGTCGATCGCCCGCCCTCCGGTGGGGCGGAGACCGCGATGCGGCGCTGATCCCGGGCCGGGCGCTGATCATCGGGCACCGGCGAGAGTCTGTCAGTCCTGATCCCGCGAACGAGGACACCTGCTCGCAGCGGGGCTTGTGTTCGACTCCCGTCGACATCGCTGCGGGCGGCGACCCCGGGAAAGTCCTGGTCGAGTCGGCCGAGCAGGAGTACCCTCGATCAGGGCATGATGATGAGGCGACTGTGAGCATCTTCCGACGATCTTCCCCTCGAGCGAGTGACCTCCATGCCGTCGGCCTCCAGGCTGCGGTGGGGCTGAAGGCCTGCGTCGAGAACTCCGGCCCGTCGAGCAAGCCACTCGGTATCACGTGTGGCACGTGCGGGGCCACGGGCCGCATCGACATGATCGACATGACCGAGCGCCGCGCCTACGTGACGTGTCCCAGCTGCGCGCGGACGTGGGACACCGACCGCAACGCCGTGCCCCGCCAGCCCTTCTTCGCGTCCCTCCGGTAGCCCTACGCGCCCAGGAGCGCCGCCAGGTCGGCGTCGGCCGATGCGAAGGCATCGCCCACCTTGGCCTGCACCGGTGTGGGTGACGCGTCCGGGGCGGACGGACGCACCTCGGTCATGACGTCGACAACCGCAGGGGTGAGGAACCGGCTGCGTTGCCCCAGGGTGTGGGCGTCGTCGAAGCGACCGCGGTGGTGGTGGAAGCGCAGTGGGACGTGGATGTGGAGCAGGTCGCGGGCCCGGGTGGCTGCGACGTAGAGGAGGCGGCGCTCCTCCTCGATCTGCACCGGATCGCCGGTGGCCATGTCGGAGGGGATGTTGCCGTCGGATGCATGCAGCACGTGGACGACGTCCCACTCGCCGCCCTTGGCGGAGTGGATGGTGGACAGCGTGAGGACGTCGTCGTCGAGGTGCGGTGCCCCGGCCAGATCGCTGGTGGATGCCGGCGGATCGAGGGTGAGCTCGGTCAGGAAGCGGTCCAGGGTCGGGCTGGCGCCGGCCAGGTCGGCCAGGCGAGCCAGATCGGCCCGCCGGGCCGCCCCGTCACCGAACCGGTCGAGGTGCGGGTCGATCCAGGCCGCCAATGCATCGACTCGCTGGCCGGAACTGCGACCGGGATCGGCCGCCTCGAGAACCGCCGCCGCGAGGTGACGCACGTCGTCGGCGACTCGCCCCGTGACCGTTCCGGCGGAGACGACCGCGTCGAGGTCGCCGTCGGTGGTGTCCAGCGCGGCCACGATGCGGCGGGCGATGCCGGGCCCGATCCCGTCGAGTCGCTGCAGGATCCGGAACCAGGCGAGGTCGTCGCGCGGGTTCACCGCCACCCGGCAGAGTGCGAGGAGATCCTTCACGTGGGCGGCCTCGAGGAAGGCGAGGCCGCCGTACTTGACATAGGGGATCCGGCGAACGGTGAGCTCCATCTCCAGGAGGTCGGCGTGGTGCGAGGTGCGGAAGAGCACGGCCTGCTGGCGAAGGGGAACTCCTCGCTCGACCATGGCGAGCAGGCGTTCGCACACCGCCCTGGCCTCGCCGTGCTCGTCGCCCGAGGTGACAAGCTCGGGCCGTGGTCCCGGGGAACGGACGGCGCAGAGGTCCTTGTCATGGCGCTCGGTGGCCTCGGCCCAGATGCGGTTGGTGACGGTGACGATCTCGGGGGTCGAGCGGTGGTTGCGGGTGAGGGTCACGAGGTCGGCGTCGAAGCGAGCGGGGAAGTCCAAGATGTTGCGCACCGTGCCGCCGCGGAAGCCGTATATGGCCTGGGCGTCGTCACCCACGGCGGTGATCGTGGCTCCGCCGGTGGCGAAGGCCTCCAGCACGTCGGCCTGGAGCGCGTTGGTGTCCTGGTACTCGTCGACCAGCACGTGGTCGAAGCGGGCCGCCACCGGGGGGCCGGCCTCGGGGTGGCGCATCAGTGCCCGCCAGAGGGCGAGCAGGTCGTCGTAGTCGACGAGGTGCCGTGCCCGCTTGCGAGCGATGTAGTCACCGAACACGGGCCGGAGCTCGTCGATCTGGTCGGCGCACCACGGGTAGTGGGCTCGCATGACCACGTCGAGGGAGGTCTGGGTGTTCACGACCCGGCTCAACGCCGACGAGAGGACCTCCTTGCGGGCCCGGCGCCGGGATGGCGCCGCGTGCTCCGCCCGCTCGTCACGGATCAATGCCAGCAGGTCGGCGGCGTCGGCGGGATCGAGGAGCGTGAAGTCGGGATCGATGCCCACCGACCGTCCGTGGCGCCGCAGCAACCGATTGCCCACCGCGTGGAACGTGCCGCCCCACGTACCCCGCAGACGATCGTGTCCGGCCCACTGGTCGGCGCGAGCCAGCAGCTCGCTGGCCGCCCGGCGGCTGAAGGTGAGCAGCATGATCCGCTCTGCAGGGACCCCGGCGGCGACCAGGTGGGCGAGTCGCGCCGACAGCGTGGTGGTCTTTCCCGTCCCCGCGCCCGCGACGATGAGGAGGTTGCCCCGGTCGTGCTCGACGGCGGATCGCTGCTCGTCGGTCAGGTCGGGGAGCGGGAGGTCATCGCGGTCGAACATCCGTTCCCACGGTACCCGAACGCGCGTTCCCGCGTGCGATCACGCCGACGAGCCCGAGAATCCCCTGTCCTGGCCCCGTACCCGGTCGCTCCAGTTCGACCGGGACGGGGCCAGAACCGGAGTGGGTGGGCTACTCGGCGGGGTCGAGGTCCAGGGAGGCGGAGTTCATGCAGAAGCGGGCGCCGGTCGGGGCGGGCCCGTCGGGGAAGACGTGACCCAGATGGGCATCGCAACGGGCGCAGGTGACCTCGGTGCGGACCATGCCCATGGTGGAGTCGTCCACGAGGGTGACCCGGTCGTCGTCGATGGGCTTCCAGAACGACGGCCAACCGGAGCCGCTCTCGTACTTGGTGTCAGACTCGAACAGCTCGAGGCCGCAGACGATGCAGCGGTACGTGCCCGGCGTCTTGTCGTCGTCGTAGATACCGGTGAAGGCCCGCTCGGTGCCGGCGTTCTGGGTGACCTCGTACTGCTCCGGGGTGAGCCGCTGGCGCAGTTCGTCGTCGCTGGGTCGCTGGAAGTCGGTGATGTCAGCCATGGACACAGTGTGCCGCCCGCCCGGCGATGTCACACCGCGGCCAGGCGGTCGAGGACCTCGGCGAGGCGAGGCACCGGAAGCGGCTGCACGAACGTCAGCGACAACCGGTCAGCTCGGCCGAGGTACAGGGACGAGAGCCGGCCGGCGACCTCGGTGGCGGTGCCGATGACCGTGACCTGGTCGAGGATGGTGTCGTCGACCGTGGCGGCGAGGTCTCCCCAGCGACCCGCCCTGGTCAGTTCCTGCAGCTCGGGCTGCATCGCTCCGGCACCGATGCTGTCGAGTACCGGCCGGTAGGCGGGGGTCGAGCCGTAGAAGGCGACCATCCCCCGCAGCGCATCCCGCACCGGTTCGGCATCGTCATCGCCGTGGATCCCCACCAGGGCGCCGGCCACCACCTCGAAGTCGTCACGACTCCGGCCGGCGCCGGCGAGGCCCGACGGGATCCGCCGGTCGACCACGTCGGTGAGGAACGGCTCGGACGTCATCGGGTGCAGGACGATGCCGTCGGCGCACGCTGTGGTCATGGCGAGCATGCGCGGACCCAGTGCGCCCACGAGGATCGGGGGCGGTCCGACGTCCAGGGGCGGCGGGGACAGCAGCGGAGGCATCATGGTGTGGGTGGTGAAGCGACCCTCGAACGAGAGCGGCGTGCCGTCCTGCCAGCAGGCGAACACGGCCCGGACGGCCTCCACCCACTCCTGCATGCGCGCCACGGGATGGTCGAAGTCGGACCCATGACGTCGCTCCACGTGGGCCCGGACCTGGGTGCCGAGCCCGAGCCGGAATCGGCCGCCCGAGAGCGACTGCAGGTCCCAGGCCGTGTGTGCGAGGTGCACGGGCGAGCGGGGGAAGGCGATGGCCACGTAGCTGGCGATGTCGACGCCGGCGGTCGCCGCCTGCACCAGGGGGACGAACACGTCGTGGGGGCCCTCCACCGTGGCCACGCCGTCGACGCCCGCCGCGCCCAGCTCGGCGACCAGCTCACGGACGTCGGGCAGCCCCGCGGTGAGGACGATGTCGATCTTCAGCGTCACGTCGCACAGCCTGGCTCACGAACGGACGAGGAGATCGGTCGGGTGCCCCACCCGGCGGAGCCGGATAGACAGTCACGATGTCCTCGATCGTGATGCCGGCCCTGCTGGTGGTGGCCAACGTGCTGGGCGCGGGGATGATCGTGCCCCAGGTGCTGCGTTTCCGCCGCCACCGGTCGGTCGACGGCGTCTCTGGCGCGTGGGTCGGCGTCGGCATCGCCGTCAATGCGTGGTGGTTGGTCTACGCCGTGGCCGGCGGCCTGTGGGGCCTCGTCCCGGTCTCGGGTGTCGCCCTCGTCCTCTACCTCGTGATCGCGTGCCAGTACGTGGCCATCGTCGGCTCCGGGGGCATCCGTCAGGTCGCCATCGGGGTGATCGCCACGGGTTCGGTCCCACTCCCGTTCCTCCTGCTCGGCGGATGGCCGGCGGCCGGCCTCGCGATCGGGTTGATCTACGGCGTCCAGTTCTCGCCGGCCGCGGTCACCGCGGTCCGCTCGCTCGACCTCAGCGGGGTCTCGTCCCTGACGTGGGTCATGGCCTGCATCGAGGCAGCCATCTGGCTCGTTTACGGCATCGTCGAAGCGGACGTGGCGTTGATCGTCGGCGGTACCGGGGGCACGCTCCTGTCCGCCGTGGTGCTCGTGTGTCTCGCTCGGGGCTCGACGTCGACGTTGCACGCGGCGCTGCGGAGCAGACCGCCCGACAGCAACGCGGCTCTGGGCTGCCCGGAACGCCATGGATGGCGTCCTGGACAGCCCAGAACGGTGCGTGTCGCCCTGGCGGGCCGAGACGGGCCTAGACGAAGGCGCTGGCGAACACCAGGGAGACGATGGTCATGACCTTGAGCAGGATGTTCATGGCCGGGCCGGAGGTGTCCTTGAACGGGTCGCCCACGGTGTCGCCCACCACGGCGGCCTTGTGGGGTTCGGAGCCCTTGCCGCCGTGGTTCCCCTGCTCGATGTACTTCTTGGCGTTGTCCCATGCGCCGCCGGCATTGGCCATGAAGATGGCCAGGCAGAAGCCGGTGACGAGGGCGCCGGCCAGGAAGCCGCCGAGCGTGTCGACGTCGATGAAGCCGATGACCAACGGGACGACGATTGCGAGGGCGCCGGGGATGATCATCTCCTTCAGCGAGGCCTTGGTGGAGATGGCCACGCAGCGGGCCGAGTCGGGCTTGACGCCCGGGGTGCCCTCGCGCAGGCCCGGGATCTCCCGGAACTGGCGTCGCACCTCCTCGATCATCTCGTTGGCGGCCCGGCCGACGGCGTCGATGGTGAGGGCGGCGAACAGGAACGGCAACATGGCGCCGAGGAACAGGCCGATGAACACGTCGACAGAGCCGACGTCGAGGTTGAGCCCGCCGGCGAGGACGAACTCCGACGTCGGGCCGGCCGCCTGATCGAGGGCGACCTCGAACGTCTTGAACAGCGCCAGGGCGGTGAGTGCCGCCGAGCCGACGGCGAAGCCCTTGGCGATGGCCGCCGTGGTGTTGCCGAGGCTGTCGAGTGCGTCGGTGACCTCACGGACGCCGGGGTCGAGCCCGGCCATCTCGGCGATGCCGCCGGCGTTGTCGGCGATGGGGCCGTAGGCGTCGACGGAGACGACCACGCCGGTCGTGGCCAGCATGCCGATGGCGGCCACGGCGATGCCGTAGATGCCGCCGAAGTCCGATGTGCCGCCGAGGGCCTGCTCGCCGCCCCAGTAGGCGACGAGCACGCCGACACCGATGAGGACCACCGAGGCGGCCACAGAGACCATGCCGGCAGAGATCCCGCCGAGGATGGTGGTGGCCGGACCGGTCTCGGATGCCCGGGCGATCTTCTTGACCGGCCCGTACTGGTCGGAAGTCCAGATCTCGGCGACCTTGCCGATGGCGTAGCCGACCAGGAGGCCGCCCACGACCGAGATGGAGAGGCCCCAGGCGTTCTCGAAGTCGTCGCCGCTGAACATGACGAAGCCCAGCACGATGACGCCGACGACAGTGATGGCCATGGCCACGTTGGTGCCCCGGTGCAGGGCCCTCGACAGCGAGTGGATGTCCGTCGAGTCACCGGACTTCACGAAGAACGAACCCAGGATCGACGCCACCATGCCGATGAGGGCGACGGCGAAGGGGAAGAGGAGCAGGCGCAGGATGCTGTCCTGGGCCAGGAGGGCGCCGGTATCGGACCCCTCGGAGAGACGGAAGACCGTGAAGGCCACGAGGGCGATCGGCGCCACGATGGAGCCGGCGTAGCTCTCGAAGAGGTCGGCGCCCATGCCGGCCACGTCGCCGACGTTGTCGCCCACGTTGTCGGCGATGGTGGCCGGGTTGCGGGGGTCGTCCTCGGGGATCCCGGCCTCGACCTTGCCGACCAGATCAGCGCCGACATCGGCAGCCTTGGTGTAGATGCCGCCACCGACGCGGGAGAACAGCGCGATGGAGCTCGCGCCGAGCCCGAAGGCGGTGAGGAGCTCGAAGCCGTCGTCGGATTCCCCGAGCTGGATGAACACGATGTACACGATGGCGAGGCCGGCGAGGGCCAGGCCGGCCACGGTGAAGCCCATGACGGCGCCGCCGCGGAAGGCGAGGGGCAGCGCCTTGGCCGGGCCACCCGCCGCGGCTGCGGCCGTGGTGCGGGCGTTGGCCATGGTGGCCACGGTCATGCCGACGTAGCCGGCGAGACCGGACAGCACCGCACCGAAGATGTAGGTGACGGCGCCCAAGGGCACGATGAGCACGCCGATCAACACGGCCATCACGGCGACGAACGCTGCGACGTAGGTGTATTCCTGCTTGAGGAAGGTGCGGGCGCCGAGGGCGATCTCCTCCATGAGCTCGACCATGCGGGGTGTACCCGGGTCCTCTTTCTTGACCGCGCCGTAGTAGAACGCGGCGAGGCCGAGACCGGCCAGCGCGCTCACCAAGGCGAGGTAGGGGATGGCTTCCACTGTGGATGTCTCCTGATCGTCGGGGATGTCTGGGTCGTCGGGACTTGGTCTGGGAACTAGCTGGAGCTCTCGGCCGCGCTGGCGCGCTGCACGAAGATCTGGTTGGCGACGGTGGCGCCGAGGGTGCGGACCGTTTCGCCGTCCGGACCCTCGACGGTGAGCACGAGTGGGCCGTCGAAGGGGTGCTTCTCCTTCACCTCGACCCGGCCGCCGGGTCGCAGGCCGAGCTGGTCGAGGAACGCCACCACATCCGGGTCGGTCGACCCGGGGACGGCCACGACCGCCACGTCGCCCGGCTCGAGGGCGTACAGCGGCGGCAGGGCGGGGATCTCGCCCACCTCGGGGGCCGGGATCGGGAAGCCGTGCGGGCAGGTCGAGGGACGATCGAGGGCCACGAACAGGCGGTCCTCCACCTCCTGGGGCAGCTCGTGTTCGAACGTTGCCGCCAGACGATCGGCCTCGTTCCACGCGTACCCGAGCATGTCGGCGAGGAAGCGTTCCACGATGCGGTGACGCCGGATCGAGGCGACGGCGACGCGGCTCCCGGTCTCGGTGAGCTCGACACCCCGGTACGGCCTGTGGTCGACGAGGTCGCGGTCGGCGAGGCGCTTCACCGCAGTGGTGATGGTCGACGGTGACAGGTTGAGTTTCTCGGCGAGATCGCCCGTGTGGGCCTCGACCCGCTCTGGGTGCGAGGGTGCGTGCTGGGACAGGCGGTAGATCGCCTTGAGCAGCTCACGGTCGGATTTGGAGATCGTTTCCATCAGTCCGGAGGGCCCAGGAGCGCGGGCAGCGGCAGCGGTTGAGAGCGGCGGGAACGTAGGTTTCGACGGCACGAAATGTCAATTTCCAGTGCGCCGGCCACCACGAACCCGGAGCTCGCCCTGCGAGCAGAGGGTTCGCGTGGGGCAGGATGGCGCGGTGTACGTGATCGTGGTGGGTGCCGGCGAGGTCGGGACCTATGTCGCCGAACGCCTCAGTCGCGAGGGCCACGACGTCGCGGTGATCGAACGCGATCGCGTCGCGCTACGTGAGGTCTCCGAGCGCCTCGACGTCCTGACCCTGCTCGGTTCGGGCACCAACCCGGCGATCCTGCGCGACGCGGGCGTCGATCGGGCCGAGATGATCGTGGCGGTGACCAGTCAGGACGAGGTCAACTTGGTCTGCTGCCTGGTGGGCAAGCAGGCCGGCGTGTCGCGGTCGGTGTGCCGGCTCGAAGATCCCGATCTCCGTTCCAAGCGGTCGTCGGCACTCCACGAGGCCATGGGCGTCGACCTCATCATCGACCCGGACCACGAGACCGCCCAGGAGATCCTCGAGTTGCTCGAGTACCCGGGCGCGTCCGAGGTGGCGGAGATGGCCGGCGGCGAGGTGGTGGTCATCGGTGCCCGGCTACCGGCCGACGCACCCATCGTGGGCAGGTCCTTGGTGGAGATCGCCAAGGAGTACGAACCGGAGTGGGACTTCCTCTTCGGGGTCATCACCCGGGGCGAGGAGACGATCATCCCGCGCGGCGACGTCCGTCTCGAGGGCAACGATCTCGTCCGGGTGCTCTGCAAGCGCCGGGCTCGTCGTCAGCTCATGAAGCTGCTCGGCCTGGCCCGCAAGGCGCCACGGCGGATCATGCTGCTCGGCGGCGGTCGCACCGCGGAGATCGTGGCCACCGCCCTCGACGAGCGAGGCAGCGACGTGGTGATCGTCGAGCGCGACCCCGACCGGGCCAACGAGCTGGCGGGGCGGTTGAGCAACTCGCTCGTACTCGTCGGCGAGATCACCGATGCCGATCTGCTCGAGGAATCCGACGTCGGGTCCTTCGACGCCGTTCTGGCGCTGACCGGCGAGGACGACGCCAACATCCTCGCCTGCCTCTACGCCAAGTTGGAGGGAGCGAAGGAGACCATCGCCGTCGTCCATCGCCTGTCGTTGCTCAACCTGCTCTCCGAGGCCGGGATCGATGTGGCGCTGTCACCCCGGACGGCGAGCGCCAACGGTGTGCTCCGCTTCGTGCGGGGCGACGTCTCCGCGGTGGCGACGTTCCTGCAGGGGGAGGTGGAGGTCATCGAGATCGAGGTCAAGGAGAAAAGCCCCGCGGACGGCGGCATCGTGGCCGAGCTGCGCCTCCCGAAGGACGTCCTCGTGGGGGCCATCGTGCGGGACGGGAAGGCCCAGATCGCTCGCGGCCGGTCCCAGCTCCGTGATCGGGACCACATCGTGCTGTTCTCGATGCCGGGCTCGGTGGCCGACGTGCGCCGCGTGTTCGGGTGACGCGCCGGAGCTGGCCGTGACGCCTGGTGCCGGTACGTCCGGCGAGCACCACCCGCTCGTGAAGACGGACCACTCCTTCGCCGACCAGGCCCGAGCGGGGCGGTGGGAGTCGCCGTCGGGCTTCGTAGTGGGGGTCGCCGCCCTGGCGTGCGGCGTCCTCGCGCTGGCCAGCTGCCTGATCGGCCTGGTGACCGACGGGCGTGACACGGAACCCTTCGGCGTCCTGGCCCTGGTGTGGGGGCTGGTCGGCGCCAGCATGGTCCACGTCTTCCGGGTACCGGTCCGGCTGCGCTCGAGCACCGCCTTCATCGGTGTCCTGGCGGTCTGGCTCACGCTGGTGCTCCTGTCGACCGCCACGTATGAGATCCTCGGTACGTTCCGATTCTGGGACGACTCGATCTTCGAGTCGGTGTCGGGCTTCACCACCACCGCCTCCAGCGTGGTGCGGGACCCGGAGGCGCTCTCGCGGGCCACGTTGCTCTGGCGGGCCGGGACCCAGTGGCTGGGCGGCCTCGGCGCGTTGCTCTTCGTCGTGGCCGTGCTTCCTTCGATCGGGGTGGGCGGCCTCGACGTCACCGAGGCGGGGCAGCGCCACGCCGGCACGTCGTTGCGCAGTCGTCGAACGGTGGCGCAGATGCGCCGCCTGGCAAGCCTGTACGCGCTCCTCACCTCCCTCGGCATCCTGCTCTTCCTCGCCGGAGGCATGGGTCCGTTCGACTCGGTCACCTATGCGGCCACGACGATCTCGACCGGCGGGTTCGCCAACCACGCCGGATCCTTCGGGCACTTCGACTCCACCACGATCGAGTGGGCCGGGTTCGGTGGGATGGTCCTCGGTGGCTGCAACATGGCCCTGCTGTTCCGTGCCCTCCGCGGCACGACCGTCACGCCGTTGTGGCGCTCGTTCGAGTTGCGCGCCTACGTGACGGTGATCGTCGTCGTCGGTGCCATCGTGGCGCTGACCACCGTCCCGTCCGGTGGGCTCACGCACGAGTCCGTCCGCATGGCGCTGTTCCACGTCGCCTCGGCGGCGTCGACCACCGGA
>JBPPNA010000259.1:0-6215 GCA_051306355.1 Acidimicrobiales bacterium | reverse complement strand
CCATCGCCTACGTCATCCTCCGGGGCGACCACGACTACGGGAACACGGACGACGACGCCGATCTCGGCGAGATCCTGCGCCAGCACGTGGCCACCGAGATCGGTCCCATCGCCAAGCCCCGCACCGTGATCCTCGTGCCCGAGCTCCCCAAGACCCGCTCGGGCAAGATCATGCGCCGGCTCCTGCGCGACGTGGCCGAAGGCCGCGACCTGGGCGACACCACCACCCTCGCCGACGCCGGGGTGGTCGACGAGATCAGTCGTCGGGCCTCGACCAACGACGAGGGCTGATCCACCCTCGCCATGGCCTGGCTCGATCCCGACAACTGGCGGTGGCGCAACGGGCCGGTCGCGCCCGTCGCCACCGTCGTGTTCGACATGGACGGGGTGCTGTCGGATGCGACGCGGCGCCAGCACTACCTCGAATGGCCCCGCCGCGACTGGGAGTCGTTCTTCGAGGAGTGCGGCGACGACTCCCTGATCGACGAGGTGGCCCGTCTGCTCGACTGCCTCGACCCCGAGCTGCGGATCGTGCTCCTCACCGCCCGGCCGATCCGGGTGCAGCGCCAGACCCTCGGCTGGCTCGAGCGGTACGGACTGCGCTGGGACCTGCTGGTCATGCGCGACTGGGGCGATTACATGGCGGCGCCCCACTTCAAGCGACTGACGGTGGCCGAGCTCCGTGGCTACGGGTTCGAACTGCGCCTCGCCTTCGAGGACGACCAACGCAATGTCGACATGTTCCACAGCGAGGGTGTCCCGTGCGTCTACATCCACTCGGGCTACCACTCGTGATGGTGTGCGCACCGCGATCGGCTGCGGGCGAACCGCCCCCCTCGGCGATCTGGCAGGCGCTGCGTATCGCGGCGACGAACGAGTCCTCCTCCTCCAACGGCTTGGCGAAGACGGCCACGCATCCCCGTTCCATCATTCGCTCCACGCGCAGGGGGCTGTCGGCAGCGGGAACGAATCGCGGGACGGATACGTTTTCCTGGGTATGCGCAACACCCTGAAGACCACCGTCCTGCTCGCCGGTCTCGGCGGCCTCCTCGTCCTCATCGGCGGCGGCATCGGAGGGGGTAACGGCGCACTCATCGGATTGATGATCGGACTCGTCTTCGTCGGTGGGTCGTACTGGTTCTCCGACAAGATCGCCATCAAAGCGGCGCGAGCCGTGCCGGCGCCCGAGGCGCAGTTCCCCGAGTACCACAGCACCATGCGCGAGCTGGCCCAACTGGCCGGGATGCCGGTGCCCACCCTCTACGTCACGCCCGACCGCCAGCCCAACGCCTTCGCCACCGGCCGCAGCCCCGATCACGCCGCGGTCGCCGTGACGCAGGGTCTCATGGACAACCTCACGTGGCAGGAGATCCGGGGTGTGCTGGCCCACGAACTGATGCACGTCGGGAACCGCGACATCCTCATCGGATCGGTTGCCGCGGCCATCGCGATGGGGATCACGTTCATCGCCCGCATGGCGATGTGGGGCGCCATGTTCGGTGGGGGGCGCAGCAACGACGACAACGCCAACCCGATCGGGTTGCTGGCCACCGCCCTGCTCGCCCCTGTGGCCGCCGGTCTCCTCCAGATGGCCCTGAGCCGCAGCCGCGAGTTCGAAGCCGACCGCACCGGTGCGGCGCTCATCGGTACGGGCGAGCCCCTGGCCAGTGCCCTCGAGAAGCTCGAGGTGGCGTCCCAGCGCGTTCCCATGGACGTGAACCCGGCCCAGGCGACCGCCTACATCGTGAATCCCCTCACCGGGCGGAAGGTGCAGTTCGCCTCCCTGTTCCGCACGCACCCGTCGACGGCCGACCGGGTCGCTCGACTCCGTTCGCGCGACTGGAGCTGATCCGGAACGCTCCACGCCAGGGGCAGGGAACGGCAGAACCGGTTCCGACGCCGCGTTCGCCGCGCGCCACGTCGCTCCTGCGGCCACTGACCCGGCCGAACAACCCGGTGAGCCGGGCCTCGCCCAGCGAGCCGAGGCGGCTCAGTCCCTGAAATTCTCGAACTGCAGTGGGATCTCGAAGTCCTGCTCCTTGAGGGCGGCGATGACCTCCTGCAACGAATCCCGCTTCTTGCCGATCACGCGGAGCTGATCGCCCTGGGTCTGGGACTGGATGCCCTTGATGCCGAGACCCTTGATGAACTTGTTCAGCTCACGGGCCTTGTCGGACGAGATGCCGGCCGACAGCCCGATGTGCTGGCGAGCGCGGCCACCCCCGGCTTCCTCGACCTTCCCGACGTCGAGGACCTTGAGGCTCACGCTCCGTTTGACGAGGCGCTCCTCCAGGACCTGGCGGATGGCCTCCACCCGGTCCTCACTCGCCGACTGGAGGGAGATGGCGTCGTCACCCACCAACTCCACCTTCGTGTCGGTGCCCTTGAAGTCATAGCGGGTCGTGGCCTCGCGGGCGGACTGATCCACGGCGTTTCGCACCTCTTGGAGATCGAACTCGGAGACGACGTCGAAGCTCGGCATGGACTGGAGACTACCGATCATCAACAGGTGAGCAGCGGGTCGTCAGCGGCTCGTCGCCCGTGGAATGTCGGCGGGGCGGAGTGTGGCGGTGCCGAGGTGCGCTGCTACATTCTCGACCTCCCGGGTCGGTGCCCGAGTGGCCAAAGGGAACAGGCTGTAAACCTGTCGGTTTCTACCTACGTTGGTTCAAATCCAACCCGGCCCACGTTTTCTGGCCCTTGCGGGCCAGAAACCGACCGATGTTCCGCATCGGTCCACAAGGACCCACGGCCCCACCTCCACGGTGGGGTCGAGGTGTGTCTGGAGTCGTCTAGAGCAGCTTCTGCATGACGACGACGTCGAGCCAGCGGCCGAACTTGCGACCCACCTCCCGCTCGACGCCGACATGGGCGAAACCGGCGGCGGTGTGGAGCCGGATGCTGGCGTCGTGCCCGCCCACGATCCGACCGATGACCGAGTGGAAACCCCGCGCCTCGGCCACGTGCACGATCTCACCGAGCAGCGCCCGTCCGACGCCCGCGCCTCGATGGTCGCGGTGGACGTAGAGCGAATCCTCCACGGTGGTGCGATACGCCGGTCGATCGCGGAACGGTGAGAGCGACGCGAAGCCCGCGATCTCCCCGTTCACGTCGGCGACCACCACCTCGAGCGCGCCGGCGCGAGCGCTCAGCCACTCGGCCTGCTCCTGCACCGAGCGCGTCACCAGATCGAACGTCACGGTCGACGAGGTGACCTCTTCGTTGTAGATCGCGGCCGTCGCCTCGGCGTCGTCCACGGTTGCGGCTCTGATCTCCACGACCACATGGTGGCCGCAGCGGCGTCAGATCGGCACGCTCGAACGGGCCACGACGGGCTCGACGACGGCGAGCCGACCGGTCATCTCCTCGATGCGAGCCCATGACGTGACGGCGTCGTCCCCCGTGAGGAGGATCATCTGTGGCGACCCGGAGGCCGCGACGAGCAGCTCGAGCAGCATCGGCAACATGTTCGGGTCGAGGTCCTCGAAGGGATCGTCGACCACCAGGGGCACGCTGTCCTCGCCCGGGGTCAGCGCTCGCACCGCCTCGATGCGAGCCACGAGGACCTGCGCAAGCTCGTCGGTCACGTCATCCGGCACTGCGACGGCCTCCGCCGACAGCGTCTGCAGTGAGCCGACACCGCTGCGCAGCTCCGCGCTGGCACGGATCTGGTTCCGGTGGTGCAGGGCGAGTTCCACGGGGACGTCACCGGCCAGGTCCGTCCACTCGTCGGCGGCGTGGCGGTGGTCGCTCACGGCCTGCATGAAGCGGCGTCGCTCGAGGTCGCCGTCGAGGAGGGCGCTCACGCGCTCGAGGTGGAACGAGGTGTAGTCCTCGGCGCCGGCAGCGGTCAGCACCTTCCGCTCGGCGCGTGTCGCCTCCCGGACGCGGAGTCGGTAGAAGAGACCGAGGATCGCACCCGCCACGGCGAGGGCGAGGAACGGCACGCCGGCGATGCCTTCGGTGAAGAGCAGGGCGAGCCCGGCGATGGCTCCGATGTCGGCGATGGTCAGACTGATCAGCCGGATGCGGTCGTAGCTCTCCGTGGCGTCCACCAGCTCCGCGTGCTTCCGCTCCACGGCGTCCATCAGGGCGACATCGGACACCGACGTGCCGGAGGTGGCGGCGATGGTCTCGGCGATGCGTTCGGTGGCCCGCAACCGCTCCGCCGTCTCCCAGAGCGCGTCTTGGTCGACCGTGGCCAGTCGGGTCACGACGGCATCGGTCGGTGCCCGCCCCAGGAGGTCCTCCTTGGTGAGGCGCATGGTCTGGCGTCCCAGCGCCCGGTCGACGCCGAGGGATGCGAAGAGGTCGATCGAGCCGTCCGGTCCGAGGTGGTCGCCGGTCACGTCGGCCACCGCCTCTGTGTCCACCACCCGGTGGCGTCCTTTGGTGGGCCGGAAGACGGTCAGGGCGTGACCGCCGACGTCGAGCTCGAGGTGCACACCGGGGCGGGCGCCGGCCAGGGAGTCGATGATTTCGCCCGCCAGCGCTTCGCGTGCGGAAGCGTCGAGGCCCCCGATCACGGTGCAGCCGCGGTGGAACTCGGCCGTGAAGGTGTGCATGCCCGTGTCGATGAACAGCCGTTCCAGTCGCACGGAGTTCCATCGGCATCGCCGGTGCCTGCCTTGAGCCCGCCGGCGGCGGGCCCGGCCACCGCAGGCGTTGTCTTCTTTGCGCCACGAGGCCCGCTGCGTAGAATCCACCGCCGCACCGGAGCCGGCTCGATGCTGGTCCCGGCGAGCAGCCGCCCCGTTAGCTCAGTCGGTAGAGCACAGCCATGGTAAGGCTGGTGTCGTCGGTTCGATTCCGACACGGGGCTCGACATCGTCGTCGCAGGACGGCGACGTCCAGGGCGACGTAGCTCAGTTGGTTAGAGCACTCGGCTCATAATCGAGTTGTCGTCGGTTCGACTCCGACCGTCGCCACGGCGCCATCCCACGGCGCAATCCGTTCCAGCGCACAACACACCGGAACCTTGCAGCACCGAACCAGCACCACCCAACCAACACGACGAGGTTGATCGCAATGGCCAAGGAGAAGTTCGATCGGTCCAAGCCCCATGTGAACATCGGGACGATGGGTCATATCGATCATGGGAAGACGACGTTGACGGCGGCGATTTCGCGTGTGTTGTCGGAGCGTGTCGAGGGGAACAATGCGACGGCGTTCGACATGATCGACAAGGCGCCGGAGGAGCGGGAGCGTGGGATCACGATCAATGTGGCCCATATCGAGTATGAGTCGGCGAATCGGCATTATGCGCATGTGGACATGCCGGGGCATGCGGATTACATCAAGAACATGATCACGGGTGCTGCGCAGGTGGATGGGGCGATCTTGGTGGTGGCGGCGACGGATGGTCCGATGCCGCAGACGCGTGAGCATGTGTTGTTGGCGCGTCAGGTGGGGGTGCCGGCGATCGTGGTGGCGTTGAACAAGGTCGACATGGTTGATGATGAGGAGTTGTTGGAGTTGGTGGAGATGGAGGTGCGGGAGCTTCTGTCTGATCAGGATTTCGATGGGGACAATGCGCCGGTGTTGCCGGTGTCTGCGTTGAAGGCGTTGGAGGGTGATGAGGCTGCGGGTGATCAGGTGATGGCGTTGATGGATGCGGTGGATGCGTTCATTCCGGAGCCGGAGCGTGATCTGGACAAGCCGTTCTTGATGCCGATCGAGGATGTGTTCTCGATCACGGGTCGTGGGACGGTGGTGACGGGCAAGGTGGAGCAGGGCATCGTGCATGTGGGCGATGATCTGGAGATCGTTGGTATTCGTGCGACGCAGAAGACGACGTGTACTGGTGTGGAGATGTTCCGCAAGTTGTTGGATCAGGGTCAGGCGGGGGACAACATCGGTGCGTTGATCCGGGGGATCGAAAAGGATGGGGTGGAGCGGGGTCAGGTGTTGTGTGCGCCTGGGTCGATCACGCCGCATACGGATTTCGAGGCGACGGTGTATGTGTTGACGAAGGATGAGGGTGGTCGTCACAAGCCGTTTTTCAGTAACTATCGGCCGCAGTTCTTTTTCCGGACGACGGATATCACGGGTTCGATCGAGTTGCCGGAGGGCACGGAGATGTGCATGCCGGGTGACAACACGGACATGAAGGTGGAGTTGATCAATCCGATCGCGATGGATGAGGGGTTGCGGTTCGCGATTCGTGAGGGTGGCCGGACGGTGGGTGCTGGTCGGGTGACCAAGATCCTCAAGTAG
>JBPPNA010000242.1:0-10015 GCA_051306355.1 Acidimicrobiales bacterium | reverse complement strand
ATCGGCGACGGCCGCTGCCGGATCGGCCCGACCTGCTGCGACAATGGAACGATGTCGTCCACCGACACCGCCGCACAGCCCCCCGCCGATGCTCCCGCCGACCATGCGATCGGGTCGTTCAGCGACGCACCACCGTGGATCGTCGATCGTGACGAACTGCGCTGGTTACCCCCGCTGGCCGTGGCGCGCGCCAGGGTCCAGGCCGATCTCCCCCGCCTGACCAAGCCGTCGACCCTGCCGCCGGCGCGCCGCGTGGTGAAGGTCACCCGGCACCTCGGCTGGGCCGTCGGCCGGTGGGCGGTGGGCAAGCGCCGAGTGGGGGGCTCGGAGTCGCGTGCCGATCTGTCGCGCCGGCTCCGCATCGCCGCCGAGGCCCTCGGACCCACCTACATCAAGCTGGCGCAGATCATCTCGAGCGGCGAGGGCCTGTTTCCCGAGGAGCTGGTCGCCGAGACGAAGAAGTGCCGTGACCAGGTGCCCCCCGAGACCTGGGAGGACGTCCGGCAGGTGGTCGAGCACGACCTCGGCCGTCCCATCATCGAGCTGTTCTCGATGTTCGAGACGACACCCCTGGCCGCCGCATCCATCGCACAGGTGCACCGGGCCACGCTCCGCACCGGCGAGGACGTGGTGGTCAAGGTCCAGCGTCCCACGGTGGCCACCCGCGTCCGCCAGGACCTGCGGGTCATGGCCTGGCTGGCCCCGAAGCTGGTGGGCCGCATCCCCGTGACCGCGCTGGCCAATCCCCCGGCGCTGGTCGAGCTGTTCGCTGAGACCATCGCGGAAGAGCTCGACTTCCGCCTCGAGGCCGAGAACATGCTCGACGTCGCGGCCAGCTTCGCCGAGCTCGGCCAGCGCGACTACGTGATCCCACGCCCGCACCCGGAGCTCGTCACGCAGCGGGTGCTGGTCATGGAGCGCCTCGACGGTTTCAAGTTCGACGACGTCGCCGGGATGAAGGACGCGGGCGTCGACACGGTGAAGGTCGTCCGCACCGGGATGATCGGCTTCATGGAGGGCGCCCTGATCCACGGCATCTTCCACGGGGACCTCCACGGCGGGAACCTCTTCGTCCAACCCGACGGCCGGACCGCCCTGCTCGACTTCGGGATCACCGGCCGCCTGTCCGACTTCAAGCGCCTCGCCCTGCTGCGCATGCTGATGGCCGGGACCTCGAACGACCCGAAGGGGCAGCTCGCCGCCTTCCGTGACCTGGGAGCGCTCCCCCCGGACACCGACCTCGACGCCGTCGTCAGCGATCTCGGTCTCGACACCGGCGAGGTGCTCGATCCCACGCAGATGGACGGCGACGCCTTGGTCGCCGAGATCCAGAAGACGATCAAGGCGCTTCTCGGCTACGGCGCCCGGATCCCGAAGGAGCTCATGCTCTTCGTGAAGAACCTGATGTTCATCGACGGGGCCATCGCCACCCTCGCCCCGGACCTCGACATCCTGGCCGAGATCGCCGACGTCACGATGTACTTCGCCACCCAGCACGGCGAGTCGATCGCCGCCCAGCTGGGCACCGATCCCACGCAGTGGGAGTTCGACATGGACGGCGTCAAGGCCGGGCTCGGACTGGGCGACGACGTGAACCAGCTCACCTACCGCGACCTGCAGCAGCGGCGGGAGGTCATCCGCCAGCGGCTCGAGGGCCGCAAGCTGTCCTGAGGTGACGACCCCGCCGGGACCCGGAGCTCCCAAGACGGCGTGGCGCCGGTGGGCCGAGGGGTTGCCGCCTGTCGATCGAGCGACCACGCGCCGGATCGTCGCCCACATCGACCACCTGCTCGCCGGCATCGACGGGCCGGTCCTCGCCTATGTCGCTCTCCAGGATGAGATTCCCGTCGACGCCATCGACGCCCCGCCCGTGCTCGTCCTGCCCCGACTCGGGGACGACGGCACGATGACCCTCCACCTCGACGACGGCGTGCTCGAACGCCACCGCTACGGCATCCAGCAACCACCAGCCACCGCCCTGGCCGTCGGGGCCGACGAGCTCGCTGCCGTCCTCGTCCCGGGGCGGATCTTCGACCGGGACGGGTACCGGCTCGGTCGTGGCGGAGGCCACTACGACCGTCTGCTGCCCCAGCTGCCCGCCGGTATCCCGGTGATCGGCGTCACCGCCGAGGCCCGCCTCGTCGATCGCCTGCCACGCGAGCCGCACGACCGGCCCATGACCCACCTCGTCACCGAGCGCAGCGCGATCTCGACGAGATGAGCGTCGGCATCCGATGCCCATTTCGTCGAGTTCGTTTCCCCGGGGTCGTTTCGGAGGCGCGTACGATCCCCGGACGTGCGCCTCGTGATCGCCCGCTGCTCCGTCGATTACCGGGGCAAGCTCCAGGCCCACCTGCCCTCCGCCGACCGGCTCATCATGGTGAAGGCCGACGGGTCGATCTCCATCCACTCCGACGATCGCGCCTACAAGCCGCTCAACTGGATGAACCCGCCCTGCACCATCACCCAGGAACCCGACCGCTGGGTCGTGCGCGGCAGGAAGGGCGAGGAGCTGGAGATCACCCTCGAGGCCATCCACAGCGACAGCGACATCCCGCTCGGCACCGAACCCGGACTCCAGAAGGACGGGGTGGAGGCACACCTCCAGGCGCTTCTGGCCGAACGAACGGAGAGCATCGGCGCCGGGTTCTCCCTGGTCCGACGTGAGTACCCCACCGAGATCGGCCCCGTCGACCTGCTCTGCCGCGACGCCGACGGTGTGGCCATCGCCGTCGAGGTCAAGCGCCGCGGCGAGATCGACGGCGTGGAGCAGCTCACCAGGTACCTCGACTTCCTGAACCGCGATCCCCGCCTGGCGCCCGTCCGTGGCGTGTTCGTCGCCGAGCAGATCAAACCCCAGGCCAAGGTCCTGGCCGCCGATCGGGGCATCAGCTGCGTCGAGGTGGACTACGACGAGCTGCGGGGCATCGAGTCCTCCGAGCTACGGTTGTTCTGAGGGCCGCGGCCGACTTCCAGCTCATAGCCTGCTCCTGTGGGAGCGCGATCCGATGTCGAGGTGGTGGGCCAACCCTGGCCCGTGGTCTACGACGCGCTGATCAAGAGCCTGCCGACCAAGGGCTTCCGCATCGTCGACGTCGACGCGCCGAGGGGCCGGATCGACCTCGAGACCCGCAACGGCCGGCTACGTATCGCGGTGGGCGCCGTCGATGCCATCAGCACGGAATGGGTGGCCACCTCGGAGCAGAAGATCGGCATCCTGCCGCCGCGACACGAACGCCACTTCGCCGCCATCCGTGACGCCCTCGACACCTACCTGCACGCCTACTACGCATGAGCCCACGTCAGGAGAACGTGCAGGTACCGGCGTCGAGGACGACGCGCCCGTCGCCGCCCTTGGTCTGGAACAGTGCCGTGCTGGCCTCCGGGCCGTCGCCGGTGCGCCACATGTCGATCGTCAGGGTCTCGCCGGGGAACACGGGCGAGGAGAACCGCCCGTACATCGACCGGAACCGGGACGAATCGCCGTCGCACAACCCGTGCAGGAGTCCGCGACCGCTGAACCCGTAGGTGCAGAGGCCGTGCAGGATGGGACGGTCGAACCCACCCATCGACGCGAAGCTGGGATCTGCGTGCAGCGGGTTGCGGTCGCCGGAGAGGCGATAGACGAGCGCTTGTTCCGGCCGCGTGGTGTACGTGATCGACACGTCGGCGTCGCGGTCGGGCTCGATCCAGTCGTTGGAGGGCCCCCGGTCGCCGCCCCAACCGCCCTCACCCCGGATGAAGGCCGACATCGTCTTGGTGAACAGCGCCTCGCCGGGCTGGTTCGTGGAGGCAGAGACGAGCGTGGAACGCGACTCGGACACCACCACGGCGCCCTTGCCCTTGTCGTAGATGCCGGTGATCTCCCCGACGGTCTCGATCTCACCCTCGACGGGGATCTCGCGATGGAGCTCGATCGACTGCTCGCCGTGCACGAGCATGGCCGGGTTGAACGACCCGATCTTGTCGAAACCGCCGCCGAAACCCAGCACCACCGCCATCGTGGGCAGCACCTTCTGGTCGACGTCAGCGGAGTTCTCGGTCGTGTACTGCAACTCCTCGAGCGGCTCCTGGCCGGCACCCACACCGACGGCGTAGAGCAGGGCGTCCTTCGATGTCCACGAGGTCCTGGTCGGTTCGCTGGTCGCTCCGACGGCATCCGGGTTGATCGGCACTGGTCTGTCTCCTCAGCTCTCGTCGAAGCCCATCATGTTGGCGTTGGGCCGGGCATCGGCGACGATGCGCGTGATGTCGTCGCCCAGGGTGGCGGGATCGTCGCCGGGCATGTCGATGGTGGGGCCACGGTGCCAACCCTCCGACACCGACAGGGCGCGGCCGGACACGTCGAAGACCCGGCCGGTGACGTCCTTGGACTCCGCGCTCGCCAGCCAGACCACGATGGGGGCGATGTAGCGCGGGGACATCCGTTCCTTGTCCTCCTCGGCGAGCTGGCCCATGCCGAGGTTCTCGGTCATACGGGTCAGCGCTGCGGGGGCGATGGCGTTGACGGTCACCCCGTAGCGGCCGAGCTCCTTCGCGGCGATGACGGTGAAGCTCGCGATGCCCGCCTTGGCCGCCCCGTAGTTGGTCTGCCCCACATTGCCGTAGATGCCAGACGGGGAGGAGGTGTTGATGATCCGTCCATCGACCTCGTTGCCGGCCTTGGACTGCTCGCGCCAGTAGGCGGCCGCGTGGCGGCTGGGCGCGAACGTGCCCTTGAGGTGGACCTGGATCACGGCGTCCCACTCCGCCTCGGTCATGTTGGTGAGCATTCGGTCACGCAGGATGCCGGCGTTGTTGATGAGCACATCGAGCTTGCCGAAGTGCTCGACCGCCTGGCCGACGAGGCGCTCGGCGCCGTCCCACGTGGAGATGTCGTCGGTGTTGGCTACGGCCTCGCCGCCCATCTCCGTGATCTCGTCGACCACCTGCTGGGCCGGACCGGCGTCGTCGCCGGTGCCGTCCATCGAGCCGCCGAGGTCGTTGACCACCACCTTGGCCCCCTGCTCGGCCAGCATCAGCGAGTGCTCGCGGCCGATTCCTCGGCCGGCACCGGTGACGATGGCCACACGGCCGTCGCAGATCCCACTCATCGCTCATCCCTTTCGGATTCGTTTGCTCGAAGCGCCGGTGACCATACGTCATCGGACCGCACGTGACGGACGTCGCGGAATCGTCATCTCGAGGACTGCGCGACGTCCGGGTGCGCGTGTCAGGGTTGTCGACCCGTGGGAACCAGGACTCGCATGATCTGGGCCGGAGTGCTCGCGCCGGTGCTCGTCCTGCTCGGCGTCGTGGCTGCTTGGGCCATCGACACCGGCGCCGCCGGCGGTCAGGTGCTGCGCAACGTCGAACTCGCCGGACAGGACATCGGTGGCCTCGCCTCGGACGATCTCGTGGACACGATCGTGGGCCTCGACGCCGCCATGACCGATCGCCGGGTCCACATCGAGACCCCCGAGGTCACCTACGACACCACGGCCGGGAAGATCGGGCTCTCGATCGACGAGGTCGACACCGCAGAGACCGCACTCGACGAGGGCCGCAGCTCCGTGCTCCCGCTGCGTCCGTTCGAGTGGGTGGCGAGCTTCTTGTCCCCCCGCGTCGTCCCTGTCGACTACGCCGTGGACCAGGAGGTGGCACGCGCGACGCTGCGCGAGCTCGAAGGCGACGCCCTCCTCTCGCCCACCGAGCCGACGATCGAATCCCGTGAGGGCGATCCGTTCGTGGCGGTGCCCGGTGCACCCGGCGCCGGCATCGACCCGGAGACACTCGCCACTGCGCTCGCCGCGTCTGCGCAGGACACATCCGTCGACGAACCGGTCGCGGTGCGCATCCGCCAGACCGATCTGTCTCCGCGGCTCGACGACGACGTGGCGGAGGCAGCAGCGGCTCGGGCCAACTCGATGACGGACACGACCCTGTCGATCACCGCAGGCGACATGACCATCCAGCTCGTCCCCCGCGAGCTGCGCCGGCTCGTCGAGGTGCGCGAGCTCGAGCAGACGATCTCCTTCGGCCTCGCCATCGAGGAGGTGCAGGCCATCCTCGACGCCGAGTTCGCCCCGCTGGCCGTCGAACCCGTCGACGCCACCATCACCCTCGCGGGCGGCGTGCCCACCATCTCGCCGTCGGTGACCGGCATCGCCTGCTGCGAGCCTGCCGCCGCGCAATCCGTCGAGGCTGCCTTCCAGGCCGGCGAGGCCGAGGTCAACATCGAACTGACCGAGACCGAGCCCGGTCTGACGACCGAGGAGGCCGAGGCGTTGGGCATCGTCGAGGAGATCGGCAGCCCCGATGCGTTCGGTCCCACGACCAGGTTCCAGTGCTGTCAGAACCGTGTGACCAACATCCAACGCATCGCCGACATCGTACGGGGCGCCATCATCCGGCCGGGCGGGACGTTCTCGGTGAATGACCACGTCGGGCAGCGCACGATCGAGAAGGGCTTCGTGAGCGACGGTGTCATCTACGACGGCGTGCTCACCGAAGACGTCGGTGGAGGGGTCAGCCAGTTCGCCACGACGCTGTTCAACGCCGCCCTCTTCGGGGGACTCGACTTCGGTACCTACCAGAGCCACAGCCTCTACATCTCCCGCTATCCACGCGGCCACGAGGCGACGATCTCCTTCCCCAACCCCGACCTCGAGATCGTCAACGACACCCAATACGGCGTCATGCTGTGGCCCACCTACACTGACACGTCGATCACCGTGCGGCTCTACAGCACCCGCCACATCGACGTCGCCGTGGGCGAGCCCAGCTCGACGCCGTCGGGCAACTGCACCCGCTGGACCACCCCGAGAACCCGCACCTACCCCGACGGCACCACCGATAGCGACACCGTGTCCGCGCTGTACCGGCCCGCCGAGGGCGTTGACTGCTGAGCCGAGAGCGAGGGGTCCCCATGACCGAACTGCACTTCGAATCCCGCATGAGCGACACCGACGCGCTGATGTGGAACATCGAGAAGGACCCGCTGCTGCGCTCGACGATCACTGCGCTCACGCTCCTCGACCGGGCTCCGGACCGTGATGCGCTCACCGAGCGCATCGATCGGGGCTCCCGCCTCGTGCCTCGCATGCGCCAGCGGGTCATCGGAAACGTGTTGTCGCTGGCCCCTCCCCGATGGGAGTACGACGCCCACTTCGATCTCCGTTGCCACCTGCGTTGGGTGAACGCCGGCGGCAACGGCACGCTGCGCACGGTCCTCGACATCGCCGAGCCGATCGCGATGCAGGGCTTCGACCGGGCCCGACCGTTGTGGGAGTTCGTCGTGGTCGAGGGCCTCGAGGACGGACGGGCGGCGATGATCCAGAAACTGCACCACGCCATCACCGACGGCGTGGGCGGCATGCAGATCGCCATGCTGCTGCTCGATCTCGAACGTGAGCCGGCGGGCGACGACGAACCCATGCCCCCGGTACCCGATGCCCACGTGCTGTCGCCCCTCGAGCGCACCTTCGATGCCCTCGGCCACCTCGCCCGTCGGAACATCGGCATCGCCCGTCGGGCCCGGTCCACCATCGGCGGGGCCGCCCTCGGCATGGTCACCCACCCCTGGTCGATGGCGCGCAACGCCGGCGACGCGGCAGCGTCCGTGGCCCGGATGCTGGCGCCGGCCACCGAGCCCCTCAGCCCGGTCATGACCGACCGCTCGCTCTCCGTGAGCTTCTCCACGCTCAGCCTCCCCCTCGGTGAACTGAAGGCAGCGGCCAAGGAGGCCGACGGGCGGCTCAACGACGCGTTCGTCGCCGGTGTCGCCGGCGGCCTGGCCCGGTACCACGAGTTCCATGGCACCCGCCCACCAGCGTTGCGGATGAACATGCCGATCAACGTGCGCACCGACGACACCCAGAACGAGGCCGGAAACCAGTTCGCCCCGGCGCGGTTCCCGATCCCAGTCGACATCTCCGACCCACTGGAGCGCATGCGGGTGGTGCGCGACCTCGTCCTCGGCCAGCGCGCCGAGCCCGCGCTGTCGCTCGTCGCGCCGATGTCCGGCGTACTGAACCGCATGCCCACGACGCTGACCACGGCCGTGTTCGGCTCGATGCTCAAGGGCGTCGACTTCACGACCTCCAACGTGCCCGGCGCTCCGATGCCGGTGTTCATCGCCGGCGCCGGGATCACCGAGATGTTCGCCTTCGGCCCCCTCGCGGGAGCGGCGGTGAACGTGACGCTCCTCTCGCACTGCGAGGAGGTCCACCTCGGCATCAACTCCGATCTCTCGGCCGTGCCGGACCCCGGCGTGCTGCGCGAGTGCCTCGAAGAATCGTTCGCCGAGATCCTCCGGATCGCCTGAGACCGCTGTCGTGCTGACCAGCGATGTCGTCGTCGTCGGCGGCGGTCCGGCCGGCTCGGCCGCGGCGATCTCCCTGGCGCGCGCCGGCCGCGAGGTCGTACTGATCGACAAGGCCACCTTCCCGCGCGACAAATGCTGTGGCGACGGGCTCACCGCGCTGGCGCTCCGCCTCTCCGAACGGCTCGGTCTCGATCCGTCGACCATCCCGTCATGGATCACCGTCGACGGCGCCACCGTGTTCGGTCCGAACGGGCACGGGCCCCACTTCCCGCTCCCCGACGGTCCCGGGATCCACGCCGCCGTCGCCCGCCGCGTGGAGTACGACGCCGCCCTGATCGACCTCGCTCGTCAGGCCGGTGCCGAGGTCCACGAAGGGCACGGTCTCCTCGGCGCCACCGAGACCGACGACCGGGTGCGGCTCGACGTCGACGGGCTCGGTGCGATGCAGGCCCGGTACGTGGTGGCGGCCGACGGCATGTGGTCCGCCACCCGCAAGGCGCTGGGCATGGCGGTCCCCGGCTATCGGGGCGAGTGGCACGCCTTCCGCGCCTACTTCCGCGACGTGTCTCCCCGCGCCCGTCGGGAGCTGGTCGTGTGGTTCCTGGCCGAGCTCCTCCCGGGGTACGCATGGTCGTTCCCGGTGGGCGACGGTGCGGCCAACTTCGGCTTCGGCATCCAGCGGGGCGGCAAGGTGCCGGTGGGTGAGATGGCTGCGCTGTGGACGTCGCTGCTGGAGCGACCCGACATCCGCGAGGTGCTGGGCACCGACGCCGTCCCGGAGGCCCGGCACACGGCGTGGCCCATCCCGGCCCGCATCGACCACCTCCCCCGCACCGCCCGCCGCACCCTCTTCGCGGGCGATGCCGTCGCGGCCACCGACCTCCTGACGGGAGAGGGCATCGGGCAGGCCCTGCTGACCGGGATGCTGGCCGCCGACGCCATCGACGAGGCCGGCCCGCACGGCGCCCGCATCGCCACCCAGGCCTACGATCGCGCCGTCGACGAGCACCTCGTGGCCGATCATCGGATGTCTGCGCTCCTCGCGCGAGCGATCCAGCACCGCACGGGAGCGCGGGTCGCGATCCGGGTCGCCGGGCTCACACCATGGACACGCCGGAACTTCGCCCGGTGGCTGTTCGAGGACTACCCGCGCGCCCTGCTCGCCACCCCGACGCGCTGGCACGCCGGCATGTTCACCCAACCCGGAGCGTTCCACGACTGAACGTCCACGGTTCATGTCCGCGACACATCGGCGTAACAGCTCGTGGATACGTTCCTGCTCGAACCGATGGCACATTCGGCGGTGCTGCCACTTCGGTGGGCCCGGTGTACCCGTCCCCCTGGGTACACCGGGCCCCTCTTCGTCCGGGCTGTTCATTCGGCCTGGGTTCGTTCGAGCTGTCTTGGTTCGAGCTGGCTTCGGGTCGCAGAGTTGACCAGGCGGTCAAGCGATCGTCACCATGCCCCCATGCGCACGCGCCTGACCGACGTCCTCGAGATCGACCACCCGGTGATGCTCGCCGGCATGGGCGGTGTGTCGTATTCCGAGCTCGTCGCCGCCGTCTCCGAGGCCGGCGGGTTCGGGTGCCTGGGCGCATCGACGATGTCCGACGCCGAGCTCGATCGACAGATGGCCGACGTGCGGGCCCGAACCGACAAGCCCTTCGGTGTCGACCTGCTCACGGCCGCCGGAGACCAGACCGCCAAGGT
>JBPPNA010000145.1:0-3799 GCA_051306355.1 Acidimicrobiales bacterium | reverse complement strand
TCACCTTCGTCTCCGGCGACGCCCATGTCACGATCCCGTGGGCGGAGGTCCACGACGACGCTCGCCGGATGGCGGCCGCGCTGCAGGCGCGCGGGGTGCACCCCGGCGACCACGTGGCGATCCTCGGTCCGACCACCCGAGCGCTGGTCACGGCCATCCAGGCCGTGTGGCTGGCGGGTGCGACCATCGTCGTCCTGCCGCTCCCGATGCGCATGGGGTCACTGGACGAGTTCGTCGAACAGACCCGGGGCCGCATCGCCCGCGCCGACGTCTCGATCGTGCTCGCCGACCCCGAGTTCGCGCCCTTCATCACGCCGACCTCGGCTGACCCGCCCGTGGCGGAGTTCCCGGCGCTGCTCGGCGGGTCATCCTCCGCCTTCGTGCCCACGAACCCGGACCCTGGTTCGTCGGCCATCCTGCAGTTCACGAGCGGGTCGACCTCCGACCCGAAGGGTGTCGTGCTCCCGCACCGGGCGGTGTGCGCCAACCTCGACGCCATCGCCATCGCCGCAGCGCTCGACGTCGACCGCGACGTCCTCGTGTCGTGGCTACCGCTCTACCACGACATGGGCCTGGTCGGGTTGCTCAGCCTGGCGATGTCCACCGGCACCAGGCTGGTGCTCGGCGCGCCGCAGGACTTCCTCGCGTCCCCGGGCCGATGGATGGAGTGGATGTCGCGCTACGGGGGCACCGCCACGGCCGGTCCGAACTTCTCCTACGTGCTCGCCACCCGCGGCCTGCGACGAGCCGCACGCGACGATGCGGATCTCGACCTGTCGACCCTGCGCGTCGTCCTCAACGGGGCCGAGCCGATCGATCCCGACTCGGTGGAGGACTTCGTCGACGCCGCCGGCCACTTCGGCATGGATCCGGGGGCGATCTTCCCGGCGTTCGGCATGGCCGAGGTGGCCATCGCCGGCACCTTCCCGCCGCCCGGGCGGGGACTCGTGGTCGACACGGTCGACCGGCGGGTGCTCGAGACCGAACGCTACGCAGCGCCGGTCGAGCCGGGCGCCTCCGGCTCGCGTGGGTTCGCTCGGCTCGGGACCGCAGTGCCCGGTCTCGAGGTCCGCATCGTCGATCCGGCCAACGGTCGAGCGTGCCTGGCGCGAGAGGTGGGTGAGCTCGAGATCCGTGGGACCTCGGTGTGCTCCGGCTACCACAACCGCCCGGAGCTCAACGACGAGCTCTTCCACGACGGTTGGCTGCGCACCGGGGACCTCGGCTACCTCGTCGACGGCGAGCTCGTGCTCTGTGGACGGATCAAGGACGTGATCATCGTCGGAGGCCGCAACGTCTTCCCCGAGGACGTCGAGCGAGCGTGCAACCACCTCGAGGGTGTGCGGGCCGGCAACATCATTGCGTTCGGGATCGAGACGTCGAAGGGCAAGGAGGGGCTCGTGGTGGTGGCCGAGTCCAAGGCCGACGACCTGGAGCCGGTGCGCAAGGCGGTGCTGCAACGGGTCCGCGAGACGGTCGGCCTGCCGCCCAAGGACGTGGTGCTCGTCGCCCCCGGGACGCTGCCGAAGACGAGCAGTGGGAAGCTGCAGCGCGCTCTGTGCCGCGAGCAGTACCTGGACCGGAACCTGCAACCCGTGTCCGTGTGAATGGTCGCCGTCGACGCGGGCTCGTAACCTCGCGACGATGAACCCTCGGCGGATCGCCTTCTGGATGCTGGCCGTGGCCGGCGTCGCCGGTGCCGCGTCAACGTTCGCAGAGCGGGGGGTTCGGTTCGGTCTCGTCGCGCAGGCCCCAGGGGCCGGTTCCCTCCGTTGAACCGCGGCCGTTCCCTCCCGGGCCGGCCACCCACTGATCGGAAGGAGACAACGATGCGACACCACCTCGTCCGGCGCGCCGGCGCCATCGTCCTCGCGTGTGTGATCGTCCTCACCGCCTGCGGTGACGAGGACGACCAGACGCTCGACGCAACCAGCACCACGTCGACTGCGGTCGCCGACGACACCGAACCCGTCGATGAGGGCGCCGGGGGCACCGCGCCCGAGATCACGACCACCGAGACGATCGTTGCCGACGGGACCGTGATCGAGGTCGGCGTGACCGACGGTGCTGTCACCGGTGGGGGCCGGCACCGGGTCGACTTGGGCGAGACGGTCACCATCCGCGTCACCAGCGACGTGGCCGATCACGTCCACCTCCACGGCTACGACGTCGTGGCCGACGTCGGGGCAAGGGAGACGGCAGAGCTGACGTTTGACGCCACCATCCCCGGTGTCTTCGAGGTCGAGCTCGAAGACACTCGGATCCCGCTCCTCGATCTCGAGGTTTCGTGATCGGCCCCGTTCTGTTGGCTCACGGCGTCGGCAACCGGGCCGACCTGCCGTTGCCGGTGTGGCTGTTCGCGTACGCCGCGTCGTTCGCGCTCTTGATCTCATTCGTGGCGTTGCGGATCCTGTGGCCGCGGCCTCGCCTGGCGGCCGCCTCGAAGGGGAGCCCGGCGCCGAGTTGGTTCGAGGCGCCGGTGGCGGTGCTGCGGGTGGTGGCCCAGGTCCTGGTCCTCGTGCTGTTCGTGGTGACCGTGGCGGCGGCGTGGTTCGGGGTCGACTCGGTGGCGGCGAACCTGGCACCCACGGCGTTCTACGTCGTGTTCTGGGTGGGGCTGCAACTCCTGAGCGCCGTGGCCGGAGACGTCTGGCATCGGGTCAACCCGCTCTACACCATCGCTGCGGGGTTCGATCGGTTGGCAGGACGAGATCCCGAGACCGACAGGTCAACCGGGATCTGGGCCAGCCATTGGCCAGCCGCCGCAGGGCTCCTCGTGTTCCTCTGGCTCGAGCTGGCCTACTTCGATCCTGGCTCCGTCACACCTGTCGGGCTCTTCCTCGGCATCTACACGGCGGCCATGCTGGCTGGCGCCCTCCGCTTCGGCGCGGGCTGGATCCGCACGGGCGACGGCTTCGCCGTGCTGTTCACGCTCCTCGCCTCCCTGGCGCCCGCGCACCGCGACGAGTCCGGTCGGCTGCGGCTGCGCTGGCCGCTCGCCGGTCTCGCGCAGGTCGAACCCCGACGGGGAACGCTGGCGGTCATCCTCGTCCTTCTCGGTGGCACCGCCTTCGACGGCTTCTCCCGCACCCAGCTGTGGTCCGACCAGGTGGGCTCCCAGCGGGACTGGGACTTGGCGGTGGTGAACACGGCCGGTCTCCTGCTGGTCATCGGCACCGTGGCGGTCCTGTTCCTGGTGGCGAGCCGGTTGGTGGACATCCTCGCCGGGGACGACGAGGGCAACTCGGAGCATGCGTGGCGCTGGGTGCCGTCGCTGGTGCCGATCGTGCTCGCGTACTCGATCGCCCACTACTTCTCCCTCCTCGTGTTCGAGGGACAGGCATTCGTGGCACTCCTGTCCGACCCGTTCGGCGAGGGTTGGGACCTGTTCGGAACCGCGTCGAACCTGATCGACTTCACGGTGATCTCGCCCAACCAGATCGCCTACGTCCAGGTCGGTGCCATCGTGATCGGGCACGTCGTCGGCGTGATCGCCGCTCACGACCGAGCGGTCGAGTTGTACCCGGAGAAGGTCGCTGTCCGCAGCCAGTACCCGCTCCTCGGCGTGATGATCGCCTACACCGTCGGTGCTCTGGTCCTGCTCCTCAACGCCTGACGGCTACCGCTTCAGGTCGGTGAGGACCTTCTGCCAACGGTCGCGGTCGGCGTCGTAGGGGGCGTAGAAGCTGATCCGGCTGATCACGTCGCCGTAGCGCTGGTTCAGTTCCGGGCCGATCTCCTCCGGCTCGCCGACCACGGCGAAGGTCTCGAGGACCTCGTCGTCGATCAGCGTGCCCAT
>JBPPNA010000119.1:0-2527 GCA_051306355.1 Acidimicrobiales bacterium | reverse complement strand
GCGCGATGAAGGATTCCACAGCAGTGCCCGACTCAGATTGGTGATGCCGAGACGATCGGCGCCCTCCGGCGACATCAGGAGTTCGGCACCGCCGACTCGGGCGTCGAGGAGGACCGCCGCCACCCGGAACGAGACGACCGATCCGTTGCCCGCGACGAGCTGGAGCACGTCGCCGGCCTGCGCTCCCCGCAGACCCGCGGTCGTCGATCCCATCACCAGGGCGTCGGGAGCAAGCAACGCCGACACGTCGCGGCCCATGAGGGCGCCGACGGCATCGGGTGGCAGGACGGTGGTGCCCATCGGATACGAGAATCCAGCGGCGGGGAGTTGCACCGGCACGCTCCCCCGGTACACCCCGATCATCCCGACGCTCGCCGATCTCCCGAACGCGACCGAAGCGCCGGCCTGTCGGGCCGCCAACACCGCTGCATCGGCAACGCTCGCACGGAGCGTGGAGGAGTTGTAGACGCTCACCACATCGCCGCCTGGTGGCGAGAGGCGCTTGGCCTGCGCGGTCGCCACAGCCGGCGCATCGATCGATTCGTCGATGCCCGCGGCGATGACAGGCAACCCGATGGCACCGACGAGGAGCGCTGCGAGACCGAGAACAGAACGGGGGCGCACGAGCGAGAACTGTACGGTCTGCAACAACGCGACGGACACCGCGGGTCAAACGAGCGCGCACATCCCCGCCTGTTTCGATACCGTCGGAGCACCGTGAGTGCCGACAGCCCGACCACCAGCGATCCAACCGCCGACCTCGACGACGCCGCCGACACCTCCGTGCACGCCGGGAGCGGGCTCGCCGCCGAGAAGGCCCGTCGGCTTGCCCAACTCGACGCGATGAGAGCGGCCGGCGGCACCCCGTACCCCTACCGGTTCGACCGGACGCACACGGTCGGCCAGATCCGTGAGGCCTGGGGCGAGCTGGAACCCGGTGTCGAAACCGACGAGACCGTGGTCGTCGCTGGGCGGATCATGCTGCTGCGTGACTCGGGCAAGCTGATCTTCGCCACCGTCCGGGACCGTTCGGGCGACATCCAACTGTTCGTCTCGAAGGCCGTCGTCGGCGACGACGAGTTCACGACGATCAAGCAGCTCGATCTCGGCGACTTGGTCGGCGTGAGCGGCACGGTGATGACCACCCGCAAGGGAGAGTTGTCGGTCAAGACCGAGCGGGTCGAACTGCTCGCGAAGGCCGTACGGCCCCTGCCCGACAAGTGGCACGGACTCACCGACGTCGACACCAGATTCCGTCAGCGATACGCGGATCTGATCGTGAACGCCGAGGCCCAGCGAGCGTTCGAGATCAGACACGAGATCATCGCCAGCTTCCGGCGCACCCTGCACGATCGGGGTTTCATCGAGGTCGAGACCCCCGTCCTGCATGCCGAAGCCGGCGGAGCTCACGCGCGACCGTTCACCACACACCACAACACGCTCGACATGCAGCTGTACCTGCGCATCGCGTTGGAGCTGCACCTCAAGCGGCTGATCGTGGGTGGCATGGAGCGCGTGTACGAGATCGGCCGGATCTTCCGCAACGAGGGGACCTCCACTCGGCACAATCCCGAGTTCACGATGATGGAGCTGTACCAGGCGTTCGGCGACTGGAACGACGTGATGGACATCAGCGAGGTCCTCGTCACCCAGGCTGCCCGTGATGCGCTCGGCACGACCATCATCGAGATCCGAGGCGAGCAGGTCGATCTGGCCGAGCCATGGCCACGGGTCCGCATGGTCGACGCCGTGTCCGACAAGATCGGTCGCCCGATCCATCCGAGCCAGCCCGTCGAGGAACTCCGGGCGTTGGCCGAGGAACACGGGGTGCGCTGGGAGGCCCGCTGGGGCGGCGGAAAGCTCGTCGAGGAGCTGTTCGAGGCACTGTGCGAGGACGACATCGTGCGTCCGACCTTCGTCACCGGCCATCCGAAGGAGATCTCGCCGCTCGCTCGCGCCGACCGTGACGACCCGTGGCTCACCGAGCGGTTCGAGATCTTCGTCGACTCCCGGGAACTGGGCAACGGCTACTCCGAGCTGAACGACCCGGTCGAGCAGCGGCTGCGCTTCGAGGAGGAGCAGGCGGCCAAGGAGGCGGGCGACCACGAGGCGGGCACGGTCGACGAGGACTACATCCGGGCGCTGGAGTACGGCATGCCGCCCACGGGAGGGCTCGGTATCGGGATGGACCGTGTCGCGATGTTGCTGGCCGGGGTCGACTCGATCAAGGAAGTCATCCTCTTTCCGACCCTGCGACCCGAAGTGATGTGAAGGACTCGAGATGACACGCATGGCATGGGGCGCAGGCCTCGCAACGGTTGCCTCCGACGGTTCGGTGCTCGACACGTGGTACCGGTGGCTCGGTTGGGGTGAGTTCGGCGACGACGACTGCCCGGCCGACGAGATCGAATCGCAGCTGGGTCTGCGCGACACCACCGACGAGGTTCGTCGGGTGACGATCCGGCCCGTCCGGTTGACGATCGACGTCGACGAGCCACCTGCGTCGGCATCGGATGCGTACCTCCGT
>JBPPNA010000035.1:0-6213 GCA_051306355.1 Acidimicrobiales bacterium | reverse complement strand
TGCCGGGTGACAACACGGACATGAAGGTGGAGTTGATCAATCCGATCGCGATGGATGAGGGGTTGCGGTTCGCGATTCGTGAGGGTGGCCGGACGGTGGGTGCTGGTCGGGTGACCAAGATCCTCAAGTAGGGATCCTCGAGTAGCCAGACCCTGCGGGGAGGGAGTCGCCTCCTGTCGGATCTGGCAGGCGCTGTGGAACACGGGCCGTCCTCGGGGACGGCCCGTGGCGCGACTACGATCGAAACCAATCCGTCACGTAACGGGTCGTGCAACCGAGGGGTCGGAATGCCTGCGATGACCGAGATTGACGAACTCGTCGGTCGGGCCCAGCACGGTGACCAGCTCGCGTTCGATGAGCTGGTGCGCAGGACCCACGCCGACACGTACACCTTGGCGTATCGCCTCTGCGGCAACGAGGAGGACGCACGAGACGTGGTGCAGGACGCCTACCTGCGGGCCTACAAGGGCCTGAAGCGGTTCCGCGGTGATGCGCAGTTCACCACCTGGATGTACCGCATCACTGCCAATTGTGCGAACACGCTCATGGGCAAGCGGAACAAGCACCGTCACGACGAGCTGCCTGACACCCTCGCCGACGACGACCACGAGCGGGACCCCGCCGCCCATGCCGACGCCATGGCGTTGCGCGCCGACCTGGCCGACGCACTGCGTGACCTGTCGCCGAAGCTGCGGGCCGTCGTCCTGCTCCGGGACGTCTACGAACTCCCGCACGAGGACATCGCCGCCGAGCTCGGGATCAGTGAGACGGCGGCCAAGGTCCGGCTGCACCGGGCGCGCCTGCAGCTCAAGGACCGGTTGTTCGGACGCGGGGCCGACGAGGTCGATCGTGCGAGCTGACGAACGCACCTGCGACGACGTCGCCGAGGAACTCAGCGCAGCGTCCGATCCCGGTGGCTCCCTGTCCTCGGCCACGCGGGCACACGTCGGGACCTGCTTGCGATGCCAGGCCGACCTGGTGCAGTACCGCCGATTGCTGCGCACCCTGCGCAGCCTGCGCACCGAGGTGCTCGAGCCCGCCCCCGGGCTCCTGCCCGAGATCCTCGCCGGCATCGAGGCTGCGGGAGAGCGCCACGCCATCCGGGCTGTCATCAACGGGCGGCGCGCCGCCTACCTGGGAGGCATCGCCGCCGCGACGGCCGCCGGTGCCGCCGGCGCCATCGTCCTCGCCAACCGCAACAACCGCGGCCGACGCTTCAAGCTCGTCGGCTGAGGCGAACCCTCGGTCGCAGCGCGACCTTCGGGTTCGCTGACGAAGTGCTTCGCATTTCGCCCCGTGCGGGTACACCGCCCAACAATGGGGATCTGAGGGGGGCAGTGCTACCGTCTACGGTTCACCACCGCCGAGGGCAGTAGCTCAACTGGCAGAGCACCGGTCTCCAAAACCGGCGGTTGGGGGTTCGATTCCCTCCTGCCCTGCTCCAGAACGACGCGACACACCGGGGTCTCCACCTCATGGCCATGAACCGAGAACAGAAGCGCCTGCTGAAGAAGCAGGGGCAACTCAACGAAGCCGGCGAACCCGTCCGCGGCCAACGCGCCGCGCCGAGCGGGGCCCCGAAGGGCGAGCGCACCGGACCGATCCAGTTCGTCCGGGAGGTCCGCGGCGAGCTCCGCAAGGTGGCCTGGCCCTCGCGCGACGAGGTGGCCAACTACTCGGTGGTCGTGCTCTTCGGCATCGTCGTCCTGACCGCGATGATCGCGGGGCTCGACTACGTGTTGGGTGAAGCAGTGCTCAAACTGTTCGAGCGATGAGCGACCCCACCCCCGATGCAGAGGAGAGCGCCGTGTCCGGCCTCGACACCGCAACCGAAGACGCCCCCGCCGAGACCGGTCCCGTTTCGGTGACCGACGCCGATCCCGCCGACGGCGTGGACACCGAGGCGTCGCCCGCTCCCGCCGAGGAGGTCCAGGAGGCCAAGGCGTCCGGTCTGGTCTACGAAAAGGACGACGTCGTCGACGCCGAGTCGCTCATCGAACCCGAACCCGAACCCGTGGTGAGCCCCTACGACCGCCCGGGCAAGTGGTACGTGGTGCACACCCAGTCCGGGTACGAGAAGAAGGTCAAGACCAACCTGGAAGCCCGCACCGCGTCCATGAACATGGAGCAGAGCATCTACGAGGTGGCCATCCCCCTCGAGGACGTGGCCGAGTTCAAGAATGGCAAGCGCGTCGTGGTCCAGAAGAAGATGTTCCCGGGCTACCTGCTCGTGCGCTGCCGGCTCGACGACGACTCGTGGTACGTCATCCGGAACACGCCCGGTGTCACCGGCTTCGTTGGCGCCGGTGCCAAGCCCTCGCCGCTGCGCCGCAAGGACGTCGAGAACTTCCTCGGCACCAAGGACGAGGACCACGAGGTCGCCGCCGCCAAGATCAAGCCGCGCATGCAGTACGAGCTCGGCGAAACCGTTCGCGTCAAGGACGGACCCTTTGCCGACTTCTCCGGCGAGGTCATCGAGCTCAACGCCGAACAGCTCAAGGTCAAGGTCCTCGTCAACATCTTCGGCCGGGAGACCCCGGTCGAGCTGGAGTTCAGCCAGGTGGCGAAGCTGTAGCCGTCAACTGGCGCACCGAGCACCCGTCCGGCCACACTGGCCGGTCGCCCCAGATCGCATCAGGAGAGTAAGTCCCATGGCCAAGAAGAAGGTCGCGGCTGTCGTGAAGATCCAGATCCCTGCAGGTCAGGCCACGCCTGCCCCGCCCGTCGGCACCGCGCTCGGTCCCCACGGTGTGGCGATCATGGATTTCTGCAAGGCCTACAACGCCCAGACCGAGAGCCAGCGCGGGACCATCATCCCCGTCGACATCACGATCTTCGAGGACCGCACGTTCTCGTTCATCACCAAGACGCCCCCCACGCCGGTGCTGCTCCGCCAGGCCGCTGGGATCGAGAAGGGCGCCGATACCACGGGCACCCAGGAGGTGGGCACCATCAACGACGCCCAGCTCACCGAGATCGCCCAGACCAAGATGCCCGATCTCAACGCCTACGACCTCGATGCCGCCAAGCTCCAGGTCGCCGGTACCGCCCGTTCCATGGGAATCAAAGTCATCTAGAAAAGATCGGACGAATGCGAAGCATTCGTCAACGAACCCGGAGGTCGTCCTGCGACCGACGGGTTCGCCCACTCGCCTCGGAGCACCTCGCCGAGGATGACGTCTCCGCTCCCGAGGTAGTCCCGGAAGGACGAGCCAATGGCAACAGGCAAGCGATACTCCGACGCCTTGAAGCGTTACGACAACGAGGCCCACCACCCGCCGGTCGAGGCACTGGCGCTGTGCAAGTCCCTTGCGTCGGCGAAGTTCGACGAGACCATCGACTTCATCGCTCGGCTCGGGGTCGACCCCCGCAAGGCTGACCAGATCGTGCGCGGCACCGTCGGGCTCCCCTCCGGCACCGGCAAGGACGTCCGCGTCGCGGTATTCGCCCAGGGCGACCTCGCCACCGCCGCTCGTGAAGCCGGTGCCGACCACGTGGGTGGCGAAGATCTCGCCGAACTGGTCGACGGCGGCATGCTCGACTTCGACGTGGCCATCGCCAGCCCCGACATGATGCCCACCGTCGGCAAGCTCGGTCGCGTGCTCGGCCCTCGCGGCCTCATGCCGAACCCGAAGACCGGCACGGTCACCAACGACGTGGCCAAGGCCGTCGAGGAGTTCAAGGGTGGCAAGGTCGAGTACCGCACCGACCGCTACGGCAACGTCCACGTGCCCATCGGCAAGGCGAGCTTCGACGAAGCTGCCATCAAGGCCAACTTCTGGGCCGTGGTCGAGGAGCTACAGCGGGCCCGTCCCGCGTCCGCCAAGGGCCGCTACTTCCGTCGGGTCGGCGTCAGCTCCACCATGGGTCCCGGGATCAACATCGACCCCGCCCAGCTCAAGCGCGACGACGACGACAAGTAGGACCGTCCCGCCGGTACATCACCGAGAGATTTCCCGTCCGGCGGAGCCGCCGGTAGGGTTTCCCACTCACAACTGAACCTGCTCGCCGCAGACATCCGGTGCGATCCCCGATCGCCAATGGGCCCGACCCTCGTGGAACGAATCCTCGAGGCCAGGCTCGCCTGACGAGGCGACACCTTCCGTGTCCGGCTCTTGCCGGCTCTGCATGCGTGCGAGCCCGAGAACGAACGAAGGAGGTGTCCATGGAGAACCCCAGACCGGAGAAGGTCGCGGTGGTCGACGAGGTGCGCGAGCGCCTCGACGGGACCAGCGCAACGATCCTGGCCGAGTACCGAGGTCTCGACGTGGCCAAGTTGGCCCAGCTGCGCAGTGCGCTGCGCGAGGCCGGCGGCGACTTCAAGGTGTACAAGAACACCCTGGTGCGCTTCGCCGCCCGAGACCTGGGCCTCGAGATCGAGGACCTGCTCACCGGCCCCACCGCACTGGCATTCGTCACCGACAAGCCCGACGGTTCCCCCGGCGACGCCGTGGACGTGGCCAAGGTCCTCAAGGACTTCGGCAAGGAGAACCCGGCGCTCGTCGTCAAGGGTGGCGTGCTCGGCGAGAACCTGCTGTCGGCCGCCGACACCAGCGCCCTCGCAGACGTCGAGCCCCGTGAGGTCCTCCTCGCCAAGCTCGCCGGGGGCATCGCCGCCCCGATGCAGAAGTTCGCCGGTCTGCTCCAGGCACTGCCCCGGAACCTGGCGTACGGACTCCAGGCCCTCATCGACCAGGGAGGCGCTTCGGGCGCCCCTGCCGATGCGCCGGCCGAGGAAGCAGCGGAGGAACCGATCCCCGCCGACGAGACCGCCAGCGAAGAGACCGCCAGCGAAGACGGCGCAACGGAGCCCACCGAGGACACCGACGCGTCGACCGACACACCCCCACCGACCGATGAGGCCGCAGACGTGGCCGAAGACACCCGAACCGAAGAGCAGGAGAGCTGAAAATGGCCACCAAGGAAGAAATCCTCGACGCAATCGCCAGCATGACCGTCCTGGAGCTCAGCGAGCTCCTGTCGGACTTCGAAGAGAAGTTCGGCGTGACCGCCGCGGCCCCCGTGGCCGTGGCCGCCGCCGGTGGCGGCGGAGGTGGCGAGGCTGCCGCCGAGGAGGAGCAGACCGAGTTCGACGTCGTGCTCACCGGCGCCGGCGACAAGAAGATCGGCGTCATCAAGGAGGTGCGTGCTCTCACCAGCCTCGGCCTCAAGGAGGCCAAGGAGCTGGTTGACGGCGCCCCCTCGACCGTCCTGGAGAAGGCAACCAAGGACGACGCCCAGAAGGCCAAGGAGGCCATCGAGGGTGCCGGCGGCAGCGTCGAGCTCAAGTAGCGCGCAGCCGCAACCCTGAGCACCACGATCCAGGCGCCTCTCCTCCGGGAGGGGCGCCTGTTTCGCGCCTACGCTGGACACATGTTCTCCCGTATCTCCAACGCCTGGTCCCTCGCCAAGTCCTCCTGGGCCGTGCTCCAGAAGGACCGTGAGCTGGCCTGGCTGCCCGTGATGGGCGGCATCGGCGCTCTCGTGGTCGGAGCGGTCTTCTTCGGGCCGGTCATCGCGATGCTCGGCGGGGGCGAGGACAACGCCGTTCCCGTGGCCGGCTACCTCCTCGGGTTCCTGGGCTACGTGGCGGTCGCCATGGTCTTCTTCCTGGCCCGCGCCGCGGTGATCCAGGGCGCCAACTTCCGGATGGAGGGTGGCGACCCAACAGTGCGCACTGCGCTGCGCGGCGCGACCGAGCACTGGGCGGCCGTGGCCGGCTTCGCCACGATCTCCGTCACCGTCGGTCTGGTGCTCCAGGCCATCCGCCAGAACGGCGGCGTCGTCGGCGCCATCGTCTCCTTCCTCGGCGACGTCGCGTGGGGCGTGCTGACCTACCTCGTCCTGCCGGTGATCGTCATCGAGGGTGTCGGGACCGTTGCCGGGATCAAGGGCTCTACGGCCCTGGTCAAGCGCACCTGGGGCGAGCAGGTCACGGCCAACGTCGGATTCGGATTGCTGAACCTCGCACTCGTCCTGCCCGCCATCGCTCTCGTCTTCCTCGGCGCGCCGGTGGGCGGCCCGCTCGCCGTCATCGTGATCGCCATCGCCGTGGCGTGGGCCGTCACGGTCTCGGCCATCGTGGCCACGCTCACCGGGATCTTCCAGACCGCGCTCTACCGCCAGGCGACGGGCCGGCCCATCCCTCCCGAGTTCGACGCCGCCACCCTGTCCCGCTCCTTCGGCTGATCGATGGGCCCGCCGGGGCTCGAC
>JBPPNA010000307.1:0-10374 GCA_051306355.1 Acidimicrobiales bacterium | reverse complement strand
CGCCAGCACCGCATCCAGCGCCTGCTGGAAGACAACGCCGTCTCCACCCAGGAGGGTCTCGTCGACCTCCTCGCCGCCGACGGCGTCGTGGCCACGCAGGCCACGGTGTCGAGAGACCTGGAGGACCTGGGTGCCATCAAGGTCAGGGTCCCGGGCGGCGAGACCGTCTACGCCGTGCCGGCCATGCCCCGCGACGCCGTGGCGCCCGAGGAGCACCTGCGCCGGGTCTGTTCGGAGTGGGTGGTCGAGATCTCCCACTCCCAGAACCTCGTGGTCCTCCGCACCCCGCCCGGCTCGGCCCACGTCGTCGGCTCAGCCCTCGACCGAGCCGGCCTCCCCGAGGTCCTCGGTACCGTCGCCGGCGACGACACCCTCCTCCTCGTCGCCTCCGAGTCCACCACCGGCGCCGACGTCGCCCGCCGCATCTCCGACCTCGCCGGGCTGTGAGCCCACCCCTGTCCGATCTGGCAGGCGCTGCGTAACAGGCGCCGCACCTGCCACCCCACCGCAAGGAGCTCCACACCATGGTCAAGCGAGTCGTTCTCGCCTACAGCGGCGGACTCGACACCTCCGTCGCCGTCCGCTGGCTCATCGACAACGAAGGGGTCGAGGTCATCGCCCTCGCCGTCGACGTCGGGCAGGCCTCCGACGACTGGGATGTGGTGAAGAACCGCGCCCTCGCCGCCGGCGCGGCGGAGGCCATCGTGGTCGATGCCCGTGAGGAGTTCGCCCGCGACTTCTGCATGCCGGCGCTGCGGGCCAACGCCATGTACGAGAACCGCTACCCGTTGGTCTCCGCCCTGTCGCGACCGGTCATCGTGAAGCACCTCGTCGAGGCCGCCCGCTTCCACGGCGCCGACGCCGTCGGCCACGGCTGCACCGGCAAGGGCAACGACCAGGTCCGCTTCGAGGTGTCCACCCGTGCCCTGGCGCCGGACCTCGAGATCCTCGCTCCCGTGCGTACGTGGGGCATGACCCGTGAGGACGCCATCTACTACGCCTACGACCACGACATCCCGATCCAGGCGACGAAGGAGAAGGTGTACTCCATCGACGACAACTTGATGGGCCGAGCCATCGAGTGCGGCGAGATGGAGGACCCGTGGGCCACGCCACCCAGAGGCGTGTGGCTGCTGACCAAGGAGACGGCCTCGGAGCCTCGCGACCTGGTCATCGGCTTCGAGGAGGGTGTGCCGGTGAGCGTCGACGGCGAGACCAAGTCGCCGGCCACCGTCATCACCGAGGTCAACGAGATCGTCGGCTCGTACGGCTGGGGGCGCATCGACATGGTGGAGAACCGTCGTGTCGGCATCAAGAGCCGCGAGACGTACGAGTGTCCGGCGTCGCTCGCCCTGATCAAGGCCCACGTCGACCTCGAGTCGATCTGCCTCGAGCGCGACCTCCAACGCGAGAAGTACCGCCTCGAGTCGCGCTACGCCGAGCTGGTCTACGACGGCCTGTGGTTCTCGCCGCTGCGAGAGGCGCTCGACGCCTTCATCGCCGAGTCCCAGAAGCACGTCACCGGCGAGGTGCGACTACACCTGGAGCCGAAGTCCTGCGAGGTCGAGGGGAGGCGTTCCGACGCCAGCCTCTACGACTACGGACTGGCCACCTACGACGCGCAGGACAGCTTCCGGCACGAGGACTCCGCCGGCTTCGTCCGCCTGTGGGGCCTCGGCATCGAGACCTGGTCCCAGCGCCAGGGCCCAGGCTCTCGATGATGCCTGATGAAGGCCGGCGTCGGGAGCGCCAGCGAGCAGCCGGCACGGCTCCGGCGGAGCCGGAGACGCTGAGCACAGGCACGTTGTGGCACGGCCGGTTCGCCTCCGGTCCGGCCGACGACCTCCTCGCCTACACGGTGAGCCTGCCATTCGACCAGCGGCTGGCGATGGACGACATCGCCGGCAGCCGGGCGCACGTACGCGGGTTGGGTCGGATCGGGATTCTGGCCGGCGACGAGGTGACGGCGGTCCTCGCCGCGCTCGACGTCGTGGAGACGGAGCTGTCCGACGGGATCTTCCCCTTCGTCGAGTCCGACGAGGACATCCACACCGCCGTGGAGCGCCGGGTCACCGAACTGGCGGGTTCCGCCGGCGGCAAGCTCCACACCGGTCGCAGCCGGAACGACCAGGTGGCCACCGATCTCCGTCTGTGGACCAAGCGGGAGCTGGCCGGCGTCATCGGCGACGTTTTGGCTCTGCAGCAGGTGCTCCTCGAGCGCGCCGAGCAGGCCGGCGACACCTACCTCCCCGGCTACACCCACCTCCAACGAGCCCAACCCGTGCTCCTGGCCCACCACCTCCTGGCCCACGCGTGGTCCTTCGCTCGCGACGTCGACCGCATGGTCGACGCTCGCCGCCGCCTCGACGTCTCGCCCCTGGGCGCCGGTGCCCTCGCCGGTTCGTCGTTGCCCCTGGATCCGGCCGCGGTGGCGACCGACCTCGGCTTCGCCGGCGTGTTCGACAACAGCCTCGACGCGGTGAGCGATCGGGACTTCGTGGCCGAGGCGCTCTTCGATCTCACCATGGTCGGCATCCACCTGTCACGCATGGGGGAGGAGATCGTCCTGTGGAGCTCCGAGGAGTTCGGCTTCGTCCGCCTCGATGACGGGTACGCCACCGGTTCGTCGATGCTCCCGCAGAAGAAGAACCCCGACATCGCCGAGTTGGCGAGGGGCAAGGCCGGTCGGGTCATCGGCGACCTCACCGGTCTGCTGGTCACGCTCAAGGGGCTGCCGCTCGCCTACAACCGGGATCTCCAGGAGGACAAGGAGCCGCTCTTCGACGCAGTCGATCAGATCCGCCTCGCCCTGCGGGCCACCGCCGGCATGTACGCCACCCTCACCGTCGACGCCGCCCGCATGGCGGCGGCAGCCGATTCGCCGGGCGCGGCGGCCACGGATCTGGCCGAGTTCCTCGTCCGGGCCGGGACCCCGTTCCGGGAGGCCCACGCCATCGTGGGGGGCCTGGTGCGCGACTCCCTCGCCGGTGAGGGGTCGTTGGCCGACCTGGTGGAGGTCCACCCCGCCCTCGGTCCCGCCGCCGCCGAGCTGCTCACCCCCGGCGTGCCGGTGACCCAGCGGACGTCACCGGGCGGTGCCGGTCCGGTCCCGGTGGCGATCCAGCTCGAGTCGTTCCGTGCCCGCCTCGACGAGGACCGGACTCGTCACGCCGCCCTGAGGAGCTGAGCCGTGCGAGAGGTCCTGCGGGTCCGGTACTACGAGTGCGACATGCAGCGGGTGGTGCACAACGCGGTCTACCTGGCGTGGTGCGACGACGTGGCCGACCGCTACTTCCGTTCGCTCGGTGCGATCGAACCGGGGAGCTGGTGGGATGCCTGCACCGCCGAGTGACGTCACTCCACCGCGACTTCTATCGGAGGGACCCGAGGGCGGTGGCGCCCGATCTCCTCGGGCGCACGATCGTCCATCATCTGCCCGACGGGCCGCGAGCCGGCCGGATCGTCGAGGTCGAGGCGTACTGCGGCCCGATCGACGCCGCCGCCCACACGTACCGGGGTCGGACACCACGCAACGCCACCATGTTCGGCCCGCCGGGCTTGTTGTACGTGTACTCCAGCTACGGCGTGCACTGGTGCGTCACCGTCGTGTGTGGTGAGGAGGACGAGGGCGTGGCGGTCCTGTTGCGCGCGCTGGCGCCGATCGAAGGCCTCGACGGCATGTACGCGGCGCGGGGTCGGGCGGCCCGGCGGGACCGCGACCTCTGCTCGGGGCCGGGCAAGCTCACCCAGGCCCTCGGGATCGCCGGCACGGATGACGGCACCGATCTGGTGACCAGCGACCGGCTGCAGGTCATCGGGGCGGGCGAGGACGTGGGTGAGGTCGTGCAGACGACGCGGGTCGGCATCAGCGCTGCCGCGGACGAACCCTGGCGCTGGTACATCGCCCACGACCCCAATCTCAGCCGACGTTGACATCAGGGAACCAGGACCACCAGGCTTCCCCTCCCGGTTGCCAGGAGCGACATCTGGGCCGCCGAGAGCTACCCCGAGCCCTGGCATGAGCTACTCGAGGCGACGGAACCGGCGAACGCTGAGGGGCAGGAAGACGGCGATGAGGACGACCGACCAGATCAAGGTCTTCACCACCGGGCTGGCCACCGGCCCGGCCACCGCCAATCCCCGGGCGGCGTCGGCTGCCGCCGTGACCGGCGAGTTCCGGGCGATCCAGGACAGGAAGGCGATCGACACCGACTCGACCGGGACGAAGACGCTGGATACGAACGACAGCGGGAAGGCGGCGACGAACGATGCCGACTGCGCCGATTCCGCGCCGGGGACGAACAGGGCGACGCACACGAAGACCCAGGACAGGGCGTAGCCGAACACTCCGACGATCAGCAGGGAGCCGAGGGCGGCCAGGGCGCCGTTCTCGAACCGGAAACCCACCAGGACCCCGACGGTCACCATGAGGACGATCACGGCCATCGAGCGCACCAGGTCCGCAACCGTGCGGCCGATGAGCACGCCTGCACGGGACATGGGCAGCGAGCGGAACCGGTCGATGACACCGCGCTCGAGGTCCTCGGCGAGGCCGACCGCGGTCTGGGTCATCCGGAAGATGGTCGACTGGATGAAGATCCCGGGCAGGACGAAGGCGAGGTAGTTGGGGAACCCGCCGGGGAGTGCGCCGCTGACCGCCCCGTCGAACACGTAGCCGAACAGCAGCACGAACATGACGGGCTGGATGGTGGAGAAGACCAACAGGCGGGGGAGCCGGGTGAAGTGACGCAGGTTGCGCTTGCCGATGGTCCACCCGTCACGCAGTGCGCCGGCCAGGCCGTGGCGGTGGCGACGTTCGACCTCATCCATCGACGAGAGCGTGCTCATGCCGACATCTCCTCGTTCTCGGGGTCGGCGTCCGGAGGATGGCCGGTGAGCTGGAGGAACACCTCGTCGAGCGATGCCCGTCGCAGCCCCAGATCGCGAACGGGGATCCGACAGTCCTCCAGGGCGGCGGCCACGGCGCGCACGGTGGCCAGCCCGGCATCGGCATCGGTGGGGATCTCCAGATCGACCTGGGCGCCACGCACCGGCTCGGCGGGGAGCCCTGCGCGGCGCAGGTGATCGACGGCCGAGTCGATGTCGGCGGACGGGCCGAGGAGCACCTCCACCGTGATCCCGCCGGCAGCATCCTTGAGCTCGTCACCGGAGCCGTCGGCGATGATGCGCCCGTGGTCGATGACCACGATGCGATCGGCGAGCTGATCGGCCTCCTCGAGGTACTGCGTGGTCAGCAGGAGGGTGGTGTCGACGGCCACCAGCTCACGGATGACGTCCCACATCTGGTTCCGGGTCCGAGGGTCGAGGCCCGTGGTGGGTTCGTCCAGGAACAGCAACCGGGGTGGGACGATGATGCTCGAGGCGAGATCGAGCCGACGCCGCATGCCACCGGAGTAGGTCCCGGCTCGTCGGCCGGCGGCCGCGGTCAGGTCGAAGCGCTCGAGCAGCTCGTCGGCCCGCCGGCGGGCCGATCGGGGCGTGAGCTGGAGGAGTTCGGCGAACATGAGCAGGTTCTCCCGCCCGGTGAGCAGCTCGTCCACCGCGGCGTACTGCCCGGTCAACGAGATCATCTCCCGGATCTGCGCCGCCTGCTTCAGCACGTGGAGGCCGAAGATCGACGCCGTTCCGGCCGTGGGACGTAACAGCGTGGCGAGCACCCGGACCAGGGTGGTCTTGCCCGCACCGTTCGGTCCGAGCAGCCCGACCACCCCACCGGGAGCCACCTCGAGGTCCACGTCGTCGAGGGCCCGGGTGTCGCCGTAGTGCTTCGAGAGGCCTTCCACGACGATCGCCGCTGCGGCGGGATCGGTGGCGCGGTGTTGGCGGGCGGGCACCCGTCGACCGTATCCGGAGCGATCCGCAGCGCCACGGCGACGGTCTGCGGTGCGTGGGTGGTGCCGTAGGGTTCCGGCGTGCGCCGCACCTTCCTGGACGCTGGTGATCCTCGGTTGGAGGCATCCGATGACCTGGCGGTGGCGCGGGCTGCGATCGTGGCGGCCGATGTCGACCCCGATGCCGAGCGACACCGCAGCACGATCCTCGAGTTCGTCGATCACCACGACGATGCCCTCCACCGTTCCTGCCGGCGTGGGCACCTGACGGGGTCGGCCCTCGTGGTGTCGGCCGATGGAACCCGGATGGTGATGCTCCACCACCGCAAGCTCCGGCGCTGGCTGCAGCCCGGTGGCCACTGCGACGGTGACGCCAACCTCGCTGCAGTGGCCCTGCGGGAAGCGGCAGAGGAGACTGGGATCACCGGTCTGCGCATCGACCCCGTGGCCATCGATCTCGACGTGCACGAGGTGCATCCTCCCGCCGACGGGCTCCATCTGCACCTCGACGCCCGTTTCCTCGTGCTGGCGCCACCGGGAGCGGCGCTGGACCGGAATCACGAGTCGACCGCCATCCGATGGGCTCGACCGCAGGATCTCGACGACATCGGCGTGGACGACGGCACTCGGCGCATGGTCCGCCACGGCCTCGACACGCACGCCCGCCGCTGACATGGCCGGCCTCGACCAGCTCGGCTGGGACCACGAGTGGGCCGAGTTGGCTCGCCTCGCCGGCGGAAGTCCCGGGCGCGTCATCCGCCAGGACCGGGGCTGGGTCCAGGTGGCGCTCGACGACGTGGTGCTCGCAGCCAGGACGCGCGCCGATCGGGTCGGTACGCCCGTCGTGGGCGACTGGGTCACGGTCGTGGACGACGAGGTGACGGCGGTGCTCGAGCGTCGCAACGCGTTGCGCCGGGCCGATCCGGTGGGGGAGGGGGAGCAGGTGCTGGCCGCCAACCTCGACAACGTGCTGGTGGTCCTGGGCCTCGACCGGCCCGTGAAGTCGGGTCGTGTGCAGCGGGCCGTCGCCCAGGCGTGGGATGCGGACGCGGAACCCATCGCCGTCCTCACCAAGGCCGACCTGACCGAGGATGCGGAAGCCACGCGAGCTGACATCGCGGCCGAACATCCCGAGCTCGAGGTCGTGGTCGTGTCGTCGCAGACCGGGGCGGGAATCGTCGAGCTCCGCACCCGGATCGCAGGTGGGACCATCGTGATGCTGGGGGAGTCCGGGGCGGGCAAGTCGAGCCTGCTCAACGCGCTCGCGGGCGAGAAGGTGGCCGGTACCGGCGATGTCCGGTCCTTCGATGCCAAGGGCCGGCACACCACCACCCGGCGCGAGCTGCACCTGTTGCCCGACGGGGGCATCGTCGTCGACACCCCCGGCGTGCGGTCCATCGGGCTCTATGCCACCCCCGAGGCGGTCGACGCCGCGTTCCGCGACATCGAGGAGCTCACCGAGCACTGCCGCTTCGCCGATTGCGCCCACGACCACGAACCGGGCTGCGCGGTGCAGGCCGCCGTGGCGGCCGGTGACCTGGACCGGGAGCGCCTCGCCGTGTATGGGGAGATGCAGGCCGAGGCCGAGTGGGGCATGTTGCCGGAGCACGAACGCCGGCGGCGCGGCCGACGGCCCTGAACGGTGCTGCGGAGCAGACCGCCCTGAGCACGTTTGTGAACTGGGAGTTGTGAGGCGCAGCCGAGCAACTCCATGAGGGTGGGAGGCCCGCCAGGGCCGATCACCCGACGTCGTCCGGTGGGGCGCAGCTCGGCATGTCGTTGGCCTTCACGGCGAAGTCGTCGAGCAGGACGTCGATCTGATAGCCGCCCCGGTCGGTCACGGTGAAGGCTGCGTCCTCACCGGCACGGAACCGGTCGGCATACTCGCGCCGATCCTGGATGTAGACCTCCCAGTCGTCGAGCCAACGGTTCACGGCCCGGGCCTCCTCCGGCTCGGCCGGCGCCACCAGACCCCGGAGGCTGTCCACCATGCGGTCCAGCTCGTCGGTGGCGCGATCCAGGAGCTCGCCTCGCTCGGCCGGGTCGTCGACCTGGTTCGCGAAGGGGAGGCGGGCGACGGCGGCAGCGGTGGGGGCGCAGGTGGCCTCCGCCGACTCGACCCAACCGGTGTCTTCGAGACGATCCGGGAGGTCGGCCCGGCCGACGAAGATCGAGAGGTAGAGCACGTATCCCCAGATGCCCACGAAGGACAGCACGACCACGCCCACGCCGAGGCGTCGCAGACGCCGGGTGCTCGGCGGCGTGTCCGGTGTCGGGGCGGTGTCGAGCGATTCGGTCACCCCGCGATGGTCGTCCACCGGACCTCCGGCGCGCCAGACACGGCCAGGACGGTGCTCGTCCGGCACCCGTCGTCACGCCGACGGCTGACAACATGGCGCCATGAGTGACCTGATCGACGACCTCCGGGCCCGGGGCCTGATCCAGGACAGCACCGACCTCGAAGCCCTGGCGGCGCGTCTCGACGAGGGCCCGCTGCGTCTCTACTACGGCTGCGACCCCTCGGCGTCGAGCCTGCACGTGGGGAACCTCATCGGCCTGCTGGTGCTTCGCCGGTTCGCCGACGCCGGCCACCGACCCGTCGCGCTCGTGGGCGGAGCGACCGGGATGGTCGGCGACCCCGGCGGTCGATCAGAGGAGCGCAACCTGCTCGACGACGAGACCCTGGCCCGGAACGTGGCCGGCATCCGCCAGCAGGTCGAGGCCGTCGTCGGGGAGGTGGCGCACGTCGTCGACAACCGGGACTGGACCGCGGAGCTCACCGTGCTGGAGTTCCTCCGCGACGTCGGCAAGCACGTCACCGTCAACCAGATGCTGGCCAAGGAGTCGATCCGGGCCCGGCTCGACTCCGAGCACGGCATCTCCTACACCGAGTTCAGCTACATGCTGCTGCAGGCCAACGACTACTGGCACCTCCACGCCCACGACGGGGTCGAACTCCAGATCGGCGGCTCCGACCAGTGGGGCAACATCCTGGCGGGGGTGGACATGATCCGTCGACGGTCCCAGGCCACGGCCCATGCCTTCACCTGGCCCTTGATGACCCGAGCCGATGGCGCGAAGTTCGGCAAGTCCGCCGGCGGAGCCATCTGGCTCGCGCCCGAGGAGACCTCGCCCTACGCCTTCTTCCAGTACTGGATGAACGTCGACGATCGCGACGTCGAGCGCTTCCTCCTCCAGCTCACCCTCTTGCCGGTCCGCGAGATCCGTGACCTGGTCGCCGCCCACCACGACAACCCCCAGGAACGGGTGGCCCAGCGGCGCCTGGCCACCGAGCTCACCACATTGATCCACGGTGCAGAGGCCGCGGCCGCGGCCGAGGAGGCGTCGGCCGTGCTCTTCGGTGGCGATCCGAGCGACGCCGGCGCCGGGGCCTGGGCCGTCGTCGCCGACGAGGTCGTCACCGTGACCCTGCCCGCCGGCGCCGCCATCGCCGATGGCGTCGACCCGGTGCCGGTCCTGGTGGTCGCCGAGTTGGCGAAGTCGAACAACGAGGCCCGACGCCTGGTGCGCGACGGTGCCGTCACCATCACCGGACGACGGCTGGCCGAGGGCGATCACATCGGCCCGGACGACGTCCGCCACGACCGTTACGTCCTGGTCCGCAAGGGCCCCAAGAGCTACGCCGTGTTGGATCTCGGAAAACCTTCCGCCTGAAGTTGACGCCCACGGGGACCGTCGATACATTTGTCCTTCGCCCCGCACGACCGATCCGGTCGGAACGGGGCACGGTCGAGTCAGCGCCGGCACTGTCCCCCGCAACTCCGTCCCCCAGAAGTTCGATCTTCGATCGCGCCGACGGCACGGAGTTGCACACGGGTCCAGCGCCTCGCTACCTTGCCCGCTCCGGCAACAACGTCCCTCGGGGCGACTGCCCGATGAGCTCCTTGAAAACAGAAGAGAGGAATGACGTGCGAGTGCGGGCGATTGCCCTCACCTCGGTGAGAGTGGTCGCACGAAAAGTATTTGCACCTGTCATCTTTGAGTTTCTATTTGGTCTACCCAGACCAAGGACAAATGTGATACGTGCCAGCAGGCAGTGGTCAGTCAGAACACTGCCGGCTCACCAATTGATCGAGTCGACGGCCCAGGTCGAAAGACATGGATCGTCGCAAGATCTTGACGGAGAGTTTGATCCTGGCTCAGGACGAACGCTGGCGGCGCGCTTAACACATGCAAGTCGAACGAGGTCCATCCGGTCGCAAGACCGGTGAAGACCTAGTGGCGAACGGGTGAGTAACACGTGAGAAACCTGCCCCGAAGACCGGGATAACCCACCGAAAGGTGAGCTAATACCGGATACCTTCACGACGTCTCCTGGCGATGTGAAGAAATGGATTCCGCTTTGGGAGGGTCTCGCGGCCTATCAGCTAGTTGGTGAGGTAACGGCTCACCAAGGCGACGACGGGTAGCTGTTCTGAGAGGAAGATCAGCCACACTGGGACTGAGACACGGCCCAGACTCCTACGGGAGGCAGCAGTGGGGAATCTTGCGCAATGGGCGA
>JBPPNA010000286.1:0-5065 GCA_051306355.1 Acidimicrobiales bacterium | reverse complement strand
TGATCGATCTCGCCTGGCCCAAGGAGGTGCCGGTGACCCTCGCTGCGGTGGAGGCCAACGGGCGCGCTCCCGATCTGCGGGTGCTGGAGGACGTGCTCCACTCCCGTACGGTCGAACGCAAGCTCCGAACCGACGAAGACGTCGTGGAGTCGCTCCTCGAGGAGCTGCGGCTGGGTTACGGGGTCGCCGTGATCGGGACGTCGGCCCCGGAGGACCAGACCCAGGTGCTGTCGCCGACCGCTGCGGAGCTCGCCCTCCGGAGCCCGGTGCCCGTCATGATCGTGCGTCGTGGGCTCTCGGTCCGTGGACGGCTCCCGGCCGCCTACCGGCGCGTTCTCATTCCGGTGACGGGCTCCCAGTCGTCGCTCGCCGCTCAAGAGGTCGGCCTGGCCATCAGCGCCAGCATCGGCACGGAGGCCGTCCTCACCCACGTCGTCCACCACGATGACGACAGCGCCACCGACGGACGACGACGCCTGCTGCCGCGTGGGGCCGCCGATGTGCTCACCCGCCCGTCGGGCGGCACGCGGGTCGTCGGCCAGCGGCTCCTCGATGACGCCACCGGTCGGGCGAGTCGCCTGGGAGCCCGAGCCGTGACAGCCCTGACCGACGCCGAGTCGACGGCCGCAGGCATCCTCCAGCTCGTGGAGCTCCACGACACCGACCTGGTGATCGTCGGTGCGACCAAGCGCGACGTCGACGGCAGCCTCTTCCTCGGCCACACGGTCGAGCGACTCCTGCGGCGATGCGGCGCGACCATCGCCGTCGTGGTGTCGGCTCCCGACCGGAGCTCGAACGGAGGTTGACGTGGCCGCCGGACCGGTGATCATCGGCGTGAGTGGAACTGCCGCTTCGTTCCATGCTGCGCGCGCCGCCCGCGAGGTCTACGGACGGGGCCGCCGATACCTGCTCGTCGTGAACGTGGCCCAACTGCACGATGACGACGGTTCGACGAACCGCATCCTCGACGACGCAGCCGCGGTCCTGGCCCATGACGCCGATCGGCGCATCGTCGTCGGTGGCCGGCCCGGGCCGGCCCTGTGCGAGGTGGCGGCGACGACCGGTGCCGGCGCCATCGTGGTCGGCGCCCGTCCGGAGCCGACGGCGTGGACGCATCCCGTCGTGGGTCATGTGCTCCGCTGCGCTCCGTGCCCCGTGCTGCTCGCCGTGCTGACCGAGCGCTGAGCCGGGCCTCCTACGACCCGGCCGGCCCGTCGTTCGACGGGCCGGCGCTCTGACGGCCGGCGTCGACGGCCTCGGCGGCGGGCGGCGCGCCCGCCGGGTGGGACACGAGGTACACGTGTCGAGCACCGTTGGCCGGTGCCTTGTTGGGATGCCCGGTCATCACGACCGGACCCTCCTCGGTGATGGCCAGCAGTGGGACGGCCTCGGACAGGCGGGCCTCGTCCCAACTGTCCTTGGTGACCGCAACCAGCTCCCCGCCCTCCTTCATCCGGGTCTCGATCGATGACTGCGTCGAGGACGCGTCGAACGGACGGCGCGCGATGACCGCTGAATGTGCCGCCTCGGCGGCATCCTCGTCTGTGCGGGGCAGGTAATAGACGTTGGCCCGACCCACCGAATCCACCGACCGCTCGATCCCGAGGCTGTTCAGTTCCTGGAAGCGGGAGGCAGCAATCACCACCGACACGCCGACGCCGTCCATGGCCAGCAGGAGATCCTCGGAGTCGAGCCGTCCCGAGTAGGTCAGCACGCCACGGGACGATGCCTGTGCCGCCTCGAGCGGATCTGTGGTGACGATGAGCGTCGGCACGTCGTTGTCGGACAACCAGCCCGCGAGCTCCACCGCCCAGGGTGGGCCACCGATCAGGGCCACCCCTCTGGGCTCGGGCCGGGCGACGCGGAACCGCTTCGCTCCGACCAGCGAGGCCGCAGCGGAGAACAGGACGGTGATCGTGATCACGATGAACGTGACCGGTACGAGCGCCTCGACGGGCTGCCCGGCGTCATCCAACTCGATGGCAAACAGCGCCGACACCGAGGCCGCGACGATGCCGCGCGGCGACAGGCACATCAGGTAGGCACGCTCGACGAACCGGAGGCCCGACCCGACGGTGCTCAGGTACACGGCGATCGGGCGGGCCAGCACGATGAGGACCACGGAGAGCGCCGTGGCCTCGGGCAGGAAGTCGACGAGCTGATCGATGTCGACCCGGGCGCCGAGCAGGATGAACAGGCCAGCGAGTATCAGGGAACCAAGGTTCTCCTCGAACTCCCGGATGTGCCCGATGGGCGCCCGTTTCTGGTTCGCCAGAGCGACCCCCATGATGGTCGCAGCGAAGAGGCCAGCTTCCGGGCGGAGCAGATCCGCCCCGGCGAAGGCCGCCACCACCATTGCCAGCGTGAAGGGGTTGTGGAGGTTGTCCGGAACGAGATGACGGCTGAAGAGTACGACGAGCACGGTCGCTCCGAGGAGGCCGGCGACGGTGCCGGCTCCTGCCGTGGTGAGCACGCGCTCCACGCTGGAGCCGGTGGACTCGTCACCGATGACGGCGTCGAGCACGACGATGGCGAGCGTCGCACCGATGGGGTCGATGAAGATCCCCTCCCACCGCAGGATCCCGTTCACCGGCTCGCGGACTCGTGCAAATCTCACCAGCGGCAGCACGACGGTGGGGCCGGATACCACGAGGATGGCGCCGAGGAGGACGGCGGAGCTCACCTCCATGTCGATGAGGAGGTAGGCGGCCACCCCGCCGATGATCCAGGTCACGAGGACACCGATCGTGACCAAGCGGAGGATCGGCCCCCGGCCATGGCGTTCGAGCTCGGCCAAGCGGAGCCCGAGGCCGCCCTCGAACAGGAGGATCCCGACGGCCAGCGAGACGGCGGGGAAGAGCAGATCGCCCAGCATCTCGTCGGGCTTGATGATCTCGAGGATCGGGCCCGCCACCACCCCACCCGCCAGGAGCAGCAGGATGGCCGGTAGGTGGAGCCGGCCGGCAAGCAGCTGGATGCCGACTCCGAGCACGATGATGGCAGCGAGTCCGATGCCGAGATCGCTCTCGGTGGCGGCCAGGACGGAGCCGAGAATGGGGGACATGTGAATGTGCAGGCTAGGCAACCGAATCCTGCGCCGGAAGTGCAGCTCGGCAGGCCACATCCACCTCGGGAACAACGTGCTGTTCACCGCGCTCACGGGCGACACGGCCTGACGGCTGGTGGTCGGGGTCACCGCACCGCGGGCGGGGTATGGGCCGGGCATGGATCCCATACCCGGAGCACCGTCGGACAACACCACGCTGGTCGGCGAACTCGCACTCTTCCGTGAGCAGGGGTTCGACGGCGACTTCTACGTCGAGGATGGACCCGTCCTGCGCTGCGGCGCCTGCGATCACCGCATCGCGGGCGACGATGTGGATCTGGTGGAGCTCCGCCGGCTCGAGGGCGCATCCGATCCCGCCGACATGATGGCGATCCTCGCCTTGGAGTGCATGGAGTGTGGCGGCAAGGGAACTGCGGTGGTGGCCTATGGACCCACCGCCACCCAGGCCGAGGACGAGATCCTCCGTCGCCTCGACGAGCCCAACCGCTGACGAGCGACCTGGGGATCGCCGAACGGCGACTGGCTCACCGACCGACCGGTTCACCAGTCGGTCGGTTCGAAGTCCTTGAGGAACTGGCCCCACCGGTGCTCGCCGGTGATGTGCCCCACGATTATCGGATCGACGATCCGGGCCGCGCCGTCGACGATGTCGAGCGGTGGGTGGAACCGGTGCTCGGCGGTCTTCTGCCGGGCGATGACCACCGGGTCCTCGTCGCTGACCCAGCCGGTGTCGACGGCGTTCATGTGGATGCCGCTGGCGTGGTAGTCCGCCGCGGACGTCCGGGTCATCATGTTGAGGGCGGCCTTGGCCATGTTGGTGTGCGGGTGTCGCGTGGTCTTGAACCGTCGGTAGAACTGACCCTCCACCGCGGAGACGTTCACGATGTGCTTGCCCCGTCCGGGTGTCCGCTCCATGAGTGGCTTGAGGCGGGCGTTGAGGACGAACGGGGCCACGGCGTTCACGAGTTGGGTCTCGAGCAGTTCGACCGACGACACCTCGTGGAGCAGGAGTCGCCAGGAGTTGCGGTCGCGCAGGTCGACCTGTTGGAGGTCTTGATCGAGCCGGCCCTCGGGGAAGAGGTCGGCCTGGGCGATGCGCTCCTCGGGCAGCAACGGCGTCTGTGACAGCGCCGCAGCGTGGGTGAGCCCGGACAAGGCGCCGTCGTCGAGAACGGCGGGTGCCAGCGGGGCCGGGTCATCTGCCGGGAGCAGGTGGTAACCGCGCAGCCCCTCGTACGCACCGACCAGGCGTAGGACGTCAGCCGGGAGCTCGTGTACGGCAGCCGACTCGCCCTCCATCATGTGGCGATAGAAGTCCGGGGGGCGCCGCACCGTCTGGCAGGCGTTGTTGACGATGAAGTCGAGCCGGTGCCGCGACGCCAGGAGGTGGCTGCAGAACGCCTCGACGCTCGGGGTGTGCCGTAGGTCGAGACCGAACACCTCGAGACGGTCGGCCCATTCGGCGAAATCCGGTTCGCTGGCGTACCGGGCGGCGGCATCGCGGGGAAAGCGCGTGACCACGATCAGGTCCGCACCGCTGCGCAGCAACTTGATCCCCGCCTGGTACCCGATCTTCACACGACCACCGGTGAGCAGGGCAACGGTGCCCGTCAGGTCGGCCAGCTCCGTCCGCTTCCGGTGGTTGAGCGTGGCGCACCCTGGACAGAGCTGGTCGTAGAAGTGGTGCACCTCGTGGTACTTGGTCTTGCACACGTAGCAGTGCTGGGAATCGAGGGTCTCGCGGAAGTCGGGATCGGCCACCTCGCGCTGGTCGAAGTCCTCGGGCGGGAACGTGTTCGGCGTCGTGAAGACCGGCTTGTCCCGCAGTGTGCGTATGCCGGTGGAGGCCAGCACTGCCTCGTCCCGTTTCAGCTTCTCGGCCCGCCGACGGTTCCGCTTGGCCTTCACCCGCAGGCGGCGCTCCTCGGGATCGGCACAGAACACGTCGCCGGCAGCGTTGAGGAGTGCTGTGCGCTCCTCGGTCGACAGACCCGACAG
>JBPPNA010000262.1:0-7712 GCA_051306355.1 Acidimicrobiales bacterium | reverse complement strand
TTGAAGCGGATGGGCCCGTGGGACTTCGCCAGCACCACCGTCATCTGGTTCAGTGCCGCCTTGGTCATGGAATACGCCATCGAGGACCCGATCGGTCGCACCCCGGCGATCGAGGTGATGTTGACGACGTTGCCGTCATCGGACTGTCGCAGGTGCGGCATCGCCGCCTTGGTGAGCCACCAGGTGCCGAACACGTTCACGTCGAAGGTGCGAGCCAGGATCTCGTCGGTCAGGCCGTCGAGATCCTGGTGGGGCACCACGGTCGTCCAACCCGCGTTGTTCACCAGGATGTCGAGCTGCCCGAAGCGCTCGACCGTGGCGTCGAGCAGCGCCTTGCCCTGGTCCTGGTCGGAGATGTCGGCCTGCACGTAGGTCGCCTCGCCGGGCAGCGCCGCGACGACCGCCTCGCCTGCCGCGACCGACGAGGAGGAGTTCACCACCACGCTGGCGCCGAGCGCACTGAGCCGATGGGCAATCTGTTCGCCGATACCGCTGGACGAGCCCGTCACCAGCGCGACCTTGCCTGCAAATTCGTCGGTCATGGGATGTGCCTACCACTCGGTGCCGATCTCGTCCGCTGCTCCTAGCGTGTGAAGTGGTCGACCCGCCAACCCCAGGAGATCTGTCATGGACATGGAGTACCGCCGCCTCGGACGTTCCGGACTGAAGGTCAGCGTCCTGTCCTTCGGGAGCTGGGTCACCTTCGGACCGCAGCTCGACTCCGGTCTGGCCGCCGACTGCATGGCTGCGGCCCACGACGCGGGAGTGAACTTCTTCGACAACGCCGAGGCCTACGCCGGGGGCAAGTCCGAGGAGCTCATGGGCGAGGCGTTCCGCAAGAACGGCTGGGACCGCCACAGCTACGTCGTGTCGTCGAAGTACTACTGGGGCATCCACGAGGGCGCGAACACGCGCCTCACCCTGAACCGCAAGTACCTGCTCGACGCCATCCCCGCCTCCCTCGAGCGAATGGGCCTCGACTTCCTCGATCTCATCTACTGCCACCGCGCCGACCGCGAGACGCCCATCGAGGAGACGGTGTGGGCCATGTCCGACGCCATCGACCGCGGCTGGGCGCTCTATTGGGGGACCTCGGAGTGGACGGCGGACGAGATCCGTGCCGCGTACGAGATCGCCGAGCGTCACCACCTCCACAAGCCGGTGGTGGAGCAGCCGCAGTACAACATGCTCACGCGGCGCAAGGTCGAGCGCGAGTACGCGCGCCTCTACGACGACATCGGGCTCGGTCTCACGACATGGTCCCCGCTCGCCTCCGGTCTGCTCACCGGGAAGTACGTCGATGGCATCCCGGAGGACTCCCGTGCCTCGCTGAAGGGGTACGAGTGGCTGAAGGACTCCGTCACCGACGACGAGGCCACCGAGAAGGTGCGCAAGCTGGTGGACATCTCGAACCAGCTCGACTGCACGCCGGCGCAGCTGGCCATCGCCTGGTGCGCCAAGAACCCGCACGTGTCCTCGGTGATCACCGGGGCGAGCAAGGTCGACCAGGTCGTCGAGAACATGCGCTCGCTCGATGTGGTCCCCCGCCTCACGGACAAGATCATGGAGCGCATCGCCGCCATCGTCTGAGCCGCGAGCGGTGATGCAGACTGTCGCGATGATCGTCGTCTCCGGAACCATCGAACTCGACCCTGCCGACCGCGACGCCGCGGTGGCCCTCACCGACACGCTCGTCGCCGCCACCCTCGAGGAGGAGGGTTGCGTCAGCTACGGGTTCTGGATCGACCCCAATGACCACGGTCGCTTCCGCGTCTTCGAGGAGTGGAAGGACCAGGACGCGCTCGATGCTCACTTCGCCGAACCGCACATGGCGGCCTTCATGGAGGGCCTCGGCTCCCTCGGCGTGCGCGGCACCGCCATCAACAAGTACGTGGTCAGTGAGTCCTCGAAGCTCATGTGACCGCGGCGGTGGGACGCCGTCGTGACCGAGGTCGAGCTGATCGAGTTCGAACCCGGTGCCGAGGGCGAGGTGGTCGCCGCCATGGAGGACCTCTCCGACGGCAGCGGCTGGCTCACCTTGGATCCCGCCATCGACGAGCGCTTCCCACCCCCGCAGCAGTCGACGTTCGGGAGGTTGGTCAGCGGTCGGGGCCCGCCCGTGCCGCGCGCCAACTGGGTGCCGGCCGACATGACCCGACGTCGCCCCGAGCCCGTCTCCGTCGGGATCCTCCACGCCACGGGCGCCGACGCCGTGGGCCGTCTCGCCGAGAAGGACATCGAGATCCCGGACCGCTGGAAGGTCGTGGCCGACCACTCCAAACGGGGGCTGGTCGTCTGGGTGCCCATCGACATCGCCCACCTCGAGGTCCTGCGCTGGACCTGCAGGGCATCGCGCGCCCTCACACGAATCCCGCTCGAGACGAAGTGGCGCGTGGCGGTCCACCGACGCTGATTGACCCCCGAAGTTCTTGTGCGCCGGAGGGCATGATCGATCCTCGGGGTCGTCGCCCCGGCGCTTTGCACGGTGCGCCTGCCGTGGGGAGACTCTGGTCGTGACCGTTGATCCCGCGCTCGTGACCTTCTCGCAGATTGTGGACCTCGAGCCCCACGGCCCCGACACCTTCGTGGGTGTGGGCCCCCGCTACCCCTGGGGTGGCCTCTACGGCGGGCAGATCGTCGCCCAGGCCCTGTGCGCCGCTGGGTTGACCGTCGAGTCGTCGTCGCTGCCGCACTCGCTGCACGCCTACTTCATCCGCCCCGGGGACCACACCGAACCCATCCGTTTCGAGGTGGACCGGATCCGCAACGGTCGCTCCTTCACCACCCGTCGGGTCGTCGCCCGCCAGTCGATCGGTGCCATCTTGAACATGGCGGCGTCGTTCCACGTCCCCGAGGACGCCATCGACGTGCAGGCCGCCACCATCGATCCCTCGGTCGGTCACGTCGATGACCACCTCACCGACGGATGGAGCCACGTCTTCGAGCGGCGCACGGTGGGCGACTGGCGCTCGGGGGATCGAGGTGGTGGCGCGCAGGCGTGGATGCGCATGACCGAGGCGGTGGCCGATGATCCGCTGACCCAGGCGTGCGCCCTCGCCTACCTCTCCGACGACCTGCCCACGGAGGTGGCCGTCAACGACCACCCGGCCCGCTTCGAGATCACCGACGACGACTTCGACCGGGTCTTCATGTCGGCGAGCCTCGACCACGCCATCTGGTTCCACCGCCGGATCGACGCCGCCGCGTGGCACCTCCACGACCTGCGCAGCCGAGGCCTCACCGGTTCACGGGGTCTGGCCACCGGCGAGATCTTCTCGGCCGACGGAACCCACGCCGCCACCGTCACCCAGGAGGTCCTGCTTCGCGTCAGGAAGTGATCTGGCGTGCGCCGCGGACGAGGCGGCCGGGGAGGGCGCCGGTGGCCTCACCGTCGGCGTAGGTCTCCTCGCCGGCCACGATGGTGTGCCGGTAGCCCGTGGCCCGCTGCAGCACGCGCCGACCACCGGCTGGGAGGTCGTGGTGCATCTGGGGTCGCGAGATGGCGAGCCGGTCGAAGTCGATGATGTTGAGGTCAGCCCGCAGCCCTGGTGTGAGCACGCCTCGGTCACCCAGCCCGACGGTTCGGGCCGTCTCCCTGGTGTGCTGCTGCACGAGCCACTCGACGTCGAACAGGTCGCCCCGCGCCCGGTCCCGGCCCCAGTGGGTGAGGAGGAAGGTCGGGAAGCTGCCGTCGCAGATCGTGCCCACATGGGCGCCGCCGTCCGAGAGCCCGGGCACGGTGTTCGGGTGGGCCAGCATCTCGCGGGTGGCGTCGAGGTTTCCGTCGGCGTAGTTGAGGAACGGGACGTAGAACATCGCCGCGCCGTTGTCGCGGACCAGGAAGTCGTAGGCCCACTCCTCGGGCGTGACGCCCTGGCGAGCGGCCTGGGCAGCCACGGCATCATCGAGATCGGGCTCGTAGTCCGGCGGGTCGGTCAGCGGGAAGATGCGGTCGAACCGGCCGATGAGTCCACCGCCGAGCTTGCCCCGCTCCCTGCCTCCGGCTTGGGCCTCGAGGACCCGCCGGCGGAAGTCGGGCTCGGCCATGTGTGCGGCCTGTTCGGGCGAGGTGAGGTCGGCGATCTCCCGCCACACCGGGTTGGTCATGAACGGGTTGAGCGTGCAGTCGAGGCCGAGCAGCAGCCCCACGGCGCGCGGTGCGACTTGGGCCCGCATGGTGAAGCCGTCGGCGTTGGCTGCGGTGAGCCGGGCGAGCAGGTCACGGTGCTGGTCGGGGGCGAGGGGGCTCTGGGCGAGCGAGAACGACAGCGGCCGACCCGAGCGACGCATCATCTCGAGCAGGGTCTCGAACTCGTGGTCGACGTCGATGAAGTCGCCCACCATCTGGAGGACACCGGTGCCGGTGGCGCCGACAGCCTCAGCGATGCCGACGAGCTCGGCCCGCTCGGCGGTGAGGGTCGGCGTGTAGGCGCCGGTGCTCGTCTTGTGGTTGCGGGTCCGCGAGGTGGTGAACCCGAGTGCGCCGGCCTCGATGCCCTGGGCTGCGATGCGGCCCATCTCGGCGATCTCCTCCGGCGTCGCCACCTCCTCGTGGTGCGCGCCACGCTCGCCCATGACGTGGAGGCGCAGCGCGGCGTGCGGCACCTGGGCGGCGACGTCGAGATCGTGGGGCCGTCGGTCGACGGCGTCGAGGAAGCCGCCGAAATCGGTCCAGTCCCACGACAGGCCCTCGGCGAGCGCCGCGCCCGGGATGTCCTCGACCCCTTCCATGAGCTGGATGAGCCGCTCGTGGTCGTGGGGATGCACGGGTGCGAAACCGACGCCGCAGTTGCCCATGACCACAGTGGTGACGCCGTGCCACGAGGAGGGCTGGAGGCGCTCGTCCCATGTGGCCTGGCCGTCGTAGTGGCAGTGGATGTCGACGAACCCCGGCGTGACCAGGGCGCCATCGGCATCGATCTCCCGGTGGGCCCGACCGTCGACATCGCCCACTTCGGTGATGACGCCATCGGTGACCGCCACGTCGGCGGTGCGACGGGGTGCACCGGTGCCGTCGACAACGGTGCCGGAGCGGATGACGAGGTCGTGGTCGGCCATGGGATCCTCCTAGCTCACCAGCGACTGGTAGACGGTGGCGCGCAGCTCGCGCCGGATGGGGTAGGTGGACGACGGCAGGAGCTGGGTCATCATGATGAACACCAGCTCCTCGGCGGGGTCGATGGAGAAAACGGTCGACGCGGCCCCGCCCCACCCGAAGTCGCCGGGCGAACCGAGCGCCCCGTTGTGGGCCGGGTTCTGGTTGACGCTGAACCCGAGGCCGAAGCCGAGCCCCTCCATGGCCACCTCGGCGAAGCCGACCTGGCCCATGTCGTTGAGGGTCTTGCCGCCCGGCAGGTGGTTGGTGGTCATGAAGTCGACCGTGCGGTTGGACAGCAGCCGGAGACCACCGAGGGCGCCGCCGTTGATCAGCATCTGGGTGAAGTGGTGGTAGTCGCGCATGGTCGACACCAGGCCGCCTCCGCCCGCGAGCATCGCCGGCGGTTTGAGGTAACCGGAGCGGTCCCACTTGTCCATGACCGACGTGGTGCCGCCGAAGAAGAGATAGTTGGACGAGAATCGGTCGCGACGTTCCTCGCCGTCCACCCAGAAGGCGGTGTCGGTCATGTTCAACGGCTCGAAGATGTGCTCGGTGAAGAACTCGTCGAGCGTCTGGCCCGAGATCGCCTCGATGACGGCGCCGCACACGTCGGTCGACAGCGAGTAGCACCACTTCGTGCCGGGGGAGAACTGCAGTGGCAGGGTCCCCAGCAGCTCCATGGTCTCGTCGAGGCTGCGCATGGAGGGAGAGAAGTCGCCCAGGTTGTGCGATCGGTAGATGGCGTCGACGGCGTGTTGGTGCTGGAAGCCGTAGGTGAGCCCCGAGGTGTGGGTGAGCACGTCGTGGACGGTGATCTCCCGGTCGGCCTCCCGAGTGGTGAACTTGTTCTCGTTGCCGCCGTCGAACACCCGCGGGTTGGCGAACGAGGGGAGGTACTTCGAGATCGGGTCCTCGAGCAGGACCTTGCCCCGCTCGTAGAGCATCATCAGCGCCACGCTCGTGACCGGCTTGGTCATGGAGTAGATGCGGAAGATGGTGTCGTCACGCACCGGACGCTGGTCTTCGATGTCGGCATGGCCGTACAGGTCGTGGTGCACGATCTCGCCGCGGCGGGCGAGCAGGAACTGCACGCAGGGGAACCGGCCGGAGTCGACGTAGCCGTGGGTGACGGCGTCGATCCGGGCGAGGCGGTCGGGGTCGATGCCGACCTCGGCGGGGTCGACGGTGGGCTCGAGCGTGGTTCGGGTCATCCGGACCGACGTTACGGCCCGTCCCCTCACTTGACCAGTGGGTCAGTGGACGGCTTCCATGCTCGGGACGCGAGTCCGCGCACGTACCACCACGGGGGAACCGATGACCGCAGTCGAATCGAGCACCGACACGTCGAACTCGGGCACGGCGGATCGATCCGGCGACGCCGCTCGCGTCGCAGAACTGGTCGATGAGGTGCTGGCCGCCCACGATCCGGCCACGACCGACAAGGCCACCTTCCGGGGTGCGATGTACGACGCCGGACTGGCGTGGGTCCACTTCCCCGAGGGATCCGGCGGGCTCGGCCTGGCCCCCACCTTGCAGAAGGTGGTCGACGAGAGGCTGCGAGGCACGGGCGCACCGGGGATCGAGGCCACCCAGTTCTTCGGCCTCGCCCTCGCCGGCCCCACCGTCGTGAGCCACGGCTCCGAAGACCTCAAGGACCGCACGCTGCGAAGCATGTACACCGGTGAGGATGCCTGGTGCCAGCTGTTCTCGGAGCCCGGTGCGGGGTCAGACCTGGCCGGTCTCGCCTGCCGTGCCGTGCGCGACGGCGACGAGTGGGTGGTCAACGGCCAGAAGGTGTGGAACACCATGGCCCATCTCGCCGACAAGGGCATGCTCGTCGCCCGCTCCGATCCCGACCAGCCCAAACACAAGGGCCTGACCTACTTCATGGTCGACATGCACGCCCCCGGTGTGGAGGTTCGGCCGCTGCGTCAGATCACCGGCGAGGCCGAGTTCAACGAGGTCTACCTCACCGATGTGCGCATCCCCGACGCCGACCGAATCGGCGACGTGGGCGACGGGTGGCGGGTGTCGATGACCACCCTCATGAACGAGCGCACCTCCATCGGCGGAGGCGGGGGCGGTCCCCGTCCGGCGGGTTCCGGCCCCATCGCGGAGGTGGTGCGGATCTGGCACGAGGAACTGGCCGACCACGAGCGTGGTGCCGCCACCCGGGACCAGCTCATGGACCTGTGGGTCCGGGCCGAGGTGCTTCGCCTCACCAACATCCGGGCGGGTCAGAACCGAAAGCTCGGCAATCCCGGCCCTGAATCGTCCATCTCGAAGCTGGCGATCGCGCTGATCAACAAGGACATCTACGAGTTCTGCGTGGACATGCTGGGCCCGCGGGGACTGGTGGACTACGACTTCGAGATGCGCCGAGCCGACGCCGTGGGTCTCGAGGGCCCTCCCGGATCGGCCCGCAAGATGTTCCTGCGCTCCCGGGCCAACTCCATCGAGGGGGGCACGTCGGAGATCATGAAGAACATCCTCGGGGAGCGGGTCCTCGGCTTGCCCGGCGAGCCCCGCACCGACAAGGACGTGGCGTGGAAGGACGTCCCCAAGTAGGACGTCCGATCAGCGACCGTGGAACTCCGGGGCGCGCTTGTCGAGG
>JBPPNA010000238.1:0-3099 GCA_051306355.1 Acidimicrobiales bacterium | reverse complement strand
GCGTCACGTCCAGCGCCTGCACCTGGTGATCACCGCCATGCGCCGGTTCGCCGGAGAGCTGCGCGACGCCGGGTTCGAGGTCGATCTCCGACGGTCGGCGACCATGGCCGCCGGTATCGAGGACCACGTCGACGAGCTCCGGCCCGACCGCGTCATCGCCACCGAGGCGAACTCGCGTGCCGGTCGTGCGTTGTGCGAGCGCCTCGGCATCGAGCAGGTCCGTTCGAACCAGTTCCTGCGCCACCACGACGAGTTCGCGTGCTGGGCCGAGGGTCGGCGCAGCCTCAAGATGGAGGACTTCTACCGCTGGACCCGGACCGACCTCGGCTACCTCATGGACGACGACCAGCCCGTCGGGGGGCGGTGGAACCTGGACGCTGAAAACAGAGAGCCGCCGCCGGAGGACGCAGCGGTGTTCACCGAGCCGCAGGCGACGCGCCTCGATGAGCTCGACGAGGAGGTGCTGACCTCTCTCCCGAACGCTCCGGGCGCGGCACCGGTGGGCTGGTGGGCGACCTCACGCCGTGCCGCCCTCGCCCGGCTGCGCCACTTCGTCGACCACGAGCTGGTGCGGTTCGGGACCTACGAGGACGCCATGACCAGCGGGTCGTGGTCGCTGGCCCACTCGATGCTGAGCCCGTACCTGAACCTCGGCCTGCTCCTGCCCGATGAGGTCTGCGACCGGGTCGAGGAGGCGTACCGGTCCGGTGCCGTGCCCCTGAACAGCGCCGAAGGGTTCATCCGTCAGGTCATCGGCTGGCGTGAGTACGTGTGGGGCCTCTACTGGCTGTGGCCCGACCACGCCCACAGCAATGCTCTCGGCCACGACCGCCCCCTTCCGCCCATGTACACCGGCGATGCCACCACCGACATGGCGTGCATGGCGGACACCTTCGGCGGGCTCCACGACCGTGCCTGGGTCCACCACATCCCGCGCCTCATGCTGCTGTCCAACCTGGCCAACCTCCTCGGCGTCGACCCGCGCCACGTCCTCGACTGGATGTCCGACACCTACATCGATGCCGCCGAGTGGGTGATGGTGCCCAACGTCATGGGCATGGCGTTGTGGGCCGACGGCGGGCGCATGGCGACCAAGCCGTACGTCTCGGGTGGCGCCTACGTGAACCGCATGAGCGACTACTGCCGGGGGTGCCGGTACGACCCCCGCCGGCGCACCGGCGACGACGCCTGCCCGTTCACCACCCTCTACTGGGACTTCCTCGCCCGCCACCGCGAGGTGCTGTCCGGCAACAACCGCATGTCCCGACCGCTGGCCAACCTCGACCGCCTGTCCGACCTCGACGAGGTCCGGGTCCGAGCCACCGAGGTCAGCGACGCGGCGGCGGATGGCCGTCTCTGAGGTACGACCTCACGGCGCGGACACGATCGCCGCGATCCCCTCGGGGGTCAGCAGGAGGAGCTCGCCGTCCTCCAGCTCGGCGAACGACAGCGCCTGGCCGGCGTCGGGCACCAGCTCGGTGATGGCCGAGGTGGGTTCGTCGGCGGGAACGGCCCGGATCCAGCCGCCGCAGTAGTCACCGAAGACGTACCAGCCGTACAGCGACGGGATCTCCGTCCCCCGGTAGACGTGACCGCCGGTGATCGAGCACCCGTCGTCGTGCGGGTACTCGACGACCGGGTCGGTCAGGGCCGGATCGGGGTCGCCCTCGTAGGTGTTCGTGCCCTCGAGGAGGTTCCATCCGAGGTTCGGCATCGAGGCATCGGGATCGACCACCGTCACCTCCTCGATGCTGCTCTGGCCGACGTCGGCGATCCACAGGCGGTGGGTGGCCCGATCGAAGCTGTACCGCCACGGGTTGCGGAGTCCGGTCGCCCAGATCTCCGGTCGACCGTCCCGATCCGGGTTGCTGGCCGGTGCGGTGATCCCGCCGTCGGGATCGGGCACGACCCGCAACATCTTGCCGAGCAGGTGACCGGCGTCCTGGGCGGTGGACCCCGGGTCACCGATCCCTCCCCCGTCGCCGGTACCGATCCACAGCACGCCATCGGGGCCGAACACCAGGTGGCCGCCGTTGTGGTTCGGGAACGGCTGCCCGATCAGGAGATGGTCGACCCCATCGTCGGCCGAGCCCACCGGTCTCCCGTCGACGATCGGCCACGACCGGACCTCGGTGTCACCGTCAGCGTTGGTGTAGTCGACGTAGAGCCGCGCGCCGTCGGGGTCGCCGGCGAGGCCGAGCAGCCCGCGCTCGCCACCGGTGGAGACGACGCTGCGCAGGTCGAGCACGACCTCGCTCGACCCGGTGCTGAGATCGACCTCGTGGATGCGGCCGTCGAGCGTCGACACGAGCACCGGCCCGGGGCCGGCGACGTCGACCACGGCCGACGGCGACGCGAGGACCGCGACCTGCTCGAGGGCGATCTGAGGATCGGTGCCCGTCCGACCATCGGCGGGGTCCACCGACGGTGGCGGGAAGGCTCCCGGCGAGACTTCCGCCGGACCGATCGTGCGATCGGCGGCGGCCTCCAAGGCATCACCCGGGAAGACCTGGCGGTACACGAGCGACAACTCGTCGCGGAACACGACACCGGCGATCACGATCGCACCGACCACGGCGACGAGCACGATGCGAATGAGACGGGACCGGGGCAGGAGCGACACGGTCAGCTGCCTCCCAGTCCTGGAGAGGTCCGGATCCCCCGGCATGGGCACGGTCGGCGGACATCAGGCACTCGCCGAGCATGCCAGGCGATCGTCCTCAGACGGCGTCGAGGCCCGCCAGGCGTCGGGCCAGCTCGAGTGTGGGCGTCGTGGCGTGCGTGGCCAGCAGGTGCCGCTTCTCCGCCTCGATCGATCCTTCGGCATGGCCGTCGGCGCGGGTCCTCGTGCGGTGAACCGTGCACCCCGCCGTCCTGCTCGGTCCGGCGCGGTACGTTCCGTCCGTGACCGGCGACGAGGACGATGTGCTGACGCAGGCGGGAGTGAACGCCATGCTCGACCGCGAGTTTCCGGGGACCGGCAACTCGTGTGTCGAGCTCGGACCCACCGGCGCGGTCGCCCGGTCCGACATCGCTCCCGGCTCGTTGCGACCCGGTGGATTCGTCTCCGGGCCGACGCAATTCGGGCTCGCGGACGCC
>JBPPNA010000222.1:0-17270 GCA_051306355.1 Acidimicrobiales bacterium | reverse complement strand
CGGTCGTAGAAGTTGCGGTCGCTCGTACCGACGTGGCGGACGGGTTCGGCGATCTGGTGGACGGGGTAGTCGTCCCAGGAGGTCAGCATGCGAGCACCCTGCCAGATCCGGCGGCCGGAATCTGACGGTGCGTCAGCCCCACCCGGTGCGTACCGTTCTGGCCGTGCGCTTGATCGATGCGGGGTCGGCCCGGCTGGCGACGACGGAATGGACGCCGGACGTCGAGCCGCTCGGCGCGGTGGTGGCGCTCCACGCCGGCGTGGCGGATCGTCGGTCGTGGCAGTGGTGTGCGCCGGCGTGGTCCGCTGCTGGGTGGCGCGTCCTGGCCCACGATCGCCGGGGGTTCGGCGACAGCGAATGGCAGCCAGAGCCCCACGACCACGTGGCCGACCTGGTCGGGGTTCTCGACGCCCACGACATCGGGGATGCCGTGCTGGTCGGAAATTCGATGGGAGGTGGTGTCGCCGTCGACAGCGCACTGGCCCATCCCTCACGCGTTCGCGGTCTCGTGTTGATCGCGCCCGCGGTCACGGGACAGCCGGATACGCCGTATGCACAGATCACCGAGGCGGAGCGACACCAGAACGCCGACATCGCCCAGGCGGAGGAGGCCGAGGACGTCGACCGACTCAACCGTCTGGAGTGCCGCTACTGGCTCGACGGCACCGAGGCACCCGAGGGGCGTGTGCCGGACCCCGCCCGATCATTGTTCCTCGAGATGAACGCCCGGGCGCTGACGGCGCCCGAGGTCGGCGAATGGCGGCAACCACCGTCTGCCTGGGACCGCATCGCCGGGATCGCAGTCCCCACGCTCGTCGTGGTCGGAGACCTCGACCTCCGCTCGGTCATGGCAAGCGGCCAGCACCTGGTGGAGGAGATCCGGGGCGCTCGCCTCGCGGTGCTCGACGGGTCGGCGCACGTGCCGTCGTTGGATGCGCCCGAGCGCCTGGCCGCACTCGTGTCGGAGTTCCTCGGCGAGTCGTGACTTCTACGAATCGACGCGAAGACCGGCGCGGTAGCTCGAAGGTGTCTGTCCCATGAGGTCGCGAAAGGCGGCCTGGAAGGCAGAGAGGGAGGCGTAGCCGACCTCGAAGGCAACCTCTGTGACGGACCGATCACCGTCTGCGAGCAGCTCGATCGCCCGCAGGATCCGCATCCTCCGTAGTGCCCCCCGCCAGGTCATCCCGACTTCGTCGTGCAACCGACGGGCGAGCGCGCGTGACGTCAGGCCGACCGCAGCGGCGACATCGCCGATCGCTGGGTCCTCCGCCATTCGGGCCTCGGTCAGCGCCAGTGCCCGTCTCACCTCGGCGGAACGACCAGTGGGCATGCGTGCAGGACTGGGGTCTGCGGCGAGAGCCCACGCGACCGTCACCAGGGCCCGGATCATGGTGAGCCCGTCCTCGGGCAGTGGTTCCCCGTCGTCCGGCCACCGCGCGCACTCGGCGACGAGGGCGCGCGCCAAGGGCGTGAGATCGAAGACCGACAGCGGGGTGGGCGGTCGGGGAGCGAGGTCGGTGCTCACGAGCACGGAGGCGGTGGTGACCGCCTGGTTGATGGTCACCTCGATCGGGTGGCCGGCCTCGATCAAGGCGGCGCGAGCAGGCGGGAGCGTCCAGGCGATCCCGTCGGCCTCGAGTCGGAGTACACCTCGAGACGCGCACAACAAGTAGTGCTGATCGACGCACAACGAGTGGCTGGGACCCGGGTCGAAGTCGCGCACGAAGCTGTAGGCGGTCATCAGGGGCCGGATGCGCTCGCCGGAGCGGACGAAGGCATCGGATGCCAGATAGCTCCGGAAGGAACCCTCGTCGTCCCACTCGTGGAGGACGGTGAGGTCGGTCTCGTTGGCGAGCTCAGCCCCGGCGGATGCGGTCCAGGGCTCGCCGGATCCTCTGGGCGCTCACCGGTTCGGCCGTGCCGAGCTGCTGGGCGAACTGCTGGACCCGCAACTCCTCGATCGCCCACCGCACGTCGTCGAGCGCGGCGGTGAGGCCGTGCTGGGCGACCAGGGCCGAGTGCTCGGCCTCCAGCCGGTGGATGGTGGCCATGCGTTCACGATCGGATCGCAGCCCCTCTCGGAGCTTGTCCAGACGCACCGTCACGGCCTGCAGGTACCGAGGCAGGTGCAACATGCGGTCGGCCCCGATGCTCACCGCCATACCGGCGAACACGAGCCGGTCGAGCTGGCGGCCCCCGTCCACGAGGGACGGCTGCCACTCCTCGGGCGCGGGCTTCGCCAGCCGCTCCCGGAGCCGGCCCGTCCGCTGCACTGCGTCGGACATGGCCTCGACCGTGGCCACGAGATCGTCGACGTACCGGTCCCGGACGGCGGTGAGCAGTCCGGCGAATGCCTCGGCGTCCCAGACCGGCCCGCCCTCGTCGAGGAGGACAGCGTCGAGCACGGCGTCGAGCGCGTCGTCGGTGGCGGCCATGACGGTGCCGTGGGGCGCAGTGGCCAGACCGAGCAGGACCCGGGAGTCGATCGCGTTCTGCAAGGTCCGAGCCGGTCGCGGGAGCTGGAGTCGCAGCAGCCGGCGGGTGCCGTTCCAGTGCAGGGCCCGCTGCTCGCTGCGGGACGCCAGCACCCGGACACCCACGGCGTCCCCACTGTCGATGAGCGACGGGAAGCCCTGGACGACGAGACCTCCGACCTCGCTCTCCACCACCTCCGGCAGCGCACCGATCGTCCATGACGTGAGTCCGTCCTGCTCCAGCTCCGGCGCGTTCGCCACGACGGTGGACCGCACATGGGCCCGCAGCCGGCGCTCGAGGTCCGCCAGGTCCGGTCCCTCGGCCAGGACCTCGCCGTCGGCCACCACCCGGAAGTGCGGGCGCAGGTGCTGCGGCAACGTGATGTCGTCCCACATCGACGGCTCCACGCCCACCCCGGCCAACCGGGTCAGCTCCCTCGCCAGCACCACCCGGAGCGGTCCGTCGTCGGGGTGGATGCGGTCGACCACCTCGGCGGCGCGGTCCGGCGCGGGCACGAGGTTCCGACGCACGGGCTTGGGCAGGGCGCGGATCATGGCCGTGATCAGCTCTCGGCGCAGGCCGGGGACGAGCCACCCGAACGGCTCCGGGTCGGTGCGATTCAGCACGGCAACGGGGATCTCGAAGATGGCACCGTCGCGCTCGGTCCCGGGCTCGAACTCGTAGTCGATGGGCAGCTCGATCGTGGTGCCGGTGCTGGACCACGACGCTGGGTAGGCGTCGTCGTCGATCGCGGTGGCGTCGGGAGCCACGAGATCATCGACCGTGAGGTCGAGCAGGCCCGGTCGGTCGGCGATCTGGTCGCGCCACCACCGGTCGAAGCGTCGCACGTCGGTGACGTCATCCGGGATCCGCGCGGCGTAGAGGTCGAAGATCGCATCCTCGGGCACCAGGAGATCCCTCCGAGCGCGGTCCTCCATCGAGCGGACCTCCTCGATCCGCTCGCAGTTGTGGGCCACGAACCGGTGGTGGCTGTTCCACTCCTCCCGCACGAGGGCGTGGAGGATGAAGAGTTCCCGAGCGAGGCCACGGTCGACCCGGTCGAGGTTCACGGCCCGGCCTTCCACGAGCGTCAGCGCCCGCAGGTGGACGCGCTCGATCACCTGCGCGGCACCACGCTCGTGGTTCCACGTCGGCTCGTCGTAGGTACGTCGTACGAGGTGCGCCGCGGCGCGTTCGATCCACTGTGGCTGCACACCCGCTGCGGTCCTCGTCCACATGCGATTGGTCTCGATCAGCTCGGCGGCCATGACCCACTTCGGCGGGTTCTTGGCCAGGACCGATCCCCGACCGATCGAGAACCGGGCACTGCGTGTCCCCACGAACTCGACCGACGCCGGCCTTCCGGGCTTCCTCCCGGGCGGCTCCTGCGCTCCCGATCGGGGATCGTCACGTTGACCGACGTTGCCGATGAGGCCGGCGAGGAGCGACCGGTGGATGTCGTCCTCGCCGGCGGCCTGCCGGTTGATGTCGATCTTCAGCGATCGCGCCACCTGGCGGAGCTGGGTGTAGACGTCCTGCCACTCACGTATGCGGACGTAGTGCAGGAACTCGGAGCGGACCTCACGGCGGAACCTGTTGCTCGACAGGACCCGCTGGCGCTCCTTCAGGTGGTCCCAGAGGGCGATGAAGGTCAGGAAGTCGGAGCCGGGCACCTTGAAGCGGGCGTGGGACTGCGCCGCCTCCTGCTCTTTGTCGGGCGGCCGCTCTCGCACATCCTGGATCGACAACGCAGCGGCGATGACCATCACCTCGTGGACGCAGTCGTTGCGCTCCGCCTCCAGCACCATCCGACCGAATGTGGGGTCGAGCGGGAGCCGCGCCAACTTCTTGCCCAGCTTCGTGAGCCGCCGGTCGTGCGCTGGACGACCGGTCTGGAGTGCACCCAGTTCCTCGAGCAGGGTGACACCGTCGACGATGTTGCGGCGGTCCGGCGGCTCCACGAACGGGAAGGACTCGACGTCACCCAACCCGAGCGCCGTCATCTGCAGGATGACCGAGGCCAGGTTGGTCCGCAGGATCTCGGGTTCGGTGAAGTCGGGACGAGCCTCGTAGCCGTCCTCCTCGAAGAGGCGGATGCAGACACCCGGCGCGACCCGCCCGCAGCGCCCGGCCCGCTGGTCGGCCGACGCCTTCGAGATGTCCTCGATCGGGAGGCGCTGGACCTTGGTCCGCTTGTTGTATCGCGAGATCCGGGCCGTGCCGGGGTCGACGACCGAGCGGATGCCGGGGACGGTGAGCGACGTCTCGGCGATGTTGGTGGCGATGACCACCCGGCGGCCCCTGTGCGAGGAGAACACGCGGTGCTGCTCGGCGGACGAGAGCCGGGCGAACAGGGGCAGCACCTCGGTGTCGCGCAGCTTCAGGCTCTCGATGTGTTCGGCGGTGTCACGGATCTCCCGCTCGCCGGACTGGAACACCAGCACGTCGCCCATGCCCTCGGCCAGGAGCTCCTCGACCGCTTCGCCGATGGCAACCACCACGTCGTCGTCCTCCGGTGGCCGGTAACGCAGCTCCACAGGGTGGGTGCGACCCGACACCTCGACGACGGGTGCCGGCCCAGCCTCGGTGGCGAAGTGCTCGGCGAACCGCTCGGTGTCGATGGTGGCCGACGTGACGATGACCTTCAGATCCGGACGGCGAGGCAGCAACTCCCGCAGGTACCCGAGGATGAAGTCGATGTTGAGGCTGCGTTCGTGGGCCTCGTCGACGATGATCGTGTCGTAGCCCCGCAGATCCCGGTCACGCTGGAGTTCGTTGAGCAGGATGCCGTCGGTCATCACCTTGAGTCGGGTGTCGGGCCCGACCCGGTCCGTGAACCGGACGGCGTAGCCCACCACCCCGCCGAGCTCGACATCGAGCTCCTCCGCCACCCGCTCGGCGACGGCACGTGCCGCGAGGCGCCGGGGCTGGGTGTGCCCGATCCTGGTCCGGCCCAGCTCGAGGCAGAGCTTGGGCAGCTGCGTGCTCTTGCCGGACCCGGTCTCGCCGGCCACGATCACGACCTGGTGGTCGCGGATGGTCCCGATCAGCTCGTCGTGGCGCGCCGAGATCGGCAGTTCGGCCGGATACGTCGGCGAGAGCGGTGCGGTCCGAATTCCCATGCTGATCAGCGGTCCAGCATGCCGCCTGCGATCCCGTGGCCCGACCTCGACACCGAGGAGCTATCTTGACCGCTGGGTCAGGAACGACGACCGAGGGGTACCACGATGTCGAAGCTCACCTACACCGAGACCGAGCTGATGACCGAGCACGACTACGCCGAGCCACACGTGGTCGCCGGGCGACGCATGCACGGCGGCTTCCTGGCCGACGGGACGTACCAGCCGCCCCGAACCGCCGTGCGTGGCCCCGCGGTCGATGCATGGACGCACGCCCTGCGGGCGCGTGGCGGCGACCTCTTCGATGCCGAGGCATCCCTCCTCGAGGGCAAGCGGCTCCCGACCATCGACCAGTCACGAGTGCTGCTCCGCAACGACCTCGGCGAGAGCTTCTGGAACAGCCTCACCATCATCGGCAAGATCGAGGCCAAGGGCCGGCTCCTGGCCGACATCACGTTCCCCGACCTGCAGCCCGTGCTGGTCGAGGACATCAGCGAGATGGCCATCGGCCACCTGAACCAGGGGCTCCTGGTGGCCCACGGCCTCGATGAGGGCGGCCAACCCGAGGAGGGCGTCGGCGGCCACGACGAGATGTGGTTCACGGCCCGGGACCTCGCCTTCGGCCCCGGCGCTTTTCCCGACGTGGAGCCGCCGGAGAACATCGCCCGGCCCGACACCGAGCGCCGCATACCGGAGCTCACGCCCGAGATCGAGGGCCTGGTGTCATTCCTCGCCAACCTTCTGCTCATCGAGTTCCGGGCCGAGCTCGGCTTCTCCGAGACGCAGGCCGTCCTGCGCACCCCGGACCTGTTCCCCGGTCGACGCGAGGAGGCCGAGGAGGCAGCCGACATCATCGGTCGGATCCGCATCGACGAGGAGATCCACGTCACCTCGCTTCGCCTCTACCTGGGCGAGATCCGCGCCTGCACGTTCCGGACGGTCGACGGCGGAACCATCGCCGGGGCGGACGTCATCGACCGCTTCTGGCACGACCTCGTCCACTGGGCCACCGTCGAGCAGCCTGTCCTCGCTGCCGAGCAGCAGCGGCAGATGCTCGTGGCGCGCATCATGCGCCACCCCGATGCCGACCGGATCCTCACCGAGTTCGACACCGCCGCCTGACGCGAGTGTGACCTTCGGCCCTGGCTCTCGGGAGTTCCCACCCGCACTGTGGAGCCATGGCACATCTCGTCGGAGATCCAGCCTGGGGTGAGGGCGACGGACCACGCGTCCTCGTGGAGGCGGCCGATTGGGGCACCCGTCAGGCCTACGAGCAGGTGCTGGAGGCAGCGGGGTACCGCACGGTGTCGTGTCCGGGTCCCAGTGGCGCCGACGAACGGTGCAACCTGGCGTCCGGAGCGGGGTGCGAGGCCGCCGCGCAGGCCGATGTGGCCGTGCACACGCTGCACCCGAGTGACCCGCGCAACGCAGAGGCGCTCCTCAGCCTGAGACGCCGGCTCCGCGACACGCCGCTGATCGTCGAGGTACCAGAGCCCATCGTGCGCTCGCGCCCGGGGTACTACGACGGATGCACCGTGGTCCACGCGCCCATGACGTCTGCTGCGCTCCTCGATGCCGTGGCGCGAGCAGTTCGTCGGGATGGCTGAGACCGATCAGCTCGCGGCCAGTTCCTCGCGCCCGTCGGCGTGGCGGGCGAAGCGCTGGGGGTCGCGGCCGTGGACGGGGTCGTCTCGGTCCCACGGCCACCCGCCGAACTGCGTCCGCTGGTAGTCCTCGTAGGCCTGCGCGATCTCCGCCTTGGTGTTCATGACGAAGGGGCCGTACTGGGCCACCGGTTCGCCGATGGGTCGTCCCTGCATCAAGAGACACTCGACGCCGTCGCCCAGCGACCCCAGGTCGAGCGCCAAGTCACCACGGACCTGGACGGCGGTGGTGGGGCGGACCTCGGTGCCCGCCACCGAGACGCCGTCGCCGTCGAACACGTAGAGGATGCGCGTCGTGTCCGCGCCCTTGGCCGGTGGGAGCGTCGTCGTCGCCTCGGCCCGGAGATCGACGTGCCAGAGCGCGACATCGGCGTCCGGGCGCGAACCCCACGAGCGAGGCGGAGGCGCAGGCGGCACCTCGCCGGCAAGGGTGCCGGCGATCACCGTGATCTGGCCGTCACCGTCAACGGGCACCCGGGGGATCTCCGTGTCCCACAGCATCGAGAAGTGGGGTTCGGCCATCTTTTCCTCGGCCGGCAGGTTGATCCAGATCTGGAACAGCTCCATCGGATTCGGACCGGCATCGTCGAGGAGGGGGAACATCTCAGCATGGACGATCCCCTCGCCCGCCGTCATCCACTGCACGTCGCCCCGGCCGTAGCGGGCCGTGGCACCGAGCGAGTCGGAGTGGTCGATGAGACCGTGTCGGACGTAGGTGATGGTCTCGAAGCCCCGGTGGGGGTGCTGGGGGAACCCGGGCACGACCGAGCCGTGGTACATGTTCCAGCCGTCCACGTTGGCGAAGTCCTGCCCGATCTGGCGCCCGGTCAACGACGCGTTGGGGCCGAGGTGGAGATTCGCCTCCGGGTACGCGTCGCGGTGGTGCACGCAGAACAGGAACGGGTCGACCGTCGGCCACGGCGGAGCGCCGAGCGGCACGGTCTGGATGATGACGTCGGCCATGGATCCAGGCTACGGCGGTCGGAACCGTGGTGGTCGGCTCCCGACCTGACACGGTGTCAGATCTCGGCGACGATGCGCGAGACTGCCACGCATGGAATTCGGACTCTTCATCGGTGGCTGGGTACCCGACTACCTCGACGGGCGCGACGACGCAGCGGAGCACCGACGTCTCGTCGACGAGACACGCGTGGCGGAGGTCGGCGACCGCAACAACTGGAAGTACGTGTGGGTCACCGAGCACCACTTCCTGACCGAGTACAGCCACATCTCGGCCAACGAGGTGGTGATGCCCTACATCGCCGCCCGCACCGAGAACATCCGGGTCTGCTCGGGCATCATCAACGTGACGCCGCCCGTCAACCATCCGGCGCGCATCGCCGAGCGGGTGGCCATGCTCGACCACCTCAGTGGCGGCCGCTTCGACTTCGGCACGGGCCGCGGCTCCTCGACGACCGAACAGGGGGGCTTCGGCATCGACGACCCAGACCTCACCAAGGAGATGTTCGACGAAGTCATGCCCGAGTTCCGCAAGATGTGGAGCCAGGACACCTACTCCTTCGACGGTCGGTTCTTCTCCATGCCGAAGCGAAACGTGCTCCCGAAGCCGTACGTCAAGCCGCACCCGCCCATGTGGGTGGCTGCGGGGAACCCCGACACGTTCGAGAAGGCGGCCAGGCTGGGATTGGGAGTCATCTGCTTCACCGGGGGCTCGCCCGAGAAGATGAAGCCGCTCATCGAGCTCTACAAGGAGACCGTCCAGGACGCCGATCCGGTGGGCGACTTCGTCAACGACAACGTCGCCATCGCCACCAGCTTCCTCTGCCTCGAAGACGGCGACGCCGCTCGTGACTGGATGACCCGGTCCCGCAACGGCCGCCAGCAGAGCCTCGTGTTCAAGTACCTCGACACGTTCCCCAAACCACCCGGGATCCCTGACTGGCCCACGGAGATCCCCGACCCCACGCTCGAGCAGTTGGAGGCGGGGTTCGCGAAGGGGACCTCCATCGTCGGCACGCCCGAGGACTGCATCGAGGCGCTGCAGAAATGGGACGATGTCGGGGTGGATCAGCTGATCATGGGACCGACGGGCACCACGTACCCCTTCGAGCTCGTCCAGGACACCGTCGAGCTCTTCGGCCAGCAGGTGATCCCGCACTTCGACCCGGATCCCGAGCCTCGCAGCGCGCGTCACCGGCGCCTGGCCGGAGACCGCGCACCGGCAACCGCCTGAGACCAGCCGTCTTGGCAGAACGACGTTCCCCACCAGGAACGTCGGCGCTGGCGCTCAATCCGGTCGGCCCCGAGACCTAGCCTCGGACCATGGCTCTCGACGATGAACTGCTGAACCGGGTCACCTGGAAGGTACCCAACGCCCTCGCGCTCATCGGATCTCGATCGGGTGACGAGTGGAACGGAATGACGACCAGTTGGATCACCCAGCTGTCGATGGAGCCCGTTCTCGTGGGGATCGGCGTGGACAACGACGCGGTGACCCACCGCCTCATCACCACCGGTGGCTCGTTCACCGTCAACCTCTGGTCGTCAGAGGACACGCGCACGTTCGTGAAGTTCTCCAAGCCGGCCACGAAGGAGGACATGACACTCAACGGACGGCCGATCCGGGAGGGGATCACGGGCGCACCGATCTTCGAGGACGCCATCGCACACCTCGAGTGCGAGGTACGCCAGTCGCACGACCTCGGCACACACACCCTGTTCATCGGCGAGGTCGTGGGCGCCTCCATCCGGGACGACGATGCCCGGGCGGCGTCGATGGCCGACACGCGCATGAAGTACGGCGGCGTGAAGCGACACTGATTCGACTCTCGGTAGCGTCCTCCCATGCCGGAGGTCGCGCTGTCGAAGCCCGAGAAGGTGCTCTTGCCTGCTGCCGGCGGGCACCCCGAGCTCACCAAGGCCGACCTGTTCGACTACGCCACGCGAATCGCCGGCCGGATGATCCCGCTCATCGCTGACCGGCCCGCGGTCCTGCAGCGCTTCCCCGACGGGATCGGTGGCGAGGGATGGTTCCAGAAGCACACGCCGGCCCACTTCCCGGACTGGATCCCCACGGTCGAGATCCCGAAGCGCGGGGGCCGGACCGTGCGCCACCCCGTACTCGATTCAGCCGACGCGCTCCGCTACGTGGTCAACCAGGGGACGGTCACGGTGCACGTGCTCGGCGGCACCGTGGCGCATCCCGACCGACCGCGCGAGCTGCTCATCGACCTCGATCCGTCGATCGACGACCACAGCCAGGTCATCGAAGCGACCCACGCTGTCCGGGCCCTGCTCGACGACCTCGGTGTCGTCGGCTACCCGAAGACATCCGGGTCACGCGGCATCCACGTGCACCTCCCCCTTCGCGGCGACGCCGGATTCGACGCCATCGGGGCATTGGGTCAGCACCTTGCCGCGACGCTCGTCGAGCGCCATCCCGACCTGCTCACGCAAGAGTTCTCGAAGCAGGACCGGGGCGACCGCCTGTTCGTCGACATGTTGCGCAACGCTCCCGCGCAGCACGCAGTGGCCCCATACACGTTGCGTCCGAGGCCCGGTGCTCCGGTTGCGGTACCGCTGCGCTGGGACGAGGTCGACACGTCGTGGGACCCCCAGGGCACACCCCTGGCCAGTCTGTTCCGTCGCCTCGGCGGCCTCCGCTCCGACCCATGGGCCGACATGGACGACCACCGCACCGAGGCCGGCACGCTCGCCGAGAAGCTCACCGCTCTTCGACGTTGACCACGTGTTCCGAGCTCGGCCAGCCCACGAACGGTGCCGCCGGGGGGCTGGACGACACGGCGACACTCTGGCTCCGCACCCTGGAGGGGTCAACCACGTGTGGGTCGCCCAGTTCGAGCCGGAAGACAGGATGGCGATCGGCGATCGCCATGAGGTCCTCGTCGGTGGCGTCCGCGCTGATGCCGTCGAAGAACCGACCCACCTCCCATCCCCACCGCTCGAGGTAGGACCGGACGACGTCCGGCGTCATGGCCGCATCGAGTGGGTTCGCCCGGAAGTCGGTGACCGTTCGCCCGAGACGGAGCCGGCCGGTCGTGGCGGCGCGCAGGTTCCGCACCCACTGCGTCTCGCCTCGGGCGGCAACGAGGTAGGTGGCGCCGTCGACCACGTGCAGATTCACCGGCGTCGACCTCCACTCGCCGCTGCGGCGGCCCCGCACCTCGAGGATCCTCGAGCCCCAGACGCTGATGCCGTGACGGGTGAGCCACGCCAGCGACCGGTTGAACACGTTGCGGGTGAACCAACCCGGTGCGACGTAGTGGACTGGTGCTGCGTTGGTGGCCATTCGTTCTCTCCTTGTGTGAGCGGTGCTCTCGTTACGGAGCACTGCACCACATTCGGACTGAACTGTCAAGAGCACTGCTCTTGTTTCAGATCGCTGATACTCTGCGCCCATGACGTCCACCTCCGCACGCGCCAGGGCCCGGGCCCAGATCACGAAGGAGATCCTCGGAGAGGCTCGGCGCCAGCTCGCCGAGCACGGTGCTCCTGCGCTGTCGCTCCGAGCCGTTGCCCGAGAGCTCGAGATGGCGTCGTCGGCCATCTACCGCTACTTCGCCAGCCGAGACGAACTCCTGACGGCCTTGATCATCGATGCCTACGACTCGCTCGGGGAGGTGGCCGAGACCGCTGCTTCCGACTCCGCTCGTCGTGCACCGTTGAATCGCTGGGTGGACGTCGCGACCGCGATCCGCTCTTGGGCGATCGAGCACCCGCACGAGTACGCCTTGGTGTACGGCACACCTGTTCCCGGCTACCACGCGCCCGCAGAGACCTCGACGTCGGGAACACGGGTGTCGCTGGCGCTGGTCGGCGTGGTGCGCGACGCCGCCGGTTCCCGGCAGCTGCGGTCTCCGTTGACCGCCGACCTGCCGCGAGCCACGAGCCGGGATCTCGACCGCCTGAGGGATTTGATCGACTTCGACGTTCCCGACGACGTGCTCATGGCGACGCTGTTGGCCTGGACCCAGCTCTTCGGGCTCCTCAGCTTCGAGGTGTTCAGCCAGACCCGGGGTCTCGTCGAGGACCACGACGCGTTCTTCATCGCCGCAGCCAGCCGCATGGGTGAGGCCATCGGACTCTGACGACGGCACACTGTCGCCATGGCCTCGGTGGACGTGAACGGGATCACCCTCGAGTACGAGCGCCGTGGCGCAGGCGAGCCGCTGCTGCTGGTGATGGGGCTCGCGGCACAGCTCACCGCCTGGCCCGACGACTTCGTGGCCGGACTGGTGGGCCGGGGGTTCGACGTCATCCGCTTCGACAACCGTGACGCAGGCCTGAGCTCGGAGTGCGACTGGGAGCCCCCGTCGCCGATCCGATCCTTCCTGCGCAAGCTCTTCCGCCGACCGATCGAGACCGGCTACCTGATCGACGACCTGGCCGACGACGCCGCCGGCCTTCTCGAGGCACTCGACATCGATGCGGCCCACGTCGTGGGCGCGTCGATGGGCGGGATGATCGCGCAGGCGCTCGCCATTCGCCACGAGCACCGTGTCCGGAGCCTCACGTCGATCATGTCGAACCCGGGAGACGGCAGCGGCAGTGCAGCGGCGAAGGTCCTGCTGAAGCTGGCCCGACGGGGGAAACCACGCCGAGAGCGAGCCGTCGACCAGACGGTGGCCACGTTCCGGGCGATCAGCGGTCCGCACTTCGACGAAGCGGAGTACCGCCCCCTCGCTGAGGCGGCCGTGGCCCGCAGCTACCGTCCGGACGGCACGGCACGTCAGACCGCGGCCATCATGGCCAGCCCGGACCGCACCGCGTATCTGGAGATGCTCCGGACCCCCACGCTGGTCGTCCACGGCCTCGTCGACCCGCTGGTTCGTCCCAGCGGTGGGACCGCCACCGCGAAGGCGGTGCCGGGCTCACGGTTGCTGATGTTCCCCGACATGGGCCACGACCTGCCGGCGCCCCGACTCGACGAGATCGTCGAAGCGATCGCGGTCAACGCCCAGCGCGCCCAACTCCGCCTCCGCACCCCCTGATCCCACCCGAACATCGTTCTGGTCAGGCGGATTCGGCGTGCTTCTTGAGGGCGTCGAAGCCCCCGCCGTAGATGGCATCGAGCGTCTCGGTCGCTCTCACAGGAGAGCCGACGGGCACGTAGCTGGCCTCCCACAGGAGCTCGGTCTTGTCGCCACCGTCGGCGTTCACCGTGATGGTGGCGTGGTACTCGTCGAAGGGCAGCCCGGCACCCTCGGTGATGGTGTAGCCCAGCACGCGAGCGTCGGCGTCGAGCCGCTCGCACGCCTCGGTGATGGAGCTCGGACCCATGACGATGGTCCGGGTGGCGCCGACGCCGTCGCCGTCGGTCGTCATCTCGACGCCCATCCAGGAGCCGTCGGTGAATACGCGGACGATCTCCCACACCTCGTCGGCGGGTGCACCGATCGAACCGGTGAACGTGTGGTCAGCCATGGCGGAAAGCTAGCCAAGCGCAGGGGCGACCACGACGCTCATCGGTGGACGGAGCCGACCGCCGCGCGCACCTCCGAGCCGACGAGGCCGTCGGTCATGGCCTGATCCTGGAGATCGGCATCGCTCGATCGGCCGATGACCCGGGACCCGTCCGGCGTGTCGAGCAGGGCGACCAGTCCGACGGGGTCGAGCCCGTCGAACGTGACGGTGCAAGCTGCGACGATCGCCGACCCGTCGTAGGACGACACGACCGGGACCGTCGTGGTCGCCGCGGCGGCGGATGCAGCGAGATCGTCGACCAGCGGCGGTCGCCCATCCGGCGCAGACGACCACACGCCGAGTCCCGGCTTGGTGAGCAGGCCGCTGACGCTGGTCACCAGGGCTCGGCCGCCGTCCTCCCGCAAGCGGTGAACCACCGTCGTCATGGCCTGGAGCACGTAGCTGTTGAACGGCCCGCCGGCGAAGGCCATGCTGCCGGTGAGCGTCGGGGTGCGATCGTCGTCGATCCGCAGCTCGCGTTGCTGCACGCGCACAGCCGAGGGGAAGCAGGAGTACAGCTCGACGAGATCGCAGTCGCCCACGGGATGGCCGAGGCGGACGGTCGCGGCTGAGCCGAGCACCCCCATGGCGGGCCAGGCATGCAGGTCGCGCCGTCGTGAGACAGGCACCATGTGGGACGAGCTGAGCCCGACGAGTGGGTGCACGCGGCGTTCGACCGGCACGCCGAACCGGTCGGCGGCCTCCGTGGTGCAGAGCAGGAGCGCCGCCGCCTGGTCGACCGTCCACTGGCTGGCGTGCCACTTGGCGTACGGGAACGCCAGCGGACGGTTCGACACCGAGAACATGGCCAACTGCTCGGTGGTCATGGGCTCTCGGAACGCGGCATCGGGGTTGGTGCGGGCCACCTCGTTGAAACGTGCGTAGAGCTCGGCGATCTCCCGACGGAGCGCGGCTGGCGTGATCTCCTTCACACCGGCGAGCGCGCTCTCGATGAGTGCGTACTGCTCGACCGGTGCCCACAGACCCGCCTCGATCTCGACTGCGTCCACGAGGTCGCCAGTGGGCCGCTGGTGCACGTCCGGGCAGACGCCCTGCTGATCGATCTCGGTGGCCGTCGCCTCCTCCGTCCCGCCTCCCGAGAACACCCGCGCCATCCCCGCCGTGTCGCCCTTCGTGCGCTGTCGACCGAGGCGGGTCGAGCGGGCCTTCGCCTCGCCCCCGACGACCACGGCGACGTCGAGGGTGCCGGCAAGCATCGATGCGAGCACCTCGTCGATCATGGTCTGCTGCGGGATCCCCACGTCGACGAGGACCGTGGTGGCGTCGGGTGCGCCGATCCGGTCTGCGATGATCCGAGCGGGATCGGTGTAGGACCACGTTCCACGGGGCACCACGATGCGCTGCACGGCGCGGAGGAGGGCGGGAGCGCCGGCGTCGACCGCCGCCGCACGCGTTGCCTCCACCATCAGCTCGACGGCCTCTGCATCGACGAAGGACGTCCCGGCGCCCACGAGCACCGGCCTCCGGGGGTCCACGGACCTCAGTCCTCGAGGAGGCCGCACAGTCGTTCGACGGCGTCGATGAAGTCCTCGATCATCTCGAGCATGACCCGCTTGGTCGGCCGGACGGCGTTCATCGAACCCACGATCTGCCCGACGAAGTAGGTCACCAGCTCGTTGCCGCCCGTGCCCGCCTTGTCGGCAACGCGATGGATGCGGTTCATCGCCGGCCCGATCAGCATCGGCTGCATCGGCATGGGGAGTGGACCGGGACCAGCCGGATCCTCCCAGGCCTCCGTCCACGCCGTCTTCAGCATCCGGGCGGGCTTGCCGGTCATGGACCGGGACCGCACGGTCTCGTGCGACCGAGCTGCCACGAACTTGTCCCGCATGTGCGGTGGGACCTCGGACTCCTCGGTGGTGAGCCACACCGATCCGCACCAGGCCCCGTCGGCGCCCAGCGCCATCCCGGCCGCGAGCTGCCGGCCCGTGCCGATGCCCCCGGCGGCGAGGACGGGGATGGGTCCCACGGCGTCGACCACCTCCGGCACGAGGACCATCGTGGCCACCTCGCCGGTGTGCCCGCCGGCCTCGCCACCCTGGGCGACGATCATGTCGGCGCCGGCCGCGGCATGTCGCTCGGCGTGGTGCACCGAACCGGCCAGCGCAGCGACCGGGATGTCGGCGGCGTGGGCCCGCTCGAGGAAGTGTGCCGGGGGCGGACCGAGGGCGGAGGCGACCAGCCGCGGCGAGTGGTCGAAGAGGACGTCGAGGAGCGGAGCCATGGACTTGGGGTCGATCCGCATCCCGCCCATGCCTCCACTCGCCGTGGCGCCCTCGGGCAGCGGGGGCACGTCATAGCGGTCGAGCAGGTCGGCGAGGAACTGGCGGTGCTCTTCGGGGAGGAGGTCGGCGAGCTGGCGCTGGTCGAGGCCTCCCTCGTCAGAACCGGCGTACTTCTCCGGGACGAGGAGGTCCACGCCGTACGCCTTGCCACCGACCTCGTCCTCGATCCAGGCGAGGTCGATGGCGAGTTGCTCCGGGCTGTGGGCCACGGCGCCGAGCACGCCGCAACCTCCGGCGTTGGTGACAGCGGCGACGACGTCACGGCAGTGGGAGAAGGCGAAGATCGGGACGTCGATCCCCACGAGTTCGGTGGCCTTGGTCCGCATCGGATCCCCTCGGGCAGTCACCCAGCTGTCCGTACCTCGGCGCTGGTCCCCTCATGGTGGTGGGTAGCGTCTCGCCATGCCACTCGACGACGCCGAAGCGACCCCGCCCACCGTCGAGCGCCTGCTGGCCGTCCTCGAGGTCGAACAGCTCGACCGCGATCTGTTCCGGTCCCCGGAGGCGAGCACGCACCACCCACAGGGCATGCGGCTCTTCGGCGGGCAAGTGGCGGCCCAGGCGCTCCGGGCCGCCACGCTCACGGTCGAGGCACCCCACCACCCGCACTCGCTGCACGGCTACTTCCTCCGGCCCGGCGACCCCGACGCGCCGTTGCTGCTCCACGTCGACCGCATCCGGGAGGGGTCGTCGTTCACCACTCGCCGGGTGGTGGCCATGCAAGGAGGCAAGGCCATCTTCAACCTGGCGTGCTCGTTCCACAAGGACGAGGACGGACCCGTGTACGAGACGTCGATGCCCGCCGGGGTTCCCGGTCCGGATGACCCCGAGGTCGAGTGGGACAAGACCCTCTTCGCGGAGTTCAACCGGCGCTCCCCCTTCGAGATGCGCGAGTTCCCGATGGCGTCTCCCGACGACCACGGTCGATATGAGTCCACCCGGCGCATCTGGATCCGGACCCGGGGGCCTCTGCCCACCGACCGCTCGCTGCGAGCGTGCGTGGCCGCGTTCGTCTCGGACATGGGCGCCGTCTTCGCGGCCGCCCGCACCGTCCGCCTCGGCCCCGGGACCATGATGGGGGCGAGCCTCGATCACGCCATGTGGTTCCACCGGGAGCTCTCGCTCGACGAGTGGACGCTGTACGACCTCGGGCCGGTGGCGATCGGCGGAGCTCGGGGACTCGTCCGGGGATCCATGTACGACCGGGCCGGCATGCTGGCCGTCTCCGTGGCGCAGGAAGCCCTGGTCCGGCCGCTGCAGAC
>JBPPNA010000152.1:0-10824 GCA_051306355.1 Acidimicrobiales bacterium | reverse complement strand
CACCCTCGTACCGACAGGGCGACTCGGGGCCCGAGGTCGCCGCCCTGCAGGAGCGACTCATCGGCTTGGGCTTCTGGCTCCCCGGTGCCGACGGCGCCTACGGGTCGGTCACCGCCCAAGCGGTCATGGCGTTCCAGAAGTCCCAGGGCCTCGGCCGGGACGGGATCGCGGGCCCCGTGACCCGTGCAGCACTCGAGACTGCGGCACCGGTCGGTCCTCGCGAGGGCGGTGACCACATCGAAGTCGACCTCGAGCGCCAGCTCATGTTCATCGTCCAGGGCGGCCGGAGTCACGTCTTCAACACGTCCACGGGCATGTCCGGCTGGCGCACCCCGGCCGGGCGGTTCCAGATCACCCGCCAGATCGACGGGGTCCGCGAAGCACCCCTCGGGGACCTCTACCGGCCGAAGTACTTCAACGGGGGCATCGCGCTCCACGGGTCACCGAGCATTCCGGGTCAACCGGCCTCGCACGGCTGCACGCGCCTCCACGACGGCGCCGTCGATTTCATCTGGGCCAACGGCCTCGCCCCCGTCGGCACGCCGGTCTGGGTGTACTGACCCGCGCCGAACCGGCGCCAGATCCGTAGACCGGTAGTGGCCCGGATCAGCTGCCGGATCAGTGGCCCAGGTCTGCTGCCCAGGCCGAGCCCAGCCTCTCGCGACTGCACGAGGTCGGTTGGTGGGGGACACGGGTGCCTCCGGGTCAGGGGTGGGGAGTCGTTCGTGGCCTCACCCTCGGGCGCCCGGTGTTGCGAGCACACTGGTCCGGGGTACCGACCGGCCGGGAGATGCACCCGGGACGCTCACTTTCCGCACCTTTGGCCCGCCTCATCGCCGGTCAGTAGGGTTTCGAGTCGTGTCGGAGTTCCTCCGCAGTTACCTCACCGTCGCCATCTTCGGCGGCCTCTCCATCGCCCTGCTCGCCGGCGTCCTGGGCCTCGGCGCGCTCATCCGGCCCACCCGCCGGCAGGCCGGCAAGTACCTCAACTACGAGTCCGGCGTCGACCCCGTCGGGGACGCGTGGTCCCAGAGCCACTTCCGCTACTACATCTTCGCCCTGATGTTCGTCATGTTCGATGTCGAGGCCGTCTTCGTCTTCCCGTGGGCCACTCGACTCGAGACCTACCAGGTCTTCGGCCTCGTCGAGATGTTCATCTTCATCGCCATTCTCGCCTTGGGCCTCGTGTACGCGTGGCGCAAGGGCGTGCTCCGCTGGATCTAGGCCAGGAAGAGGAGTCGTTCCATGGGTCTCGTGGAGAGCGGAAAGCTGCCCAAGCCGCTCACGAAACTGCTCAACATCTCACGCAAGTACTCCCTGTGGATGTACCAGTGGGGCCTGGCGTGCTGCGCCATCGAGATGGCTGCGGCCATGGCCGCCCCGCGGTTCGACATCATGCGACTCGGTGTCATCCCGCTGCCGGCGTCGCCCCGCCAGGCCGACCTCCTCGTGGTGTCGGGCACGGTCACCGACAAGATGGTGCCGTCGGTGCGTCGCCTGTGGGAACAGATGCCCGACCCGAAGTACGTCATCTCCATGGGGAGTTGCGCCAACTGTGGCGGTCCGTACTGGGACAGCTACTCGGTGACCAAGGGTGTCGACCAGGTCATCCCGGTCGATGTGTATGTCCCTGGCTGCCCGCCCCGCCCCGAAGCGCTGCTCGAGGGTGTGGTGCTGCTCCAGGAGCGCATCGCCAACGAGGACATGGCCGAGAAGTGGCGAGGTGATCCGATTGTCGTCACCTGACACGGGCACCGACACCGACACCGACACTGGCACCGACACCGACACGGGCACCGACGACGAAACCACGGCCGAGGCAGCCCCGGGGGAAGAGCCGGCCGAGCAGGATCCGGTCCTGGAAGGCCTGCTCGCCGAGATCATCGCCGTGCTCGGCGATGACCTGGTGGCCTCCCACATCGAGCCCGGTCGCCAGCTGTTCATCCGGGTCAGCGCCGAATCCTGGCTGCGCACCCATCGGACGCTGCGCGACGAGCTCGGGTTCAAGTTCTTCGAGTTCCTCTCCGCCATCGACTGGCTGCCGTCGCCGTTCGGCAAGTCGGAGGACTCGAGCATCGACGCGGGTGCTCTCGTCACCACCATCGCCGAACCGGGCGAGATCGAGACCGGCCACGCCGGAGGCGAGACCCGCTTCCAGGTCTTCTCCCGATTGGTCGACATCACCCGTCGCAGCCTGGGCGTGACCATCAAGGCCGACGTCCCCGATCCCCGCGACAGTGCTGGACCGTCGGTCGAGAGCATCGTCCGGGTCTTCCCCGGGGCCAACTGGCACGAGCGCGAGACCCATGAGATGTTCGGTCTGCGCTTCGACGGCCACCCCTACCTCGAGAAGCTCTACCTGCCGACCGGCTTCGAGGGACACCCGCTCCGCAAGGACTTCCCGCTGCTCGCCCGCCACGTGAAGCCCTGGCCCGGCATCGTCGACGTCGAGCCCATGCCAGAGGAAGCAGAGTCAGACGAAGCAGAGCCAGACGAAGCAGGGTCCGGCGACGATGAGGGAGACGACCAGTCGTGACCGTCACCGAACCGACCAAAGCCGACCAGGAGTCGTACATCGCCGCCAAGGCCGCCGACGCTCGCATCAACATCGAGCTCGAGACCGATGACGGGATGACGCTCAACATCGGCCCACAGCATCCCGCCACCCACGGCACGCTGCGCATCGTCGCCAAGCTCGACGGCGAGCAGGTCCTCTGGGTCGAGCCGATCATGGGCTACATGCACCGGGGCTACGAGAAGCTCATCGAGGTGCGCACCTACCCGCAGATCAACACCCTCGTGAACCGGATCGACTGGCTGGCCCAGCTCTGCAACGAGGTGCCGTTCATCCTGGCCTGCGAGCAGCTCATGGAGGTCGAGGCGCCGCCGCGAGCCCAGTACATCCGCACGATCCTCCACGAGATGGGTCGCATCTCCCACCTGGTCATGTTCCTCGGAGACATGGGTGTCCAGATCGGCGCCCTGACGCCGATGTTCTACGCGCTCCGCGACCGCGAGTACTTGCTCAACCAGATCGAGGGCGTGAGCGGCGGACGCTTCCACCCGAACTTCGACCGGATCGGCGGCATCAAGGATGACCTGCCGGCCGGCTGGATCGACGAGACGATCCGGATCATGAAGAAGATGGCCGCTTTCTGTGACCAGATGGAAGACCTCCTCCTCGGCAACGAGATCTTCCAGCAGCGCACCCGCGGCATCGGCGTCATCCCGGCAGAGCTGGCCCAGCTCTACGGCCTGTCCGGCGCCAACCTCCGGGCATCCGGGGTCGACTGGGACCTGCGCCGCGACGCCGACTACCCCATGGCCTGGAAGCACGCGGACTTCAAAGTCATCACCCACACCGACGGCGATTCCTTCGCCCGGACGTGGTGCCGCCTCCAGGAGGCCCGCGAGTCCACCAAGATCGTGACCCAGCTCTGCGAGAGCATCCCTGCGGGGCCGATCATGGCCAAGGTCCCCCGCATCATCAAGGTCCCCGCCGGCGAGGCCTACGTGGCCACCGAGAACCCCCTGGGCGAGATGGGCTACTACGTCATCTCCAAGGGCGACCTCGGCCCCTTCCGTGTCCGGGTCCGCACCGCCAGCTTCAACAACATCTCGATCGTGCCCTGGCTCCTGCGGGGGGTCTACGTCCCCGACATCATCACCATCCTCGGCTCGCTGTACTTCATCCTCGGAGACATCGACAAGTGAGCTCGATCCCCACGCTCGCCGTCGAGCTCGCGTACTGGCAGCAATCCATCCTCCGCTCCCTCGGGGTGCTCGCAGCCGTGCTCCTGCCGGCCGGCACCTTCGTCTACGTGTTCCTGTTCAAGATGGTCAGCTTCATGCAGAACCGTCTCGGCCCCATGGAGGCCGGCCCCTACGGATCCATGCAGCTGCTCGCCGAGGTCGGCAAGTTCATCCAGAAAGAAGACATCGTCCCCGACCGCGCCGACAAGACCCTGTTCAAGATGGCGCCGTACCTCGTCGTGGCATCCGTGCTGCTCGTGTACGTGGCGGTTCCGTTCGGCCCCGACATGGTCTTCATCGACAACTCGGTGTTCTCCACCGGGATCTTCTACGTCATGGCCGTGTCCTCGGTGTCGGTCATCGGCGTGATCCTCGCCGGGTGGGCCTCGGCGTCGAAGTACTCGCTGCTCGGCGCCCTGCGCGCCGCCGGCCAGCTCATCGCCTACGAGCTGCCCCTGGTGCTCTCGGTCGTCGGCGTCGTCATCCAAGCCGGGACCCTCGACCTCCAGAGGATGGTCGTCGCCCAGGCCGAGGGCGAGATCTTCGGATTCGGCGGCCTGGGCAACCCCTACATCCTCACCCAGGGCCTCGCCCTGCTCATCTTCATGATCGCCCTGCAGGCCGAGCTCGGTCAGACGCCGTTCGACATGCCGGTCGCCGAGTCCGAGGTCGTCGGCGGCTACCACGTCGAGTACACGGGCCTGCGCTTCCTGCTGTTCTTCATCGGCGAGTTCGCCACCGCCGGTGCCTTCTCCGCCATCGCCGCCACCCTCTGGCTCGGTGGTTGGTGGCTCCCCGGACTCGACCTCACGGCCGGCTACATGAACGTCGTCGGCCCGCTGGTGCTCCTCGGGAAGATGATGATCTTCGGCGGCATCATCTTCTTCGTCCGCTTCAGCTACCCCCGCTTCCGGGAGGATCAGCTCCAGCGCTTCGCCTGGAAGATCCTGATCCCACTCTCGCTGGTGAACATCCTGGCCACCGGCATCCTGAAGGTGGTGTTCTGATGCCCAAGCTCCCCGGTGTCGTCAAGGGCCTCACGATCACGTTCAAGGAGATGCTGTCTCCGAAGGTGACCGTGCAGTACCCGCGCGAGAAGGAGCCGCCCCCCACCCGGGCACGTGGCGTCATCGCCCTCAAGGAGGAGAACTGCACCGTCTGCATGCTGTGCTCGCGCAGCTGTCCCGACTGGTGCATCTACATCGAGGGTCACAAGGAGAAGGCGCCGCCCCGCCGTCCGGGGGGCAAGCCGCGCACCGTCTCCGCCCTCGATCGCTTCGACATCGACTACGCCCTGTGCATGTACTGCGGGATCTGCGTCGAGGTGTGCCCGTTCGACGCCCTGTTCTGGAGCCCGGAGTTCGAGTACTCCGAGCCCCGCATCGCTGACCTGCTCCACGACAAGGACCGCCTCGGCGAGTGGATGGAGACCGTCCCCGACTTCGAGGCCTACGACTCCGGCTCGGAGCAGAAGGTCAAGAAGGTCCCCCGATGATCGTGAACGGCACTGCCGAGGTAGCCGAGTGATGGCTCAGAATGTTTTCTTCTACGTGATCGCTGCGGTGATGGCGTTCTCCGCCATCCGCGTCGTCACGGTCAAGAACGTCGTCCACGCCGCCATGTACCTCGTGCTCGTGCTGGCCGGCGTGGCGGCCCAGTACATCCTCCTGGCGTCGGAGTTCCTCGCCGCCACCCAGGTACTGGTCTACATCGGCGCCATCGTCGTGCTCGTCCTCTTCGGCGTCATGCTCACCCGGGCCAAGCTGGGCCAGGACGTCAACCTCACCAACGACTACTGGTGGGTGGGCGCTCTGACCGCGGTCATGGTCTTCGCCGTCATGGCGTTCTCGCTCCTCGACTACTACGGCGACGAGCCACTCGACGAGGCCAACCGTTCGACCCAGTTGGCCGACAACACCGGCCAGGTCGCCGACGCCATCTTCACCACCTACGTGGTGCCGTTCGAGGCCATCTCGGTCCTGCTCCTCGCCGCCTTGGTGGGCGCGATCGTGCTGGCGCGACGGGACTGAGGGGGGACTCGTGGACGATCTCATGCTCAACCAGTTCCTCCTGCTCGGAGCCATCCTCTTCTCGACCGGCGTCTACGGCGTCCTGGCCAAGAAGAACGCGGTGCTCGTGCTCATGTCGATCGAGCTCATCCTCAACGCCGTCAACATCAACCTGGTGGCCTTCGGTGCGCACAACGGCACCGTGGCCGGGTCGGTGTTCGCCCTGTTCGTCATCGCGGTGGCGGCCGCCGAGGTCGGGGTCGGCCTCGCCATCGTCTTGCTCATCTACCGGAACCGAAAGAGCGTGGACCTCGACGAGGTCGCGCAGATGAAGGGCTGAAGACGTGTTCGCAGCTGAAGCCGTCGAGGCCGGGTTCTTCCTCCAGCACGCCTATGTCGTGCCGCTCATCATGGCCGCCTCGTTCGCGGTCACCCTCGCCATCGGCAAGCGATTGGGCAAGCACGCCTCGTGGATCGGCATCGCGTCGATCGGGGCGTGCTTCGTCTTCGCGCTCGTCGCCAACGTCCAGTGGAACGACTACGTCCACGACTCCGAGCATGCCGCCGAGTCCGAGCACGCCGAGGAGACCGGTGCCTCCCGAGATGAGGCCGACGACGGGCACGCCGCTGGTGTCGTGGGTCCCGTCGCCGAGGGTGAATCCGCAGCCGGTCCGGTCGCGGCGCCGGCCGTCGAGGAGAGCGAGGGCGAGGGCGGTCAAGCCGACTACGAGATCGTCCCCATCACCAAGACCTGGACCTGGTTCACCAACGGCACCGTCGAGTTCCAGGCCGGCATGCTGCTCGACGGCATGGGCGTGATGATGCTGTTCGTCGTCACGCTCATCTCGCTGCTGGTGCACGTCTTCTCCACCGACTACGTCGCCGGTGACCGCCGCTACACCCACTACTTCGCCTTTCTGTCCCTGTTCTCCGCCGCCATGCTCGGCTTCGTGATGGCCCAGAACACGCTGCAGCTCATCACCATGTGGGAGCTCGTGGGCGTGTGCTCGTTCGCGCTCATCGGGCACTGGTGGGAGGAGAAACCCAACTCCGACGCTGCGCTCAAGGCCTTCCTCACCAACCGGGTCGGTGATGTCGGTCTCCTCGTCGGCATGATCACGCTGTTCTTCGCCGCCGGGCAGACCTTCGACATCATCGAGATCAACACGCTCGCCAACACCGGCGAGATCACGCACCTCGCGCTGGTGGTCTCCAGCCTCTGCCTCCTCGCTGCCGTGATGTCGAAGTCGGGCCAGTTCATCCTCCACACCTGGCTCCCCGACGCGATGGCCGGCCCCACCCCCGTCTCCGCGCTCATCCACGCCGCCACCATGGTCGTGGCCGGCATCTACATGGTTGCCCGCATGTACGGCGTGTTCTGGAACGGTCTCGTCATCGGCGGGTCCAGCGTGAACATGCTGGCGGTCGTCGGCGGCGTCACGGTCCTGGGCGGGGCCGGCTTGGCCTTCGTGCAGTCCGACATCAAGAAGGTGCTGGCGTATTCCACCGTCTCCCAGCTCGGGTACATGGTCATGGCCCTCGGCGTCGGTGCCTGGACTGCAGCGCTGTTCCACCTCTTCACCCACGCCTTCTTCAAGGCCGGCCTGTTCCTCGGCGCCGGCTCCGTGGCGCACTCGGTCCACAGTTTCGACATGAAGAAGGACATGGGCGGCATGAAGAAGTTCATGCCCAAGACCTACGTGACCTTCGTGATCTGCACCCTGGCCCTCGCCGGCCTGTTCCCCTTCGCAGGGTTCTGGTCGAAGGACGAGATCCTCGCCGGTGCGGGCCAGCTCGGCGGCGAGGGCAACTACACCGCCTTCGTCGTCGTGGGCACCATCGGGGCGGCCATGACGGCCGCCTACATGACGCGGTGCATCTACCTCACGTTCTTCGGAGAGTTCCGGGGCGGCGCCCACGCACCTCATGCCGCGGTGAGCCACGGCACCGAGGACCACCCCGTCGAGGAGGACCACCTCGGCGTCGACTCCGGCCACGCCGATGTGGCCCTCGACGACCACGCCGACGACCACGCCGACGATCATGCCCACCACGGTGATCCGCACGAGTCGGGCCCTCGTATCCTCGTACCGCTCTACATCCTCTCCACGCTGGCCGTGGTGGCAGGCCTGGCCAACCTCCCCGAGACCGACACGCCGGTCATCTCCCAGCTGGGCAGCATCTTCGGCACGCTCCGCTTCGAACACCTCTTCGAGCCGAAGGGGGCCTACTTCCCGTCCCTCACCGATCCCGGCCCGGCCGGCGTGGTGTTCGCCCACCCGTCGTTCTCGTTGGCCACCGCGCTGATCTCCACCGTCGTGGTACTCGGGGGCGCCCTGGCTGCCTATGCGTGGTATTTCAAGGGCCTCGGCCCGCACGGCATCACGCAGCGGAGCAGAGTGGCCCGAGCCGGTCATCGCGTGCTCGTGAACAAGTACTACTTCGACCATCTCTACTCCGGGATCATCGCCGGCGCCTTCAAGGGCCCCATCGCCCGAGCTGTCGACTGGTTCAACAGCCGGGGCCTCGACGGGGTCGTCAACGGCGTCGGCAAGGGTGCCGCCGCCGGGGGCCGGTTCGTCTACGAACAGATCGACCAGAAGGTCGTGGACGGGGCCGTGAACGGCTCCGGCTTCGCGGCCGAGGGCGGTGGCCAGGTGTTCCGGCAGATGCAGACCGGCAAGGTCCAGCAGTACGCCGCACTCCTCTTCGCCGGCGCAGTCGTACTCGCCGGCGTCTTCATCGTCGTCATCTAGACAGCACTCGCCAGACCGACCAAGAGACCGACAGGGACACGTACCGACATGGATTTCATCCAGGACTGGGGACTCACCGCCATGGTCTTCGCGCCGCTCGCCGGCGCGGCGCTCATGATGTTGTTCCCCAATGACGCTGACGGCACCCACAAGCTGATCGCGCTGGTGGCGTCGCTGGTCTCGGCCGGCATCGGCATCGCCGTCTTCGCCGACTTCGACTTCGACAACACCGGCACCCTCCAGTTCATGCAGGACAACGCGTGGATCGACGTGATCAACGCCCGCTACATCGTCGCCATCGACGGGTTGTCCCTCCCCTTGATCGCCCTCACGTTGTTGGTGACGCCGCTCGTCATCGCGTATTCGTGGAACCACTTCCCGGCACCGCACAACCCCAAGGCGTTCCTCGCCCTCATCCTGGTGCTCCACACCGGGATGCTCGGCACCTTCGTCGCCCAGGATCTCATCCTGTTCTTCGTCTTCTTCGAGATCGTCCTGCTCCCGATGTACTTCATGATCGGCGTCTGGGGCGGCCCGGAGCGCCAGTACGCCTCGATCAAGTTCTTCCTCTACACGCTGTTCGGGTCGGCGCTGATGATCCTGAGCTTCCTCGCCCTGTTCTTCCTGACCGGCGGCGAGACGTTCTCGATGGTCGAGCTCGCCGACCAGGTCCAGGCCGCCGACATCGCCCGGGGCACCCAGATCTTGGTGTTCGGCGGCATGTTCATGGGCTTCGGCATCAAGGTGCCGATGTTCCCGTTCCACACCTGGCTGCCCGATGCCCACACGCAGGCGCCCACCCAGGGCTCGGTCATCCTGGCCGCCGTCCTGCTGAAGCTCGGCACGTACGGGTTCATCCGGGTCGCACTGCCGATCCTGCCCGAAGGCGCCCAGGCCTGGGCACCCTGGATCGGCGGCCTCGCCGTCATCGGCATCATCTACGGCGCCCTGGCTTGCCTGGCCCAGACCGACATGAAGCGGCTCATCGCCTTCTCGTCGGTGGCCCACATGGGCTACGTCATGCTCGGCATCTCGACCCTCACCGACTTCGGCCTGAACGCCGCCGTCTTCGGCATGGTCGCCCACGGTCTGATCACCGGCATGTTGTTCTTCGTCGCCGGCTCGGTGAAGGAGAGATACCACACCCTCGAGATCAAGCGCCTCGGCGGCCTGCTCGTCTCCGCCCCACGGTTGGGGTGGATCCTCGGCCTGTGCACGATGGCATCGCTCGGGCTGCCCGGCCTGGCCGGCTTCTGGGGAGAGTTCCCCGCCATCCTCGCCGCCTACCAACCTGCCGAGGGGCTCTCCGTCGAGCTGTTCCGCTTCTACATGGTCGTGGCCGCCGTCGGCACCGTGCTCGCCGCCGGCTACCTCCTGTGGCTCTACCAGCGCACGGCATTCGGTGTGCCGTCCGCCGAGTTCGAGAACGACGAGAACATCCACGACGTCGAGTTGCCGGAGTGGATCGCCTGGACGCCACTGCTGATCCTCATCGTGGTGCTGGGCGTCTATCCGAACCTGATCTTCAAGATCACCGACGGCACGATCGTCAACGTGGCCCAGTCCATCGCCGCTGCGACGGGGAACTGACCTGATGTTCGCCCTGTTCGCCCAGGTGACCGACTTCGTGCAGCCGGTCCTCGACTACCACGCGTTCGGTCCCGAGCTCGTGCTCACCGGCACGCTCGTGGTCGTGCTGCTCGTCGACCTGATCAAACCCGAGGGCGGCAACCCGTTCCTGGCCACCATCGCCGGTCTCGGCCTGCTCGGCGCCATGATCCCCATCGTCACCCTGGCCACCGACGGCGCCGACCGCACGATGTTCAGCGGCGCCTACGTCGTCGACAACTTCGCCCTCGTGCTCAAGGCGCTGTTCCTCCTCTCCGCGTACGTGGTCGTGCTGCTGTCGACCAACTACATCGCCGAGGGCGACTACGCCGAGGGCGAGTACTACTTCCTCCTGCTGTCGTCGCTGCTGGGCATGACCCTCATGGCCAGCGCCCGCGACCTGATCACCGTCTTCATCGCCCTCGAGCTGCTGTCGATCCCGGCCTACATGCTCGCCGGCTGGCGCAAGCGCGACCTGATCGGCAACGAGGCCGGCGTGAAGTACTACCTGATGGGCGTCTTCGCCTCGGCGGTGCTCCTGTACGGAATGTCGCTGCTGTTCGGCGTCGCCGGCGACACGCGCCTCACCGAGATCGGCCAGGCCATCGCCGGCGGTGCGGGCGAGACCGCCCTCGTCACCCTGGCCAGCGTGTTCGTGGTCATCGGCTTCGCCTTCAAGGTCTCCGCGGTGCCGTTCC
>JBPPNA010000137.1:0-14073 GCA_051306355.1 Acidimicrobiales bacterium | reverse complement strand
GGAGGTGCCCGCCACCGCTCCGCCCGATGTCCCGCCCGTCTCGGAGGCGGAGTTCCTGGCCCTCATCGACGAGCTCGAGGCATACGTGGCGCAGGCCCGTGGCCTCGAGTTCACCGAGGACGTGGTGGTCGAACTCGCCGCCGATGACGACTTCGAGGCCCGGCTCCTCGAGAACTTCGAGGATGGCACCGAGGACATCGAGAAGGCCGAGGTCTTCTACCGGGCACTGGGGCTGCTCGACCCCGAGCGCAGCCTCCTCGACGAGCTCCGGGCCATCTACTCCGCCGGCGTCCTCGGCTTCTACGATCCAGAGTCCAACGAGCTCGTGGTCCGGGGACGGTCGCCGTCGCCGTACGTGCAGCAGATGATCGTCCACGAGCTGGTCCACGCCCTCGACGACCAGGCCTTCGAGCTCGATCGACCCGAGTACGACGATCGCAAGGACGAGATCGGCTCGGGCTTCTCCGCAGCGGTGGAAGGCAATGCCCGTCGCATCGAGCAGCAGTGGCTGCGGGGGCAGCCGGAGGAGTTCCGTCAGCAGGCCGAGCAGGAGGAGGCCGCCTTCGCCGAAGGGGTCGACCCGACGGCCTTCCCCGAGATCCTGCTCTTCGAGATCGGTGCCATCTACCAGCTGGGTGAGATCTTCGTCGACAGCCTGGTCGCGACCGGTGGTGAACGAGCCGTCGATGCTGCCCTGACCGCTCCGCCCGACACGTCGGAGCAGTTCATCTTCCCGGGGCTCTACGAGGACCGTGAGCCCCGCATCGAGGTCCCGGCGCCACCGGCTGACGGTGAGGTGGTGGACGACGGCGTCATCGGCGCCCTGTTCCTCATCGGGTTGCTGAGCACGGGCGATTCGTCGGTGAACCAGTCGGACGCGCTGCGAGCGGTCCAGGGGTGGGGTGGCGACTGGGCCGTCACGTGGTCCGACGGCGATCTCGATTGCGTGCGTGCCGACTTCGTGGGCGACACCGCCGACGACACCGCCGAGCTCGAGTCCGCCCTGGATCTGTGGGCGCAGGACAGCGCGGCCGCCCAGGTGTCGATCGTCGACGAGCGGGTGCGCCTCGAGAGCTGTGGTGGCGGCGCCGGCGGTGTCCCGCCCCAGGTCTGACCGTTCGATCTCGCTACTGGAACCTGCTGATGACCTCGTCGCCGTAGCGGGCCAGTGAGTCGGCGGTGTCGCCCCAGAAGGCGAAGGCAGGGATGGCCACCCGGTCGACCCCCATGTCGGCGAGTGCCTTGGTGGCCTCCACCGCGCCGTCCCCGAGTGCGCCGCCGGCGGTGAGTTCGATGGCCGACGGATCACGCCCGTGCTCGGTGGCGGTCTCGCGCACCACCTCGAAGAGCGAGGCGAGCTCCTCGGGTGAACCCGTGCCGGGGAAGAACCCGTCTCCGAGGCGGCCGGCCCGGCGGGCGGCGATCTCGGTGTGCCCGCCGACGTGGATCGGGACGCTGCCGTTGACCGGGTGGGGGAGCGAGATGCAGTCGTCGAAGTCGATGAACTCGCCGTGATGGCTCGCCTTGGTCTCCGACCACAGGGCCCGCATGGCGGCGATGTTGTCGTCGGTGCGCTTGCCCCGCTCGCGGAACGGCACGCCGATGGCATCGAACTCCTCCTCCAGCCAGCCGACGCCGATGCCCAACTCCACGCGGCCGCCGCTCAGATGATCGAGGGTTGCGACCTCCTTGGCGAGTACGACGGGGTTCCGCTGCGGGACGATGAGGATGCCGGTGGCCAGTCGGATCGTGGAGGTGGCGCCGGCGACGAAGCTCAGCCACACGAGCGGATCGGGGATGGCGAACTCTTCGCCGCCCGGCATCTTCCCCGACGGGTCGTAGGGGTAGCGGGAGTCGTATCCCGAGGGCACGACGACGTGCTCCACGGTCCAGATCGATTCGAACCCCGATTCCTCGGCCGCTCGGGCCATGGCGACGGCGCCGGCTCCTTCCGCGAAGGGTCCGGTGTTGGCGAAGGCGAGGGCGAACTTCATGGCGCGGACCATAGCCACACCGTCAGTTCTGCAGCGGCATGACGGCGTCGGCGACCTCGGCCAGGTGGTCGTCCCACCGGTCGGGCTCACCGAAGGGGACGATCACGAACTTCGAGGCGCCCACCTCCACGAACCGTTCGAGGTGGGTGCGGAGCGCGCGCACGCTGCCGACCACGACCTCCTCGGGATCCACGTCGGGCCGGCGTTTCGCGAGGAAGGCTCGGACCGCGTCGGGAACGCCGTCGACGCCGTAGGGAACCAGCGCGCCGAAGTGCTCCGGGTCGATCGCTCGGTCGTGTTCGGCGGCGACGCGATCGACCTCGGCCCGCCCGACGGCCACGTCGCCCGGGGTGCAGAAGCTCGGGAGCCAGCCATCGCCGAGGCGTCCGGCCCGGCGCAGCTCGGACGGGGCCCGCCCTCCGAACCAGATCTCGATCGGCTGCTGGATCGGGAAGGGGCGCACCGATGCAGCGTCATAGGTGAAGAACTCGCCAGCGTGGTCCACCGACTCCTCGGTCCAGAACCGGCGCAGCAGCGGGAGCATCTCGTCGAAGCGTGCGGCCCGCTCCTCGCGCGCCACGCCGAAGGCCTGCTGTTCGGCGGGGTCGACCTGGCCCAGGCCGAACGCAGGCAACAGCCGCCCCGACGACAACCGATCGAGCGTGGCCAACTCCTTGGCGAGGAGCATCGGGTTGCGGCCCGGTAGGACCATCACGCTGGTACCGAACTTGAGCTTCGTGGTGCGCGCCGCGGCGAAGGCCATCGCCACCACCGGATCCGGACACGTGTCGGTGATCTTCTCCGAGAGCCACAGCGAGTCGAACCGCAGTGCCTCGAGGGTGTCGACCAGGCTGGTGAAGCGCTCGGCGTCGTTGGTGACCGAACGGGTCCCCAGCCCGTAACCGACGCGGATCTTCACCGGGCCAGCAGGCTCTGGAGCAGTTGGCGTGTGCGACGTCGCTCGTCGTCGCCGGACCCGAACTCACTGGCGGCGAAGTCGGTGACGCCGGCGTCGGCCAGACCGCGGACCCGGGCCTCGACCGAGGCCTCGTCGCCGATGATGGCCACGTCGGCGGGACCGTCCACCCCCTCACGGTCGAGCATGGCCCGGTAGCTGGGGAGCTGACCGTAGACCTGGTACGCCTTGGCCGCCCGGTCCCTGGCCCGGTCGATGTCGTCGGTGACGCACACGGGCAGTCCGCAGGCGATGCGGACACCGGGGTTGCCGGCCTCCTCTGCCGCGGCCCGTAGGGCCGGCCCGGTGTGCTCCTCGATCGTTCTCGGGCCGGTCATCCACGTGACGGTGCCGGCCGTGCGGGCGCCCGCCAGCGCGAGCATCTGGGGACCGAGAGCTGCGACCATCACCGGTACGGGCTGGGCTGCGGGCACGTCGAGGGTGAGGTTGGCCGACAGCGTCTCGCCGTTGACCGCAACCGGCCGGCCGTCGACGAGGGGCATGAGGATGTCGAGGTACTCGCGCAGATGACGTACGGGCTTGTCGAAGCTCAGGCCGAACATGTGCTCGATCACGGGCTGGTGGGACAGGCCGATGCCGAGCGTGAACCGCCCACCCGCAGCCTGCTGGGTGGTGAGGGCCTGGGCCGCCAGCATGGCCGGATGGCGGGGGTACGTGGGCACGACCGACGTTCCGAGCTCGATGGTGTCGGTCTCACGCCCGACGATGGCCACCAACGTCAGGGCGTCGTAGCCGAGGATCTGGGGTACCCAGTAGCTGGCGAAGCCCTCGGCCTCCGCCGTGCGCACCTCCTCGACCACCTCGTCGATCGACGCCCTGGCCGTGAGACCGCCGAAGATCCCGATGCGCATGGTCATGCTCGCAACCTAGACCTGCGCCGTACGGGCCGCGACGAGGCCGCCACCGTGACCCCCACCAGGAGGAGCGCCACGCCAGCGGCCGCCGGGGCGGTGAGGTCCTCACCGAGGATCGTGACCCCGAGGATCACCGCAGTGAGTGGCTCCGCCAGGGAGAGCAGCGTGGCCGAGGCCACCGCGGTGTCCCGGACTCCACGGGTGAAGCAGGCGTAGGAGAGGGTCGTCGCGACGAGCCCCAGGTGCAGGGCCATGACCGTGCCCTCACCGGTCAGCAGTGGACCGAGGTCGCCGATCAGCAGGACGGGTGCCAACACCACGGCTGCGCCGACGAAGACCGTCGAGGCGACGTGGTCGGCGTCGGCGCCCCGGGCCAGTTGCTGGAGGGCGTAGGCGTACAGGGCGTAGCTGGCGCCGGCACCCACGGCGAGCAGCAGACCCGGACCGGGGCGTTCCGCATCGCCCGGTTCGCCTGCCACCAGCGCGGCGCCGGCGATGGCGACGCCGCCGGCCACGATCCAACGGGGCGACGGCCGCCAACCAGTGAAGCGCCAGTCGACGAGGCCACCCCAGATCGGCGCCGAGCCGATGCCGACGGCGGTCCCGAGGGCGACGCCAGCCAGGCGCACGCCCCCGAAGAAGGTCAGCTGGTAGGCGGCGATGGACCCGATGGCGACCAGCAGCCATCCCCGGGGGAGTGGCGTGCGGGCCACCCGCCGGATGCGGGCGATGGCCAGCAGGCCGGCGCCCCCGACGGCGAGCCGGGCCCACCCGACGACGAGCGGATCGATCCCGTCTGGTCCGAGCTCCTGGGCCGTCCCTGTCGTCCCCCACAGGACGGCCGCGACCACGACGAGCAGCGCCGCCCGTCCCCGGCGTGCTGGTCCCGTCATGACCGGTGCCCGAGCGGGTGTGGTGAGGCCGGAGCGAGATCGATCAGGGTCGCTTCGTCCCCAGGTCCACGGGGCGGTTGACCGTCTGGAAGAAGTCGTTCCCCTTGTCGTCGATGATCACGAACGCCGGGAAGTCCTCGACCTCGATCTTCCAGATCGCTTCCATGCCGAGCTCGGGGTACTCGAGCACCTCGACGGATCGGATGTTGTCCTGGGCGAGCCGGGCTGCGGGACCGCCGATGGAACCGAGGTAGAAGCCACCGTGGCGGTGGCAGGCATCGGTGACCTGCTGGCTGCGGTTCCCCTTGGCCAGCATGACCATCGACCCGCCGGCGGCCTGGAAGGCGTCGACGTAGGAGTCCATCCTCCCGGCCGTGGTCGGCCCGAACGATCCCGATGCGTAGCCCTCGGGGGTCTTGGCCGGACCGGCGTAGTACACGGGGTGGTCCCGGAGGTACTGCGGCATCGCCTCGCCGGCGTCGAGGCGTTCCTGGATCTTGGCGTGCGCGATGTCCCGGGCCACGACGAGGGGTCCGGTGAGCGACACCCTGGTCTTGACGGGCAGGGCCGACAACCGGGCCCGGATCTCGTCCATCGGCTGGGTGAGATCGATGTGGACCACGTCGTCGGCGAGCTCGTCACCGGTGACCTCGGGCAGGAAGTGGGCCGGGTTGGTCTCCAGTTGCTCGAGGAACACGCCGTCGGCGGTGATCTCGGCCCTGGCTTGGCGATCGGCGGAGCACGACACGGCGATGGCCACGGGCAGGGAGGCGCCATGTCGGGCCATCCGGATGATGCGGACGTCGTGGCAGAAGTACTTGCCACCGAACTGGGCGCCGATGCCGAACTCCTGGCTCAGCTTCAGCACCTCGGCCTCGAACTCGACGTCCCGGTAGCCGTGGCCGAGCGGCGAACCCTCCTTGGGGAGCGAGTCGAGGTAGCGGGTGGTGGCGAGCTTGGCTGTCTCGAGGGCCACCTCTGCGGACGTGCCGCCGATGACGACGGCGAGGTGGTAGGGCGGGCAGGCGGCCGTGCCCAGCGAGCGGAGCTTGTCGTCGAGGAAGTCGAGGAGCTTGTGCGGCGTGAGCAGGGCCTTGGTCTCCTGGAACAGGTAGCTCTTGTTGGCCGAACCCCCGCCCTTGGCCATGAACAGGAACTCGTAGACCGCTCCCTCCGTCGCCGCGATCTTGATCTCTGCGGGGAGGTTGGTCGTCGTGTTGGTCTCCTCCCACATCGACAGCGGCGCCATCTGCGAATCGCGCAGGTTGGCGCTCTGGTAGGTGTCGAAGATGCCGCGTGCGATGGCGGCCTCGTCGCCCTGGTGTGGGCCATCGAGGCTGGTGAGCACTCGCTCGCCCTTCTTGGCCTTCACGATGGCGGTACCGGTGTCCTGGCACATGGGCAGGACACCACCGGCGGCCACGTTGGCGTTCTTGAGCAGGTCGAGCGCGACGAAGCGGTCGTTGCCGGATGCCTCGGGATCGTCGAGGATGTTGCGCAGCTGCTGGAGGTGGCCGGGTCGCAGGTAGTGGGCGATGTCGAACATCGCCTGCGCCGTCAGCGCAGTGAGCACCGTGGGATCGACGCGCAGGAACGCCTGCCCGCCGAGATCGACAGGGTCGACACCACCGAGGTCCAGCCTGCGGAAGGTGGTCTCGTCGCCGGCCAGGGGGAGCAGCGGGGTGTGTTCGAACTCGGTCACCGTCGGAGTATTGCCGGTGGCGCCGGGACGAACGTGAGGATCCTCGCCGAAGGTGCGTCCCGTGCATGGAACATGAGGATCCTCGCCCACGTGCGGCCTCCCGCCGGCTCTCTCGTCGAGGAGACCGTCGAAGGAACCGGCCCTGATCAGACCGATGCGACCGCCTTGGAACGGCTCGTGGCCTTCACCGGAAGGACCCCGTGACCACCACCGCACCGGCAGCCCCCACCAGACTCTGCCCTCAGCGGGAGCGGCGGATGCCGATGACGACAGCCACGACGGCGCCGACGACGGCGACGGGAACCAGCACTCGCCGCCACTGCGACTGCCACCGGCTCGTACCCACGCCCTCGGCGTCGGTCACGTTGGGCGTCTCATGGGGCTCGTCACCCTCGGCCTTCACACCCAATCTCGCGGCGAACTCGTCGAGGTCGGGCTTGTCCTGGTCGTGCTCCGGGTGGTGGCCGGGCTGTTGCTCCGGCGGTGCATCGCCCACCACGCCACCGGTCTGGGGTCGGTCCTGGGCGGAGAGCTTGGCTTCGGAAGCATCTGGGTCGAGTGCGGGGACCCGTCCGGAACGACGGAGCTCGGGCTGCTGCGGGTTGGCCATGGGGGAATCCGTACCCACGGCTGCGCCGCGGGTATACGTCAGTCAGATCGCGGGTGCTCCGGCGTAGGGCTTCGGGTCGCCGGGGGCGGGGATGTCCGGGGCCTTCCACCACATCGCCTTGGCCAGGTTGTCGACGACGGCGCGCCAGGCGACCGGGTCCCAGCCCTCGGCCGAGCCGAGCAGAGACCCGTCGAGGCCGATGTGGACGAGGGCTGGCAGCGTGTCGAGCCCGAGCGACTTCACGAAGGCCTTGTCGGGGTCGCAGAGCGCGAAGAGCTGGTCGGCCCACGGACCGAGGAACTCCTTGGCCTCGGCGGGAAGGGCGGTGACCACGAAGCCCACGCGAACGTCGGCCCCGGTGAAGGTGGTCAGGATGCGCCCCGCGGTCTCGAGGAGCCAGGCACTCTCGTATTCGTACGGGTCGAGCACCACCACTGCGAGGTGGAACGTGGTCAACCAGTCGTCGAGCGGGTGCGTCGCACCGGACAGGTGTGTGAGGGGAACGTCGCCTGCTGGGTCCGTCGGCACGGGCGCAAGCTAGCAAGCTAGGTTCCGCGTCCACAGATCCGACCCCCTCGTCACCGGAGACCGCGGTGCCCAACGACAACGTCTACAACCTCCTCCTCCTCGTCCACATCGTCGCCGTCGTGGTGACCTTCGCGCCGGCGGCCATCAACCCGCTCCTCGAGAGGCACTTCGAGAAGAACGGTGGGGAGGCGGCGTTGATCAACTGGGCTGGTTTCAGCGCGTTCTACACCTCCCGGATCTCGCTCGGCGGGCTGGTGGTCCTGCTCCTGACAGGCGTCGCGATGATCCTGGAGTTCGATGGCTGGGAGTTCTCCCAGACGTGGATCTCCCTCTCGTTCCTCGTGTGGTTCGCCATCGGTGGTGTGGTCAGTGCCATCATCCTCAAGGGCGAGAAGCAGGTGGCCGCCGGCGACATGGGCGGCCGAGCGCTCCTCGCCAAGGGCGGGCCCATCGCCACCGTCCTGTTGCTGGTGATGCTCTATCTGATGGTCTTCAAGCCCGGCCTGTAGATGCATCCCATCGAGCGGCTCCGCTACGTCGCCCGTTCGGGAGGTGCCGACCATGGCGCGCTCGCCGAGGAGACCGCTCGCGCCCTCGCCGGCTTCACCGCCGACCCGTCCGGTCTGGTGACCGCATGCCGCCGCATCGTCGACCGGCACCCGACCTCGGGTCCGATGTGGTGGTTGGCGTCGCGCGTGCTGGCCACCAACGATCCGCGGGCCGAGTCCATCCGATGTGTGACGGTGCTGCAGGACGACTCCACCCCGGCCGCGCTCGCCTACGAGTTGCCCGACGACATCACGGTCTGCGTCGTGGGATGGCCGGAGCAGATCGGCGAGGCCCTCGTGCGACGGGGTGACATCCGGTCCCTGGTCGTCGACTCGCTCGGCGAGGGGACCGGTCTCGTTCGCCGCCTCGAACAGGCCGACTCCGACAGCGATGAGGTGCCACCCGCCAACGTGGCCGGCGCCGTGCGGTGGTCCAACGTCGTGCTGCTGGAGGCCTCGGCGGTCGGCCCCGACGGATTCGTCGCCGTGGCGGGCTCACATGCTGCGGCGGCGGTGGCGGCGGGCACCGACGCCGAGGTGTGGCTCGTCGTCGGTGAGGGTCGGTTGTTGCCCGAACGGCTGTGGGTCGAGCTGACCGATCGGCTCGACCAGGCCGCCGAGCCCTGGGAGCTCGACGAGGATCTCGTGCCGCTCTCACTCGTCGACACGGTCGTGGGGCCCAAGGGGCGCGAGTCCGTCGAGGCGATGGCGCGCCGCACCGACACCCCGGTCGTTCCCGAGCTGCTCACCTCGCCGTGATCCACCGTCCGTGAACCCATCAGCCCGTCCGTGAATCCATCAGCCCGTCCGTGAATCCATCAGGAGGTGTGCCGGCCCGTGAGCCGCCGCGACCAGATCCGCATGACCGACGACGAGGTGGCCGAGTACCTCGATGGCCGGCACACCATGAACATCGCCACCCTGAACCACGACGGCAGCATCCACCTGGTGGCCATGTGGTACGCCATGGACGGCTCCGATCCCGTCTTCTGGACCTACATGAAGGCACAGAAGATCAAGAACCTCGAGCGCGACGACCGCGTCACGTGCCTGGTCGAGACCGGCGACGTCTATGAGGAGCTCAAGGGCGTGGAGCTCGTCGGCCGGGGCGAGGTCGTCATCGAGCGCGACGAGGTGATGGCCCTCGGCGAGATGGTGGCCGGTCGCTACACCGGCCCTGTCACCGACGAGACACGGCCGTTCATCCAGGCCGCGGGCGAGAAGCGCTACGCCGTCAGGGTGCGGGTCGAGCGGATCGTGAGCTGGGACCACGGCAAACTCGGCGGGGCCTACTAGCCAAGGCGCGTTGGCCGTCCCCGTCTCTGGCGTCGCTCCGGGCGGCGCTCGTACGATCCACGCCCCATGCCGACCGAGGAGCAGCCACCGGACGACACCACCGTCGATGTGGTCATGCCAGCACGCGACGAGGCCCCCACGATCGCCGCCAACATCGCTGCCGCGCAGGGGTGCCGCTACGTCCGTCGGGTCGTCGTGGTCGACGACGGCTCGACCGACGCCACCGCGACGATCGCCGAGGACGCCGCGGCGACGGTGGTCCGCCGGCCCGACTCGACCGGGTCGAAGGCCCATGCCATGCAAGCTGGCGTCGACGTCACCGACGCCACCCACATCCTGTTCGTCGACGCCGACTGCACCGACCTGCGCAGCGACCACCTCGACGCCATCTGCGAGCCCGTGCTCGCCGGCCGGGCCGAGATGAGCCTCGGTTCATTCGACTACGGCTGGCTCAACTGGCTCGTGTTGCGGTGCCCGCCGCTGTCCGGTGAGCGGATCATCTCGCGTCAGCTCTGGGAGGCGATCCCGCCGATGAAGCTCACCGGCTACACGATCGAGATCCGCATCAACGAAATCGTCACCGAGCGTCGGTTGCGGACGTCGGTGCGGACCATGGCCGGCGTGTACCACCGCACCAAGCGCGACAAGTTCGGGATGGTGGAGGGACTGCGCCGCACGTGGCACATGTACCGAGATCTGCTGTCGGTGCTCCGCCCGATCGGCGACGTCCGGTGGCGGACCTACCTCTTCTATCTGCGGGGGCTCACCATCGAGGAGCCGGTGCGGGTACCAGGCCGCGCCGACTGAGGAGCAGCAACGGCAGAACGGATCCGGTGACCGGGGTGTCGAGCCCGTTGCCGCCGGTGCCCGTCCCGAGGACCAGCACAGCGGCGAGCAGGCCCAGAGCGAGCACGACCCACAAGAACTTCTTGGTCGTGCTCCGCGACTTCCAGGTGCGCTTCGCGACCTGGCGGTCGAGCCGACCGGTCGTGGGGCGTCCCTTGGGCGGGGTCGTCTTCGGCATGTCGCAACGCTAGGTCACGGATGCGACCGGCGCGGCCGGCCACCGCTCGGCAGCGGGATCAGCCGCGGGCGCCGGCGACGAGCCGCCGGGCGATGACCTTCAGGCACAGGGTCTCGTCGGCACCCTCGAAGATCGACAGCACCCTGGCATCGACCCAGTAGCGGCTCACCGGGTACTCCTCGGCGTACCCGAAGCCGCCGTGGATCTGCAGCGCCTCGCGAGTGACCCACTCGGCGGCCTTGCACACGTAGGCCTTCACCAGCGTGGCCTCCATGGCGCCCTCACCCTTGGCCATCATCTTGGCCACGGCGTAGGAGAACTGGCGGCTGGCCTGGATGATGACGGCCATGCGGGCGAGCTTTGCCTGGGTGAGCTGGTACTCGGCGATCGGTTGGCCGAACACGATGCGATCGGCCGCGTACTGCTTGGCATCCTCGAACGCGGCCTGCATGACGCCGACCGCACGTGCTGCGGTCTGCAGCCGACCGTTCTCGAATCCCTCCATCTGGAGGTAGAAGCCACGGCCGAGGCCGTCGTCGCCGCCGATGAGGTTCCCCTGGGGGACGAACCAGTCGTCGAGGGCGATCTCGTAGGAGTGCATGCCCCGGTACCCGATGGTGTCGATGGGGCTGCCGTCCATCTTTCCGCCGTGACCGTCCTCGAAGCTGAAGCCGTGACCCTCGCCACGCGGCTTGGGCACGATGAACATCGACAGGCCCTTGTGGCCGAGCGAGCGGTCGGGGTCGGTACGGGCCAGCAGGAGGAGCACATCGGCGCGGGCCCCGAACGTGCACCAGGTCTTGACGCCGTTGATGCGCCATCCCTCGGTGCCGTCTTCGAGCGTGTGGCGCGTGGCCATGGTCTTGACGCCGGCGACATCGGAGCCGAAGTCGGGCTCGGTCACGGCGACGGCGGCCATCACCTCTGTGGTGGCCAGCTTCGGGAGCCAGAACTGCTTCTGCTCCTCGGTCCCACCCTTCTCGACGGCGCGGGTCATGATCTCCGGTCGGGTGATGAGTGAGCCGCCGATGCCGAGCGAGCCGCGCGAGAGCTCCTCGGTGGCCACGACCATGCCGATGTAGTCGGACTCACCGCCGGCGGCGAAGCCCCCGTACGCCTCAGGGATGGAGAGCCCGAACGCGCCGAGCTCGGCGAGCCCGGAGATGATGTCCTCGGGCACGTCGCCATTCGTGCGGTGCACGTGCTCGGCGTGGGGCTTGATCTGCTCGTCCGCGAAGCGACGGAACGTGTCCTGCACGAGCTCGAAGTCGTCGTCGAGGTGGCGGGGCCCGTCACCGTCGATCGAGGTCAGGAACTCGGGGGATGTGTAGGTCCCGACGAACTCACGGGCATCGTCGAGGGCTCCGGGATCGACGCCCCAGGCCACCTCGTGCCCGAAGACCTTGCCGGCGAGGGCGGCGATGGCGTCGGCGGCGAACGCGCAGGCGATCTCTGCCTCGGTGTCGCCCTTGGAGCCGTAGTCGAGGAGCGTGGCCGACATCTCGATGGCGGCGGTGGCGTGCGCCAGCTCGTAGGCCAGCACCTGGTGGGCATCGATGTCGCCGTGCTCGGCGAGGCGGGCGGTCGCCTTCGCCAGCACCGTGCGTGCGGTGTCGATGGCGGAGGCGGCGGCGTCGAGATCTGCGGCGGTCATGGGCGAATCGTACCGACGGCCTCGTCGATGGCCCCAAGCGCCCGTGTTGCACCCGACCGTCTGGACGACGTAGACGAATGGCATGAGCAAGACGAACCCCGGCAACTTCTTCGAGGACTTCCGTGTCGGGCAGGTCATCGAGCACGCGACGCCCCGCACCGTCACCAGCGGCGACCGGGCGCTGTACGGCGCGCTCTACCCGACCCGTTTCGCCATCCCGTCCTCGGACGAGTTCGCCGCCACCTGTGGGCTCGACCCTGCACCGGTCGAGGAACTCGTCGGCTTCCACATCGCGTTCGGCAAGACCGTGCCCGACGTCTCGCTCAACGCCGTCGCCAACCTCGGGTACGCCGAGTGCCGCTTTCACCGGCCGGTCCGCCCCGGCGACACGCTCCGCACCCGCTCCGAGGTCATCGGCCTGAAGCAGAACTCCAGCGGGAAGACCGGGGTGGTCTGGGTGCGGTCCACTGCCGCGAACCAGCGGGGCGAGACGGCGATCGAGTGGGCTCGCTGGGTGATGGTCCGCAAGCGTGATCTCGACACGCCGGCGCCGGACACGGTCGTGCCGGATCTGGCCGACGTGGTGGAACCCGCCGACCTCCTCGTGCCCGACGGCCTGGACTTCAGCGGATACGACTTCGCCGCCGCCGGCGAGCCCCACCGCTTCGGTGACTACGAGGTCGGCGAGAAGATCGACCACGTCGACGGCGTCACCCTCGAGGAAGCCGAGCACATGCTCGCCACCCGCTTGTGGCAGAACACCGCGAAGGTCCACTTCAACATCGAGGCCCGCGACGACGGCCGGCGCCTGATCTACGGCGGGCACGTCATCAGCCTCGCTCGGGCCCTGCAGTTCAACGGCATGGCCAACGCCGCCATGATCGCCGCCATCAACGCCGGCGCCCACACCGCCCCGGCCTTCGCCGACGACACGGTGTACGCGTGGTCCGAGGTCCTCGACAAGGCGGTGCTCAGCGACGTCGGGACAGCAGCGCCCGGAGTCGGCGCCCTCCGTGTGCGGTTGGTGGCCACCAAGGGCCGGGACGAGACGATGACGCTGCGCACGGACGACGGCAAGTACGCCGACCACGTCCTCCTCGATCTGGACGCGTGGGTCCTCTGCCCGATGTAGCCCGGCTCCAGCAGGCGCTCGTCGACTGGTGGGCGGCGAACGGGCGTGACCTGCCGTGGCGGCGGTCGCGCGATCCCTGGGCGGTCCTCGTCTCGGAGCTGATGCTCCAGCAGACCCAGGTCGCTCGGGTGACCGATCGGTACGTGCGGTTCCTCGAGCGGTTCCCGACCGTCGTGTCGTGCGCGACCGCGCCTGTCGGCGATGTCATCGACGAGTGGGCCGGCCTCGGATACAACCGCCGCGCCGTCCACCTCCACCGGGCTGCCACCGAATGCGTCCGGGTCCACGATGGCGCGCTGCCCACGACGCTCGAGGACCTGCTCACTCTCCCCGGTGTGGGTCCCTACACCGCCCGGGCGGTGCTCGTCTTCGCCCACGAGCGCGACCTCGGCCTGGTGGACACCAACGCCGGCCGCTTCGTGGCCCGTGCGCTCGCCGGCCGACCGCTGGGGCGGGCCGAGGCGCAGCAGGTCGCCGACGATGCAGTGCCCGACGGGTGGGGGTGGACGTGGGGCCAGGCCGTCTTCGACCTCGGAGCGTCGGTGTGCGCCAAGCGGTCACCCCGTTGCCATGCGTGCCCCGTCCGAGCCGGCTGCGCCTGGGCGCAGGCGGGTTTCCCCGAACCCGACCCGATCGCCGGCTCCGCCGGCATCAGTGCGCCCCAGTCCCGCTTCGACGGCTCGGATCGCCAGGGAAGGGGCCGCCTCGTCGCCGCGCTCCGCAGTGGCGACGTGTTCGATGGGCGGCTCGCTGCCGTCATGGGCTGGCCCGACGACCCGGCGCGCGCCGAGCGCGTGGCCCACACCCTGATCGCCGACTGCCTCGCCCAGCACGACGCAGCGAGCGGCACCTGGCGCCTCCC
>JBPPNA010000134.1:0-3271 GCA_051306355.1 Acidimicrobiales bacterium | reverse complement strand
TCGTCGCACCCGGCGAGCTGGAGGATGTCGACCGACGCCTCGGCGTTGGCGGTGGCCACGATGTCGATCGACTCGGAGATCTCCCGCACCGTGAACGCCACGTTGGCGTTGGTGGTGTCGGTCCGGGTGGTGGCCACCATGGCGGCCCGCTCCACGCCGGCGGCCCGGTAGGCCTCGGGATCGTCGAGGTCGCCGACCATGACCTGCAGCCCCTGGTCGTGGAGCTTGAGCGCCTCGTCGAGATCGCTCACCAGCGTCACGTAGTCGATGCCGGCCCTGGTGAGGCGGGTGATCAGCGCAGACTCGATGGGCCCGGTGCTGGTGAGGATCACGTGGTCCCGGATGCGCTCATCCACCTCGCGGGGCGCACGCGCTCGCTGGGTGGACTCCATCCAGGGGAGGAACACGAACTGGATGAACGTGAACGGGAGGAGCACCAGGATGAAGACCGAACCCGACAGCAGGACCGCGAGCGAGAAGAGTCGTCCGAGGTCGGAGTCGAAGGCGATGTCGCCGTAGCCCAGCGTCGACATCGTCACCAGCGTCCAGTACACGGCGGTGATCCAGCTGTACCGCTGGCCTTCCTGCTCCATGATCTCGTGGAACAGGGCGCTGTAGATGGCCACGATCACGGTGAGGATGCCGAGCATCCAACCGACGATCCGGGCGCTGCGCCGCGCCTGGGGGGTGGCGAGATAACTGAGTATGAAGCCCATCGACTTCATGGCGCCTCACGGTCCCCCGACGTCATCGACATCGCCCGATCCTGACATGTCCCAACCAGGCCGGGTCCATCACGCCGGCCATCCCAGCGGTTCGGCATCGCCCCCACGGGGGCGGCAGTCAACCGAGGTCGGTGCGGGTGGTCGCCCGCTGGTAGTACTCCGGGCCCGATGCCAGCAGGACGGCCAGTTCGAGGTCTCGGCCGTCGGTGAGCCGGTCCGCCCAGTGCGAGAGGCCACCGGAGTCGGGTGCCCGACCGAGCAGCGACGCGTACAGGCCCGTGACGCGGGTACGCCGAGATTCGAGCGAGCCGTAGAAGTCCGTGGCGATGACGATGCGCGACATGCCGGCGTCGGCCTTGCGTGCCCAGTGCTCGAGTCCCGCCGCATCCGGCGCCCGGAGCAGGATCTCGCGGTACAGGTCGGTGACCCAGGCCCGGGTGGTTCCGCCGGAGCGGTTGAAGTACTCCGGGCTGGCGTAGAAGCGAGATGCCACCGCAGCAGGCGTCATGCCCCCGTTGATCTGGTCGATCCAGTGGTCCAGGCCCCTGGCGTCGGGCGCCCGGTCGAGCGTCGAGGCGTAGAACTGGGTGATGAGGACCGAGACCCACTCGCGCGACTGGGCGTAGCCGTCCACGACCTCGGCGCGAGAGGCGCCGCCGGCCAGGCGGTCCGTGTCACGGGCGAGCTCGCTGGCGCTGCTGGGCCGGTCGAGGAAGTCGAGGGCCAGGGCCTGGACGAAGCGCTCGTCGCTCTCGCCCGAGCGGGCGTCGGCCGGGGCGGGACCGGTCTTTTCGGCGGCCTGGAGCGACTGGTACGGATTGATGATCGAGCCGTCAGGCTTGTGGATCTCGAAGTGGAGGTGGGACCCGCTGCCCTCGGCGTTGCCGGAATCGCCGGCGTAGGCGATGTGCTGGCCCGCCACGACCTCACTGCCGCGGCCGATGCCGGGGGCGAAGATCCACTCCTCGGGGTTGGCGCCGTCGTCGGTGCCCGGGGAGTCGATGTTGATGTGGATGTACCAGTACTCCCACCCCTCGCTGTCGGTGAGCATCAGGTAGTTGCCCTGGCTGCCGTCCGGCGTCGCGGTGTCCTTGGACCAGGTGACCGTCGCATCACGGGCGGCCAGGAGCTCGGTGAGCTTCGGCGTCATGATGTCGGTGCCCTCGTGGCCCCGACTGCACCCGCTGCGACACGCCCCGAACGTGTCGCCGTAGGTGTAGTTCGGTCCGGCCACGGGGAAGACGATGGTGCGCACGGCGGTCTGGTAGTCGGGCGCGACGGTGGCGGCGGAGGCCGGTACGGCGACGGAGCCGATCAGGCACAGCGCAGTGGTGAGCGCGGCGAGCGCTCGCCGGAGCATGACGGACAAGGTGGTTCCCTCCCAGAGGCGTTTCCGTACGGGGCAGTCATCGGCACGTCGTGCCGCAGAGTTGAGCCACTCTGTCACATCATGACGAACAGATTGCGAAATGGTGGCGAACCCGTGTCGTCCCCCGGGCCCACGTAGGGTCACCGCATGCTCCTCCCGTCCCTCACCACCGGTCCGGAGTCCTTCGCCACGGCGACCGGCTGGGCCATCAAGCCCGAGGGGGCGTGCAAGGCCGAGCTCTGCGTCCCGCTGCCCGACGAGGTGCATCTCGACGGCGGCGCGCTCGATGTCACGGTGCTCGCCGATCGACTCGGCATGCCCGTGCTCCGCGACGAGGACCACGGTCTCGTCGCCCTCGGCCCGGCCACGGTGGCCGGCCGAGCCCTCGACTCCGCGGTCGCACCCGAGCTCGAGTTGCCCGACGCCGACGGGAACGTGTTCCGCCTCGCTTCGCTGCACGGCAAGAAGGTGCTCCTCGTGGCCTGGGCGTCGTGGTGAGGGTGCCGTGACGATCTGCCCGTGTGGCAGGCACTGCGCACCGAGCTCGCTCCCCGAGGTGTCGAGGTCGTCACCGTGGCGCTCGACACCGGCGGCGTCGCGGCTGCTGGTCCGTTCATCGCCGCAGCGTCCCCCGACCATCCGTCGCTCATCGATGAGGCCCACGTGTCGGCCGAGAAGTTCGGGTTCGTCAACGTGCCCAACGCGGTGTGGATCGACGAGGACGGCGTCATCGTCCGTCCGTCGCATGCCGCGCACGTGAAGCAGTCCGCGCTCCGCGAGATCGAGGTGACGCCCGACATGGGGTACCTGGGCGAGATGCTCACCGAGATCAAGAAGTTCAACGCCTCCCCCGAAACCTACCGTGAGGCGATCGTCGACTGGGTGGAGCACGGCGCCGACAGCGCGCACGCACTGTCGGCCGACGAGGTCGTCGCGTCGTCACGACCCATGTCGTCGGACCACGCAGAGGCCGCGGCAGCCTTCGAGCTCGCCCAGCACCTCCCCCGCAGCGGCCACACCGACGACGCCGTGGCTTGGTTCAAGGTCGCCCTCGTCAAGCACCCGGAGAACTGGACCAACAAACGCCAGGCCTGGTCCTTCGCCACCACTCCCGACGGCGAACCGAGCGACCTCATCCAGCGGGCCGACGACGTCTATGAGACATCGTGGCTCGAAG
>JBPPNA010000097.1:0-12153 GCA_051306355.1 Acidimicrobiales bacterium | reverse complement strand
GCCACCACCGGCCACGGGAGGGTCTGTTCGACGATGCGGGCCAGGTCGAGGAGCAACGCGTCCTGGTGGTGGCGGGCCATGATCTGCATGCCCACGGGGAGGCCGAACGCCGGCTCCACCGGCACCGACACGGCGGGATTGCCGACGATGTTGGCGGGGATGGTCAGGATGCCGTTGTTCTCCAGGCCGACCTTGGTCTCACCGACCCGGGTGTTGGCGGTGATCTCGGCCGGGTAGGCCACGTCGGGGTTGGTGGCGCAGATGAGCAGGTCGACCCGGTCGAAGACCTCGGCCATCTGCTCGTTCATGGCCGTGCGGTTCCGCTCCACGGTGGCCGCCATGGTGAGGTCGTAGGTCGAGAAGGCCAACTCGAAGCCGAGGGCCATCTCCCGGGTGAGGTCGTCGCGGCAGTCGGGCCACAGGCCGTCGAGGTCGTTGGCCAACTGGGCCAGGTTGGACATGGCCCACTCGAAGCCCAGACCGGGAAAGGCGACCGGCACGTCGACCCGGACCAGGCCGGCGTCGGCGATGAGAGCCTCGGCCGCCGAAGCGACGTTCTCCTCCACCTCGGGCCGCAACACAGCCTTGCCCAGATCGGGGCACACGGCCACCTTCAGACCGCGCAGGTCGTGGGCGCCGAGCTCGGCTTCCCATCGGCCGTGACTCGGGAGCGAGTACGGGTCGCGCATGTCGTAGCCGGCGCAGACGTCGAACCAGCGTGCGACGTCGCGCACCGATCGCGCCTGGCACCCCTTCACCACGGTGAGGGGCGCGATCTCGGTCTTCGGACCCCGCGGGATCCGACCAGCCGTCCCCTTCATGCCGACGAGGCCGTTGAAGGCCGCCGGGATCCGGATCGACCCACCGCCGTCTCCACCGGAGGCGATCGGAACCAGGCCGCCGGCCACCGCCGATGACGAACCTCCGGAGGACCCGCCGGCGGTGCGGCCGTGCTGCCAGGGATTGTGCGTGGTGCCGTTCAGCTTGGTGGTCGACACGTTGAGCCCGCCGAACTCCGATGCCGTGCACAACCCCACGAGGGCGGCGCCCGCGCCGAGGAGGCGGTCGACCATCGTGCTGTTGATCGACGAGGTCCGATCGGCGAAGACGAGCGACGCCTCGGTGTCGGGCCAGCCGGCCACCTTCTCGAGCTCCTTGACCCCCATGGGCACGCCCCCGAACGGGAGGGAGACATCGGCGTTCTGGGCGGCTTCGAGGGCCCGGTCGGGGTCGACGTGGGAGAAGGCGTTCAGTTCGCTGTCCTCGATGGCGGCGAGGCAGGCCTCGGTCTCCTCTACGGGCGACCGTTCGCCGGAGCGGTAGGCGTCGACCAGCGAACAGGCATCGTGCAACCAAGGTGTCTCGGACATGAGGATGACGTTAGACAGCTTCGCCGGCCACGCCTGCCCACAACGGGGCCACACCTAGGATCGCCCGCCGTGGACGCCAAGACATTCCTCGGCCTCGAACCGACCCACGACCCCAACCGGTGGATCCTGCCGGTGACCCCGGGGGTGTCCACGAGGAGCAACTTCCTCTGGGGCGGGTGCGGGCTCGGCGCGGCGATCGAAGCCATGGAGGGCACCACGGGTCGCCCCGTGATCTGGGCCACCGCGCAGTACCTGTCCTATGCCAACCCACCCTCGATCCTCGACATCGACGTGACCGTGGCCGTGCCGGGGAACTCGGTGACCCAGGCCCGGGCCGTGGGCCACGTGGGCGACCGTGAGATCCTGACGGTGAACGCCGCGCTCGGCCGACGCGACCAACCTGCGGAGGGATCCTGGGCCGCGATGCCCGAGGTGCGCGCGCCGCAGGACTGTCCACGCCGGATCGGCGACGACGCCGACTCGATGATGGCTCGGATCGAGTTCCGCCTCGCCAATGCACGACCACGCGACGAGGTCGACGGCAATCCGTCACGGGACGGCCGTTGCTCGATGTGGGCCCGGATGCCCGAGGTGCTCGAGATGTCGGGCGCCGCGTTGGCGATCCTCGGCGACTACGTGCCGATGGGCATCGGCCAGGCCCTGGGGCGTCACGCCGGGGGCAACAGCCTCGACAACACGCTGCGCATGGTCCGTGTCGTCCCCACCGACTGGGTGCTGCTGGACATCCAGGTCCATGCCATCGCTGATGGCTTCGGGCACGGCATCGTCCACCTCTTCGCCGAGGACGGCACCCTGTTGGCCACGGCCAGCCAGTCGACCATCGTGCGCTTCCACGACGGCTGATCACCGACCGCCGGCTCCGTGGCAGGCTGCGAGCATGCAGCGCTACGGCATGACCATCCCCTTCGACGGCCCGCTCCACGCCCAGCGGGACCGGTTCACCGAGCTCGTCGACCTGGGCTACACCGACGTGTGGTCGGCCGAGGCCGACGGCCACGACGGGTTCACTCCGCTCGCCCTGGCCTCGGTGTGGGCGCCGGAGCTGCGCCTCGGTACGGCCATCATCCCCGCCTTCACGCGCGGGCCGGCGTGTTTCGCCCAGTCGGTGGGTTCGATGGCGCAGGCTGCGCCGGGACGGTTCGCCATCGGGATCGGCACGTCGTCCGATGTCATCGTCGAGCGTTGGAACGGCATCCCCTTCGATGAGCCGTACAAGAAGATCCGCGACATGGTCCGTTTCCTGCGGGCGGCCATGACGGGCGACAAGGTGACCCAGGAGTTCGACACCTTCGAGATCAAGGGGTTCCGGCTCAAGGCGCTCCCGCCGGAGCCGGTGCCCATCGTGGTCGCTGCGCTGCGGGAGGGGATGCTGAAACTCGCCGGCCGCGAGGGCGACGGTGCCATCCTCAACTGGTTGTCCGCCGATGACGTGAAGACGGTGGCGCCCATCGTGCACGGCGCCGCTCCGGACGGCGCCGACCGCGAGATCGTGGCTCGCATCTTCTGCGCCCCGGTCGACAACCCCGACCTCGTCTACCCGGCCGCGAAGTTCGCCATCGCGGCCTACCTGAACGTGCCCGTGTACGCGAAGTTCCACGAGTGGCTGGGTCGCGGCGAGCAGCTCGCCGGCATGTGGGCCAAGTGGAAGGACGGCGACCGCCAGGGTGCGCTCGACGCCATCCCGAACTCCCTCGTGGACGAGCTCATCGTGCACGGCTCGCCCGAGAAGTGCCGTGAGCACATCCAGCGCTACATCGATGCCGGGGTCACCACGCCTGCGTTGGCGCCTCTCCCGTTCGGCTACGACATGGCCCAGGCCGTCCGAGACCTCGCTCCACGCTGAGGTCGGGATCTTCCGGGTTGCCGAGAACGACGCCCCTGTCGAATGCGTCTCGTCATCGGTCGAGGAGGGCGGCGCAGGCGCCGGTCCCACCGGCGGGGAGCACGACGCGGAGCTGATCGATCCGTGCCTCGCACCCGGCGCCCGCCACTGCGGCGTCGAGCGCGTCCACCAAGGCAGGATCGGGGAAGCGGCTGATGATGCCGTCGTCGACGATCACCACGTCGGCGGGCAGGCCCCCGACCTCGACCGCACCCGGGAAGTAGGCCTCGATGATCGGTCCGGCGGCCCGGTGGGCGATGGTGCCGTCGTCGAGGCCGGCCTGTTCGAGCCGGGCAGCGACCTCGCCGTAGCCGCTCGGCTCGAGCGTGGCGATGTTCGACAGGTGGTCGATGCCGACCACCACCAACGCAGCGAACGCGACGATGGCCGCCCCGCGTGCGACACGTCCCCGCTCCCAGAGCACCGCACCACCAATTGCCGCCGCGCCGAAGAGTGGGGGGAGCCACACGAACCGGTAGTGGGGCAGGGCGACCGGTGAGAGCGCCAGGACGATCGCCGGGACGAGTCCGGCGGCGAGCAGGTAGGCGCCAGCCCGGCGGCGGCCCGGCCACAGCACGGCGCAGGCGGCGAGGGCCACGAGCGGCACGGTGAGCAGCGCGCCGTCGTCACGCCAGGTGAACCAGAAGTTCGTCCACCACGGCGCGTGGTCGTGGACCGTGTTGCCGATGAGGATGGGGTGGCCTGTCGTGGCGTGCTCGCTCTGGAAGTCGATCATCTCCGTGAACCGTCGCCACGCCTGGGTCCCGAATGGGAGGTAGGCCAGGATCAGGACACTCATCGCGACGGCAGCCATCGCCGCGACGTCGGCGATCAGACGTCGGACGTCGTACCGGTGGATGATCACGCCCGTGACGACGATGGCGAGCACGGCGAGGCCGAACGGGAGCTTGGCCGCAGCGGCGAGCCCGACGGCGGCGCCCGCACCGACCGCCCACCGCCGGCGTCCGTCCTCGATCCAGCGCCAGCCCAGGAGCAGCGCCACGGCGAGCGGGAGGGCGGCCACCGCGTCGATCCGCCCGAATCGATCGAGCTTGTCGAGTCCCAGACCCGGGGTCCGTAGGGCGTGCGGGAGCGCGACCCACAGCGTGGCGGCGCCGATGCCAGCCCACCATCCCGCCATGCGCCGCACGAGGACGAAGAGGACCAAGCCCACGGCCAGGCCGCACAGCGCGCTGACGAGCCGGACGGCCAGTTGGTCGTCACCGAGGAACTGCTGCCCGCCGGCGAAGGCGAGCAGGGCCAGCGGTGGATGTCCGATCTCCGATGCGGCCTCGCCTCCACTGGCGAGCACGTCATGGGCAACGGAGGCATAGATGGCTTCGTCGCCCTGCCACGACGCCGTGCCGAGCCGCCACAAGTAGACGAACACGCCGAGGACGACCACGATGGCGGCACCGAGGCGACGGTGATGGCGAACCATGACGCTCATCGCCGGGACGAGGATTCCGGTCCGCCCGTGGCTGCCCGCAGGTGCCCGACGAGGTCGTCGAAGCGACTGTGGGCGTTGAGGCCCGACGTCGACGGCATGACGTAGACCGGCCGGCCCCCGAGGGTGCGCTCCTGCCAACCGGCACTTGCCCGGCGGTCGATCGCCACCCGCCAGCCTGCGAGCCCCACCATGCAGACTGCGGCGGGCTGGAGCCGTGCGCACAACCGCTCCACCCGGGCGACGCCGTCGCGGTACTCGTCCGGCGCCAGCTCGTCGGCCCGTCGGGTGGCCCGCTTGGCCAGGTCGGTCATCCCCATCCCGTGCTCCCGAAGGGCGTCCCACGGATCGCGGTCGACGCGGGCGAGTCCAGCCTCGATGGCCGCAGGCCAGAACCGGTTCCCGGGGGTGACGAACCCGACGCCGGCGTCGGCCGCTCGCAGCGACGGGTTCAGGCCGCAGACGAGCATCTGCATCCCCGGGCCCACGGTGTCGGGCAGGGTTCGCGCCCGGGCGGCGTTCACGAAGCGGGGGAGGTCGCCGCACAGCATCACGTCGGTGAAACCCGCGCCCACGAAGGTGTCGAGGAGGTGCTCGTCGGACCAGCGCCAGAAGTGCCGGCCAGGAAGATCGTCATCGGAGACGACCCGATCGTCTGGTCCGGCGATGAACGAGCAGGACACGGCCGACGCCTCCGCCAGGGACCGGTGGAGCTCGGCCAACGCCAGGGGCATCGCGTGGTGGGGGAGGTGCAGGTAGCTGTTGCGGGCCCAGGCGCCGGCCATGGCACCACGCCGGAACGGCAGGCGGGTGAGATCGCCACGCACCAGGCGAGGGTGGGGAACCGCTCGAGCCAGCATCGCAGGCGACGCATCGAGACCGACGGCCGAGGAGCCGAGGGACGGGAGGTAGACACCCGTGCCGCACCCGGCGTCGAGCACGGGGCCGGCGGCGCTGTCGGCGAGCGCCTCGGCCCGACCGGAGAACCGCGGTGGGCGGTTGGTCTCGTAGACCCCGGCACCGATCTCGTAGGCATCGAGGGTCTCCCGGTCGATGGTCACGAATCACCGAAGAGGTCGAGCTGTTCGGTCCGGGCGACGACGTCGACCAGCGGTGTCCAGGTCTGCCCGCCGCGAGGGCCCCGCTCGGCGACCTCGATCTGGTCCACGGGGATGGCGCGCGACCGGCCCCGACCGTCGCGCAGGTCGATGGAACCGTCGGCCTCGCGGCCCATCACCTTGCCGGGCAGCCAGCGATCACCGGGGTTGCGGCGGAACCGGATCTCGTCGCCCCGACGCAGGCCGAGCGAGCGGAGCCAGGAATCGGTCATGCGTGCGCCGGTGGCGATGCGTTCAGCCCTGGGTCCGGGCCTGCAGCTTGCGCATGCCGCGCAGCCAGCGGTCGTAGTCGCCCGCCTTGTGCTGGAAGTAGTCGAGGACCTCGGGATGCGGCAGCACGAGGAAGCGCTCCTCGGCGAGGGCGTCGACCACGGCCGCAGCGACGTCTTCGGGCTCGATGACCCCCTGGGAGCGGACCGTCTCGGCACCCACGTCGCCGTCGTCGTCGTCCGGGAACAACATCTTGGTGCGCACGCCCTGGGGGCACAGGCACGAGACCTTGATCCCGGCGTCGCCGTGGGTGATGGCCAGCCACTCGGCCAGTCCGACGGCGGCGTGCTTGGTGACCGAGTACGGGGCGGCGCCGATGTTGGTGAGCAACCCGGCCGCCGAGGCGGTCGTGAGGATGTACCCCTCGCCACGGGCGAGCATGGCCGGCAGAGCCGCCCGCACCGCCCACACGTGCGCCATCACGTTGATGTCCCAGATGCGGTACCAGTCCTCGTCGGGGGTCTCGACGCCGCCGCCCACGGCGATACCCGCGTTGAGGCAGAGCAGGTCGATGGGACCGTGTTCCTCGGCGGTGCGCACCACCTCGATGCAGCCCGCTTCGGTGCCGAGGTCGGCCTCGACCGCGACCCCGCTGATCTCCTCGGCGACCGATGTCGCCGCGGCACCGTCGACATCGGCCACCACCACGGTGCGGGCGCCCTCGGCGGCGAAGCGCCGGGCCATGGCGCTTCCGATCCCTCCGCCCCCGCCGGTGACGACGACGTGCTTGTCCTGGAGCCGCATCGTCCAGACCCTACGGCCCGGGCCCTACGAGACGAAGGCCCGCATGGTGTCTTCGATGATCTGCCGACGATCGGGACCCCAGGGCAGGGGCATCAGGATCGGGACGTCGACACCGGCGGCGACGTACGAACGGCCGAACGCAGCCACCTCGTCGGCGGTTCCCATGAAATCGATGGCATCGACGAACTCGTCGGAGATCGCCGCAACGGCTCCGTCCCGGTCGCGTTCGGCGTGGCGCTCGCGCACCTCGGCGACCGAGTCGCCGAACCCGGCCCGCTCGAAGTTCCGGGCGTAGGCATCGACCACGGCGTAGGAGAACAGGTCCTTGCGGGCGCTCTCGACGCCTTGCTCGCGGTCGGTCACGCCCGCATGGACATAGGCGAAGACGGTGGCCGCACCGTCATCGGATCGACGGGCCTCGCCGGCGCGGATCTGCTCGACGGACCACGGCACGTGGGACGCCGGGAGGTAGTTCAGCAGCACGCCGTCGGCGACCTCGCCCCCCAGGGCGAGCATTTTCGGGTTGAGCGCCCCGAGCACGACCTTGGGCTTCTTGTCGCCCAGACGGACCCCGAGACGGCTGCGCTTCAACCCGTAGAAGTCGCCGTCGAAGGTGACGGCGTCCCCGGCCCAGATCTCCTTGAGCAGCGTCATGTATTCGCGGCACCGGGCCAGGGGGCGGTCGCCGTAGTCGACGCCGTGCCAGCGCTCGGTCACCACGGGGGAGGAGATGCCGATGCCCACGTAGACGTCCCGCTCGGGCTGCAGTGCCTGGAGGGTGGCTGCGGCCATCGCCACCACCATCGGCGTGCGGAGCTGGAGGGCGATCACGCCGGTGCCGAGGCCGAGTGCGGGGGCGGCACCGCCGGCTGCGGCCAGGGTCGAGAACGCCTCCGGCCCTGTGGTCTCCGCTGTCCAGAACGAGGTGTACCCGAGGGCTTCGGCATCGCGGGCGGTGTCGATCGCCAACTGCGGTCCGAGCGCCATGATACTGGCGAAGGTGAAGCCGTGCTCCGTGCTCATGGACGGCGACGGTACCCGGGCGCCGCCGATGACCCGGAATGTTGTGCCTGCAACGGTTGTTGTGTGGTGTGTGACCGAGACACTCGAAGCGATCACCTTCTACTGGCGGCCTGGCTGTGGCTTCTGCATGGGTCTCGAGCGCGGTCTCCACCGCCTCGGGGTGCCGATCGACAAGCGCAACATCTGGGACGACCCCGACGCTGCCGCCGTCGTGCGCTCGGCCGCCCGTGGTCACGAGACGGTCCCCACCGTCGTCGTCGGTGACGTCGCCATGGTCAACCCCTCGATCAACGACGTCCTGGCTGCCATCCGGACCGAGGTGCCGCACCTCGAACCGGCCGAGACCCCCGACGCGAGCGGTTTCCTGGGCCGGATCTTCGGGAACTGAAGAGGCCCTTCGAGGCTGCGGCCGGGTCAGAAGCTGCCGCTGCGGGTGAGCACGTACGGCTCCGGACTGCGGTCGCTCCCGATGGCGGAGACCACCGCTTCGTAGTCACCGGCGTCGTCGCGGAAGCATCCCGGGTCGCGGACGGCGATCTCGGCCTCCACGCCGTCGGCGGAGGTGGTCTCGCCCACCGGTTCGTCCCGGTCGTCGCGCAGTTCAACCCGGAGCGCCATCCCCGAAGGAGCACGGATCCGCAGGCGGAAGGTGTTGTTGCACCCGAGATCACCCTCGTCGTCGATGCGCACGGGGTAGCGATCGACGTCGTCCTCCGGGACGATGGTCGCCTCGATCCGATCGACCAGCGCAGAGCCGTCGAGGTCGTCTGGTGCAGCCTCGCAGCCGTTCGTGGCCCGCCCGTCGTAGTCGGCGTGGTCGTCGATGCACTGCTCGCCGTCCGTGTTCGGGGCGTCCTGCCCGCCGCACGGGCGGTAGGGGAGCGGGACGCACGGCGGCTCGGTGCTGGTCGGGTCCGGCGCGACCGCGACAGTGGACCCTTCGTCGCCGCCACGCATCGCAGTCCCGATTCCGACGGCGACCAACGTGGCGGCCAGCAGTGCGCCCACCACCAGGGCGGTGCGGCGGTTCCGCCGGCCGAGGTGCGGGATCGGGTCGGTGTCGGTGGGGCCGCCAGCCAACGCGGCTGCGGAGGGACGTCGGTCCGGCTTCGGATCGAGCATCGAGAGGAGCGTCCGCCGGAGGTCGGGGTCGATGTCGCGGTCGACGGTCGAACGGCCTCGTGCGGTGCGGAGCAGCACGGCGGCCGCCTCGCCGCCCTCGTACGGGCTGCGCCCGGTGGCCGCGAAGTGGAGCGTGGCGCCGAGGCTGGCGATGTCGGAGGCCGCGGTGGCCGCCTCGCCTCGCGCCTGTTCGGGTGCGAGGAAGCCGGTGGTGCCGAGCACCACGCCGGTGCCCGTCAGACCGTGGGTCGCGTCGGTGGTACTGGCCACCCCGAAGTCGGCGAGATGGGCTCGGCCCTCGGCATCGAAGAGGATGTTCGCCGGCTTGATGTCGCGGTGCACGATCCCGGCGCGGTGCGCGGCGGCGAGGGCGGGCAGGAGCCGATCGGCGATCGCCTGGACACGATCTGATCCCAGGGGGCCGGATGCCCGCACGACGTCCGACAGGCTCCCGCCCGCGAGGTAGGGCATCACGAGGACGACGTCGCCGTCGTCGTCGTAGAGGTCGATGAGGGGGACGATGGCGTCGTGACGCAGGGTGCGCAGCGTCTCCAGCTCCCGCTGGAAGCGCGCTCGGGCCAGCTGCATCTCCTCGGCACTGCCGTGGATGCCGAGGCGCTTCAGCGCGACGGCTGAGCCATCGGGCCGGTGGGCGAGATCGATCACGCCCATGCCACCCCGGGCCAGACGCCGGACGATCTCGTACTCCACGCGACCAGGCTAGGAGGGGTGACCGGTCCGGGTACGTTCGGTGTCAGTGCCGGCGGCGGGGGAGACCCCGGGGCGCGCGGGTACCCGCGGGCCACCAAGCACGGAACGCGACGCCCATGACTGCACCGAGTGTGGCGCCGGCGACGACATCGGATGCGTGGTGGATGCGGACGTAGATCCGCGAGGTGGCCACGGTGGCGCCGAGCACCAGGTAGAGCAGGCGCCACGGGTCGTTCTCGCCGGCCACCGTGATGAAGACGGCCGCAGCGGAGGCGTGTCCGGACGGGAAGCTGGTGGTCTTGGGCGTGCGCAGGCGGTGGGGCCGGGGCACGTCGGACACGGGCCGGGCCCGCCGGAAGAGATTCTTCACCGGGCCGTTGACCAGCGTGGATTCCAGCCCGAGCGCGGCGGTGAGACGCAGCGTGCTGGCCAGGTCGCCGCCACGGCGAACTCCCTGGGCGGTGCCGAGCGTGTGCCAGATGAGGCTGAAGTCGCCCAGCTCGGAGGCGGTGTAGAAGAGGCGGTCGACCAGCGGGCGGCCGCGGAGGCGGTCGAGGGCGCGGTCGACGTCGGCGTCGAAGCGCACGATGGCGCGCTGGATGGGATGGCGGTCGGCGGCGGCGGTCATGTCAGATCTGGAGCAGCGGTTCCTGGCCCGCTGCGGCCCGCTCGCTGACCTGGACGTCGATGGTTGCCCGGCTGGGATCGCCGCCGAAGGATGGGCACCACTGTTGGAAGGAGCACCAGTCGCACAGGCGGGAGGGGCGGGGGCGGAAGTCGTCGTGCTCACAGGCCGACTCGACGGCGCGCCACACGGCCTGCAGCCGCCGCTCGAGACCCCGGGTCGACTGCTCGGTGGGCTCGGCGACGATGGCCACCGGCTCGGTGAGGTGGAGGAGCTGGACCCGGGTGGGCCGCCGCCCGAAGTGTCGCTCGCAGAGGAGCGAGTAGACGTGGACGCCGGTCATCGAGGTGCGGGCGTGCATGTCGCTCGGTGGCCGGCCCGTCTTGTAGTCGGTGACCACGAGCTCGCCGTCCACGAGGTCGAGCCGGTCGATGATGCCCCGGATGGCGACGCCGCCGATGTCGACCTCGAGCTGGAGCTCGATCCCGATGGCCATGACCTGGCGAGGATCCTCGAGCAGGAAGTAGTTGTCGATGAGGTGACGGGCCTCGGTCACCACGGCGGTTTCCGCATCGGCGTCGAGCGCCAGGCCGGTCCACTCGGGATCGTCCCGGTAGGCGTCGAGCGCGGCATCGAGACAGGGGCCGGCGGCGGCCGGGACACGCTCGGCCTCGGGCAGCGTGAAGAGCCGCTCGAGTGCAGCATGGACGAGCGTGCCGCGCGACGCGGCCCTCGTCGGTGGCTCGGGGAGCTTGTCGATGGAGGCGAAGCGGAACCGGAGCGCGCACGTGGTGAAGCTCGAGAGCTTCGACGGGGAGAGCGACGACGGCACGGACAACGCCATGGGAGCGAGGTTACGCCGGGGGTCCGACAGTTCGGTCGAGGAACTCGCGGGCCGCCGCCGCGAACGCAACCGGGTCCTGGAGCGGCCCGAAGTGGCCGAGCTCGGGGAAGGCGCGGAGCTCACCATGGGCCAGGCGCGCCGCGACGAGGGGAGCCATGATCGCCGGGATCCCACCGTCGGCGCCGTGGGCGACGAGAACGGGGCACGTGATCCCGTCGAGACGGGCGAAGGTCTGGTGCTGGGATCCCATCGCATACGTGCGGGCCTCGTGCTCACGGTCGGCCTTGAGGACGATCGAGCCGTCGTCGATCGTTCGGAACCCATGACGCACGTAGGCCTCGAGCACGTCGGGGCGGAGCGAGCCGAGCGTCGGCTTGGAACCGAAACGCTCGATGGCGGCCTCGTAGGAGTCGAACGTGTCGCGACGCCGGCGGGCCGCCTCGACCATGCCGTTGTCGCCATCGGTGGGAGCGGGAGGCCCACCCGCGTCCGGACCCGGGAACACGATGGGCTCGAAGCAGACCAGTCGGTCGAAGGTGCCGGGACGGGCCAACTCGGCGATGAGGAGGGCGGCGCCGCCCTTGGAGTGGCCGATGGCCTGCACGTCGGTGAGCCCGAGGTGATCGACGACGGCGAGCACGTCATCGCCGAAGCCGTGCCAGTCGAAGTCGCCGTCGATCGGCGCAGTGGAGTCGCCGAAGCCCCGGAAGTCGAGGGCGATGCAGCGCCGGTCCGGGAACTCGGCGGCGACGCTGTCCCATACGCGAGCGTGGAACCCGGTGGCGTGGCACATCAGCAACGGCCGTCCCTCGCCTCCCAGCTCGTGGACGGCGAGCTCGACTCCCTTGGACGACGGCACCGTGGTCATCCGGCCATCCTGTCAGCGCCGACGACGCCACCGGCAACAGGCTGTGCCCTCCCCGAAACCGTTCTTGTCACCATTTCGGGGCTCTCCGCAACCGTCTTGGTGACGAGA
>JBPPNA010000090.1:0-5415 GCA_051306355.1 Acidimicrobiales bacterium | reverse complement strand
CGGCTCGACCGGGTGGGACGCCGACGCGGGATGCTCGACGGCCTCACCATCAGCGCGCTCGGCTGCGTCATCGTGGCCGCCGCACCGGACGTCGTCGGCTTCGGCGCAGGGCTCTTCGTGGTCGCGATCGGTCGGTACTTCTACGACGTCTCGTTCAGCGCCTGGATCGGCGACGAGGTGGACTTCGCCCGGCGGGGGCGTGTGAGCGGCATCGGTGAGTTGGCCTGGTCCGGCGCGTTCTTCATCGGCGTTCCCATCGCCGGGCTGCTGACGTCGGTGTCGTCCTGGCGCGTGCCGTACCTCGTCTCGGCGGGACTGCTCCTGGCGTCGATACCGGTCGTGCGGGCCACCTTGGCGGCCAAGCCGCCTCGCCCCGCGGCCGACGACTCCGGCGAACCCCGCGCACCGCTCACTGCCCTGCACCTCGGCATCCTCGCCCTCTCACTCGGTGCGGCTCTGCTCTTCGTGACCGAGGGTGCCTGGTTCGAGCGCGATCTGGGGTTCTCGGAACGGACCATCAGCCTCGTCGTGATCCTCCTCGGCATCGGCGAGGTGGTCGGTGCGCTCCTGTCAGCCGTCCTCGCCGACCGGATCGGCAAGCGTCGCTGCGTGCTCGCCGGCCTCCTGCTCCTCGTGCCGGCCTCGGCAGCGTTCGCCGTCGTGGGCGACATCGCCGTCGCAGGGGTGGCGGCCGCGCTGATGGTCGGACTGGCGTTCGAGCTCGCCTTCGTGTCGGCGCTCCCTCTGGTGATGGAGGTGCACGAGGATCGTCGGGCCGGAGCCCTCGGCCTGGCCGTGGCCTCGCTCACGGTCGGCCGGACCATCGCCGCCGTGGTCGGCACGCGCCTGTTCGAGGCGAGCGGCATCGGTCTCGTCGTGGCCGTGAGCGTGCCGTCGCTCCTCCTCGCCAGCATCGTGGTGGCGCGCTTCGTCCGTGAGCCAGACCAGGGGGTCCATCGGTAGCCTGCGACCCCGACCTCTCGATGACGAGGCATTCTGATGACGACCGAAGAACGGACGACGACCCATGGCGATGTGTGATGGACGGGTGGCGATCGTCACGGGCGCCGGTCGCGGGATCGGGCGCGAGCACGCGCTGATGCTGGCCGAGCATGGCGCAAAGGTGGTGGTGAACGACATCGGTGGTGCACCGGACGGTTCTGGCAGCGACCTCACGCCAGCCCAGGCGGTGGTGGCCGACATCGAGTCCATGGGCGGCGAGGCGGTGGTCAACGGCGATGACGTGTCCGACTGGGACGGTGCCGGCCGGCTGATCGCCCAGGCCGTCGACACGTTCGGGCGGCTCGACGTCGTCGTCAACAACGCCGGCATCCTGCGCGACCGCATGCTGGTCAACATGACCGAGGCCGAGTGGGATGCGGTGATCGCAGTGCACCTGAAGGGCACGTTCGCGCCGGCCCGTCACGCTGCTGCGCACTGGCGGGAGCGGACCAAGGCCGGCGAGGTCAACGACGCCCGGATCATCAACACCACTTCGGTGTCGGGCATCTACGGCAACATCGGCCAGACCAACTACGGCGCGGCCAAGATGGGCATCGCCGGCTTCACCATCATCGCAGCGCTCGAGCTGGCCCGGTACGGCATCACCGTCAACGCCATCTCCCCGGGCGCCCTCACTCGGCTGACGGAACCGCTCCGTTCTGAACCAGCTTCCGAGGAGGAGCGCGAGGCGAGCTCACCGCGCTGGATCGCCCCGATCTGTACCTGGCTGGCCAGCCCCCGTTCCAAGAACGTGACGGGCCGAGTGTTCCAGGTCGCGGGTGACGAGCTGGCCATAGCGGAGAGCTGGCACCGAGGACCAACGACGCGCAACGTCGACGACCCCGAGCGACTCGACGACGTCATCGCAAAGCTGATGGCGGAGGCCCGCCCCAATCCCGACATGCACGGCGACGACGCCCTCGGACCCGGTCGCCCCGGCAAGACGATCTGAACCGGGGGACCGTGACGCCTGGTTCCGCGGGCGCCCTCGCCCGCCAGCGCCGGGCGGTCCTGGTCCTCTTCTTCGCCAACGGCGCGACCTTCTCGTCGTGGCTGCCCCGGGTGCCCGAGGTCCGAGATCGGCTCGGCCTCTCGCTCGGCACGCTCGGACTGGTCTTGCTCGGCATCGGTCTTGGCGGCCTGCTCTCGAGTGCGGCGGCCGGTCTGGTGGTGGACCGGGTCGGGAGCCGGCGTGGCGCAGTGGTCTCGACTGTTGTGCTCGGCGGCGGCCTGGTCTCGATCGGGTTGGCTCCGACGGCGCTGACGCTCGGGGTCGCCCTCGTGGCGCTGAGCGCGGTCGACGCGCTGGCCGACATCGCCATGAACGTCCAGGCCACGGACGTGCAACGACGGTCGGGACGATCGGTCATGCAACGGTTCCACGCCGGCTGGAGCGTGGGTGCCGTGACCGGCGCAGCGATCGGCGCCACGGCGGCGGCCATCGGTGTCAGTCTCGCCGTGCAGTTGGCAGTCACCGGCGCAATCCTCGCCATCGGTGGATTGGCGGCCCGGACCTCGCTGGCCGTCGAGGTCGAGATCGCCGCGGAACCGATCGGTGAGGGGCGTCGGGTGCCGGTCCTGGTGCTGCTCGCCGCACTGGCGCTGGCGGTGGCGGTGGTGGAGGGGACGCCGGGTGACTGGGCCGCCGTCTTCGGCTCCGACGTCCACGACACGAGCGAGGGGGTGGCCGCGCTGGGGTATGTCGCGGCGGCCGGCGGAATGGTCGCCGGCCGGCTGGGCGGGGACCGGGCAACGGACTGGCTCGGCGGGCAACGCCTCTTCGTGAGTGCGCTGTTGACGGTCGCCTTCGGGTTGGCGGTGGTCGTTTCGTCGCCGGCGGTGTGGATCGCCATCGCCGGCTTCGTCGCTGTGGGTGTCGGGGTCTCGGTGCTGTTCCCCGCCCTCTACCTCGAGGCCGCCACCACGCCCGGAGTCCCCTCGGGTCTCGGTCTCGGCGTGATGACCACCGGGGCCCGAGTCGGGTTTCTGCTGTCGCCCGTGGTGGTCGGCGCGCTCTCGGAGGCGACGTCGCTCCGGGCGGGGCTGGCGGCCGTGATCGGCACGGCGACCGCGGCCTCGCTGGTCCTCGGCGGCATGCTCAGGCAGGCAGCAGGTCGGTGAGCGCAGCGACGTGGGGATGCTCATCGGACCGGCACAGCTGGCGAGGATCGAAGTGCACGGCGGCCATCCCGGCCCCGATCGCACCGAGGACGTCGTAGTGGACGGAGTCGCCCACGTGCAGGGTCCGAGCAGGATCGGTCCCCAACGCCTCGAGGGCGGGAGCGAAGGTGGCGGGGTCCGGCTTGGCGACTCCGATCGCCCCCGAGTCGGTGATCTGCACCACGGGCACCAGAGGCCCGTCACCGACCTGGCAGATGCCGGCGCGGTCGAGGACCTGGTGCACCGTCCCGTCGGCGTTGCTCACGATGGCCAGCGGGATGCCGGCATCGTGGAGTCGGCGGAGCCCGTCGACAGAGCCGGGGATGGGCTCGACCCAGAGCCCTGAGGGGCCGAAGAGCGGCTCGAGGGCGGCGATGGCGCGTTGGAACTCCTCGCCGCGGAGTCCGAGGTGGTGGCAGAACGCCGGGACGTAGGTGCTGAAGGTCTCGGCGGGTGACTGGTCGGCGTCGACCGCGTGCATGGCGAGGTAGTGGCCGTCCCAGAACCGGCTCCGATCGATGGCGATGTCCGAAGCACGGAGCGCGGCGTCGAGACGGTCGTGCTCCGGCACGACGAACACCCCGCCCACATCCAGCGTGAGCGCATCGAACTCCGGAACCAAGCTCACACCGGGAGTCACACGGGGTCGTGGGACTCTTCGTCGCGCGTAGAGTCGTCGGTTTCCATCTTGTCGACCCGGCGGCGGGCGATCAGCAACAGCCCGGCGAACAGCGCCAGCGGGGCGAGGACGAAGAGGGTCTCGTCCCAACCACCCTGGTGTGCGAGGAGCAGTGCGCCGGTCACGATCGCCACCGTAGAGGAGCGGTCCCAGTCCGTCCGGGTCGGTGTCAGTCCGGGTCGGTGTCAGTCCGGGTCGGTGTCAGTCGGGGTCGACCGGCTCGCCGTCCACCTGGTCGACCAGAGGCAGGACCCGATAGGGGAGCTGTTCGGTCAGCGCGATGTGCGTCGTGGCGCGCACGACGCCACCCGAGGCCAGCATGCGCCCGATGAGTGGCTGGAGATCGGTATTGGTGGGCGCCACGACCCGACAGAGCAGGTCGCCGGGGCCGGTGGTGGTGTGGATCTCGAGCACCTCGGGGATGGTGCGGAGGTGCTCGACCACCGATTCGAGGGCGCCCTGCGCGATCTCCAGGGTGATGAACGCCAACACGTCGTAGCCGAGCCGACGCAGGTCGATGTCGGGACCGAACCCGGTGACCACGCCGCGCTGGCGGAGCTTGTCGAGACGGGCTTGGACCGTGCCACGAGCGACCTCGAGGCGGCGGGCCAGCTCCATGACACCGACGCGCGGCGTCTCCGCCAGGGCACGCAGGAGTCGGGCGTCCAGCCCGTCGATCTCGGACGTCACGGTGGCGGTCTAGCACAGGGCCTTCGAGGCTCCCCGACTGATCCGATGATGCGTGTGCGCTGCCAGACCGGTGCTACATTGACCCGCTCCCGGGGCCGTTAGCTCAGTTGGCTAGAGCACCTGCATGACGCGCAGGGGGTCGGGGGTTCGAATCCCTCACGGCCCACCCCGTGAAGCCCCAGGTCAGTGGCCTGGGGCTTCGTCGTCTTCGGCGGCGGATCCGGTGAGGGGAGCCATAAGGGGAGCGAAAAGGGGAGCCAAAGGGGAGCCAAGTTCGTGTGATGGTCGAGGGCATGGCACCCGATCCGATCGAGGCCACCCGTGGGGCAACACGAGGTCGAGATCCTGCCACCGATCGCCGGCAACATCGTGGTCATCGAGCAGCCAAGTCGGACCGCGGATACGGCAGTCGTGCGCCAGCAGAGTCCGCGCGCGGACTGTCTGGACGTCGGTAGGGGTCAACGAATGAGCGCCACCTCGGGCGGCGAGATCGTCCGGAGGGGTCTGGGCCGACCGCACTTGAACTCGCGGCCACCAGATCAGTGGTTGACAAGCGCCCGTCGACCGACCATCATCCGAACCATGTTCGTGATTCCGAACACTGTCAGTCACCTCGAACGATGTCAGGTTGACCTCGGGTGAGCCGGATCGACGAAGGCACCGATGCTCCCTCGCAGGATCGACGGACGGTCCGGCGCGATGAGACCAAGGCCGAGATCGTCGCTGCTGCCTGGAATCTGGTGCGCGACAACGGCCTCGCCGGGCTCGGGATGCGTGAGCTCGGCGAGCAGGTGGGCATGAAGGCGCAGTCGATCTACTCGTACTTCGACTCGAAGAACGACATCTACGACGCCATGTTCCGGGAGGGGTACGAGGCGTTCGCG
>JBPPNA010000067.1:0-8351 GCA_051306355.1 Acidimicrobiales bacterium | reverse complement strand
ACCCGAACCGGATCCTGCGCCGGTCCAGGCTGCAGCCTCCGGGTCGGTCGGCGACGTCATCGCCCGCCACTTCGGCGCCGCCGCCGGAACGGCCACGCGCATCGCCCGGTGTGAGTCGGGCCTGAACCCGGGAGCTGTCTCTGCGGGCGGCGGCAACCACGGGCTGTTCCAGATCAACAACGTCCACCGCGGCACGTTCGAGTCCGTGACGGGTGCATCGTGGTCCGCCGTCTACGACGCCGAAGCCAACACCGTCTTCGCCAAGTGGCTCTACGACCAGGAAGGCTGGGGCCCCTGGGCCTGCGCCTGAGTGAGCCTGGCCCGGGAGCGTCCCGGGCTGCGAGCATCACGAGATGCCCGACGGACGCTTCGCCCCCAGTCCCACGGGCCCGCTCCACGTCGGGAACCTCCGCACGGCGTTGCTGGCCTGGCTGTACGCCAAGGTCGACGGCGGGCGGTTCGTGGTCCGTGTCGAGGACCTCGATCCAGTCGCCAGCCGGGAGGAGCTCATCGCCGAGCACCTCGCCGATCTCGCCGCCCTCGGCCTCGACCACGACGGTGCGATCCTGCGCCAGTCGTCGCCGTTTCTGCGCACCCGCCACGAGGGCGCCATCACCGAGCTCGAGCGCGCCGGCCTGGTCTATCCGTGCTGGTGCAGCCGGCGCGAGGTACGGGAAGCGGCCTCGGCGTCGCACGGCCCGCTGCCCGACGGCGCCTACCCCGGGACGTGTCGGAACCTGACCGACGACGAGCGCGACGAGCGAGCCGCCGACCGGCCTGACCGGGCACCCTCGCTGCGTGTCCTCGCCGATGCAGCGGAGGTGACGATCCACGATCACCTCCACGGGGCCCGCACCGGCGTGGTCGACGACTTCGTGGTCCGCCGGGGCGACGGCGTCCCGGCCTACAACCTCGCCGTCGTGGTCGACGACGCAGCTGAGGGCATCGCCGAGGTGGTGCGCGGCGACGATCTGCTCGATGGGACGCCGCGACAGGCCTGGCTGTGCGAGGTCCTCGGGCTCGCGGTGCCCGACTATGTCCACGTCCCGCTGGTCCTCGGACCCGACGGGGAGCGGCTGGCGAAGCGGCACGGCTCGGTCACCCGCACCGAGCTGGCCTCGGCGGGCATGGACACAGGACGGCTCTTGGCCGTCCTGGGTGCGTCGCTCGGCCTGAACGACCCCGGTGAGGTCGTCGACGCGGAGCTCCTGCTCACTCGCTTCGAGCCTGACGCCGTCAGCACCGAACCCTGGATCTTCACGCCGGGAGCAACCGGGTGACCGAGCGTCCGGCCGGTCGAGCGTCCTGACGCGGTCAGAGGGTCCGGACGCCGTCGAAGGCGAGGGCGATGCCGACGACGACGCCTCCGGCGCCGAGCAGTCGTACCAACCCGCCGGCCAGGAGCTCGGGGATGCGCCGGCGGTAGAAGACCCCGAGCCCGCCGATGACCACCGCGGTGGCGGCTCCGATCGCGGTGCTGGCGACGCCTTCCTGGGCGCCGATGGCCACCGCCATGACTGCGGCGGCGGGGGTCACCAGGGTGGGGAAGAACACGTAGCCGGTGAGCCGCACGTCGGTGGTGGGCTCGGTCGTGCCCCGGGGAACCAGGCCGGCGAGGGCCCGTACGCCGGCCACGGCGACCACCACGCCGGCCCCGAGCTCGAACGTGCCCAGGTTGATTCCGAGGGCGTCGAGGATCGGATCGCTGAGGGCGGCCAGGGCGGTGAGCAGGGCCACGGCACAGGCGGTTCCCACCGCCACCGAGGCCGGTCGATCGGTCCGCCAGTCCCGGGCGAGCGCCACCGAGGCAGCGGCCGGGTTCACGGCGACGAGGAAGGCGATGACGGCGGTGATCACGTTGGGCCTGCTTCAGACATGGGGCTCGCAGCTCCGAGCATGGGGGTCGATGGAACCACGTTCAGCCACCGGGGCGAGGAAGGGCGGGTTCGGCCAGCAGGAGTCCGGATGCGGCGTGTTGCTGATCGTCCATCCGGGTGTAGTCGTCGTAGAACCAGGCACCGGCCTCGAGCGGGCCGGCATCCTCGCCCGGGTCGACCTGTCGGTCGGCCAGGCGGGCTGCCCCGCATGCCAGCGCCTCGGTCGTCCCGTCGGCCACGTCGGCCAGCCGCTCGTCGGTCATCGTCATCGGCCACAGCGCCGCCAAGCCCTCGATCCAGGTCCCTGTGCCGGAGCCCCGCGGTGCAGGTCCGTGCGTGATCGAGCCGTAGGTCGTTCCCCGTTGGGCATCGAAGCGGACGAGGAAGGCGTAGCGCTCGAGAAGGCTGCGGGCGTAGGCGACGTGCTGGTCGGCCAGGCCCCAGTCGGCCATCTCGCCCAACGCGTACGCCGCCCATTGGTCCGGCCAGGGCCGGGGATAGAAGTCCTCGTCGAGGTCTCGTTCCAGGGCCAGGTAGTCGAGCGTCGACCACGCCGGGAGGTTGAACCCCTCCGCCGGGAACAGCTCGTGGAGGAGCGCCAGCGCCCACAGGGCCTCGCCGGTGGAGAACAGCGACGTCTCGTCCGGCACCGGGGACTGGACATCGACATCGAAGAAGTTGAGCATCGACCCGTCGGCTCGCTGTTGGGCCACCAGGAAGCGACCGACGTCGACCATGGTCTCGTCGTGGGAGGGGTCGCCGGTGGCGATGCGGCGCTGGGCCAGCGAGACGGCCAGCAGCGAAGCGGCCCCGAGTTTGGCGAGACGGGTATCGGTGAACGCGACACCGTCGGCGGCGTCCTCGAGCCGGTCGAGCATCCACGTGAGCCCCTGGTCCGCAGCCTCGAGGTAGCCGGGCTCGTCGCCTCGGACCATCTGGTAGAGGCTCATCGTGACCCCGGCGTGGCGCACGAGGTTGTAGGGGTCGTCGGACGCCTCCTCGGCGGACCGATCCCACCCGTACAGGTACGTGCCGTCGGGGTCCTGGTTGGTCACGATCCAATCCGCAGCCGCCACGGCGGCGGCCCGGGCCTGGGAGTTGCTCAGGGGCGGGCACACCTCGGGCGCCCACAGCGTGAGACGCAGCAGACCGACCCCGACGACCCAGGCGACGACGGAGCGACGGAAGCGTCGCTGGGCGTTCATCGGTCGATCCTTCACGCTCGGACCCGCCGGAGTCGAGTCAGGCCGGCAGCCGGGAGCGCCACGAGGAAGGTGAGGGGGAGCCGGGCGGCCACCAGATGGCGAGCGTCTCGGCCGACGAGGCGGGTCCCGTCCCGGTCGGTCACCGAGAGCGGTGCGCCTGGCTGATCGTGGACCTCGAACCGGGCGAACCAGTCGAGACGACGGATCCACCTGCCGTCGGCGACGGTCACGGTGCGGCCTCGCGTGACCGGCGTGATCCAGATCACCAGCGCGCCGACGGCCGCCAGGCTGAACACCTCGACGGACGCCGACAACTCGATCGAGAGGTGGAAGAAGATCGCAATCCAGATGGCGGCCAACCTGGTGCGGGAAGACCAGAGGCCGAGCGCGATGAACAGCTCCATGGCGACGGCGATGGGGGAGGTCACGGCGTGGACCCACCGGGTCGTGACGACCTCGACGGCCAGATCGGTGAGCGGGCCGTGTGGGAGCTGCTCCCGCATGAGCTCCTGGTAACGGACCGCCCGGTCCCAGAGCACCAGCCCGCCCGACCAGTCGGGATCGATCAGCTTGGAGAAGCCCGACGCGAAGTACACCGACGAGACCAGGACCCGGAGCAGCCAGAGCGGCCAGATCGTGGCCGATTCACCCACGACCCGCCCCTGGCGTCGCCGGCGCCGGGCATCGAGGGACAGGACGCGGCCGCTCGCCCCGAGTGCGACGGTAGCCAGCAGGATGAGCAGGAAGGCCCGGTTGTGGCGGAAGTGCGTCTGGGACAGGAAGAAGTTGCCTGCCACGCAGGCGAAGGTGATCGGCGCGACCAGACGGGTGTGCCAGCCGAGCCCGAGGGCGATGGCCGCGACGGCACCGGTCCAGATCATGAGCACCTGCACGGTGCCGGGGACCTCCGGCAGGACGGCGAGCCAGGGGGTGTGGAACCGATCGAGGTAGGTGATGCCGCGGAGCGAGTCGGCGAGGAAGGGCGCGAGGTGGGCGAGCACGACTGGTCCGAGCACGATGCGCAGCAGCGCCAGGGGTCGGGTGGATCCTGGCTGGTCGAATACGGCATCGAAGGTCGCAGGGCGGGGCGAGGCGGCTCCCACCGGTCGGGGCAGGGTGGCCGTCATCGTGACGCCTCCTCGCGCACGTCGCTGCGCAACTCCCGGTGCTCCGGCCCGCGGGTGTTGCGGTACCCGGTGACCGACGCCTCGAGGTAGAGGGTCTCGGTGTCCTCCGGGGTGTGGTCGGCCACCCAGTCGAGGGCCTCGTCCAGGAAGTCGACCGTGGCGTCGAGGCCGGAGTAGGCGTGCGCCAGTCGGTCCGGCTGCTGCAGCACCCCCCAGCCCACGAGATCGTCCCAGTCGTAGCCGCCCGGCCACGCATCCTGCACCGGGATGCGGTCACCCGCGACCGTCACGCGCACGATCTCGGCCCGCCACGTGGACGACTCGTTGAAGGGCTGGAACCCGAAGAAGTTGTGCGGATCGCCGTAGCTGCGCACGAGGAGGAGTGCCTGGCCGACCAGGACGACGACGACGAAGGCCCGCACCGCGACGCCACGTCGCGGCGGGCGCGTGATCGTGCCGATCGCCCGCGGTTCCACCCCGTGCAGTGTGTCGCGGACGAGGCCAGCGCGAGATGCACCTCGGTAGATTCCGGACGTGCCCTCCGCCTCTCCTGCCGACCGACCAGACCTCCCGTGGTGGAAGACCGCCGTCTTCTACCAGATCTATCCGCGCTCCTTCGCTGATGGGAACGGCGACGGGGTGGGCGATCTCGCCGGCATCGCCGGCCGTCTCGACCATCTCGTCGACCTCGGTGTCGACGCCGTCTGGGTGTCGCCGTTCTACGAATCGCCCATGCGTGACTTCGGCTACGACATCTCCGACCACTCCGCCGTCGACCCGGTGTTCGGCACGCTCGACGACGTCGACGCCGTGATCGACGGGCTCCACGAGCGGGACCTGAAACTGATCATCGACTTCGTGCCCAACCACGTCTCGTCCGACCATCCTTGGTTCGTCGAGGCCCGCAGCAGCGTCGACAGCCCCAAGCGGGACTGGTTCATCTGGTCCGACCCGGCCCCCGGCGGCGGTCCGCCCACGAACTGGACGGCCTCGTTCACGGAGGGGTCGGCCTGGGAGTTCGACGAGGCGTCCGGCCAGTACTACCTCCACCTGTTCCTCGTCGAACAGCCCGATGTGAACTGGGCCGACCCCGACCTCGAGCAGGCCCAGCACGACGTCCTGCGCTTCTGGCTCGACCGCGGCGTGGACGGCTTCCGCATCGACGTCATCAACGCCATCGGCAAGGACCCCGAGCCTCGTGACGTCCCCGAGTCGATGGTGGGGGTGCCCCACGTGGTCCTCACCCACCACGACACCGCCCACCCACTCATCCGTGGCATCCGTGACACCGTCGACGCCGCGGGCGACACCATGATCATCGGCGAGGTGGTCACCGGCGACCTCGAGGTGCAGGCCTCGTACCAGGGGAACGGTGACGGCGTGCACTGCGCCGTCAACTTCGCCTCCGTGTGGGCGCCGTGGGAGCGGGACGCCTGGCGCCTACTCATCGCCGGTACCGAAGCGGTGTACGGCCACGAGGGAGACCGGTGGCCGTCCTACGTGCTCTCCAACCACGACAACCCTCGGCACCGCACCCGCTATGGCAGCGAGGCCCGGGCGCGGGCGGCGGCGGTCCTGCTGCTGACCCTGCGGGGCACCCCCTTCCTCTATGCCGGTGAGGAGCTCGGCCTCGAGGACGCCGTCGTCCCGGAGGACCGCATCGTCGACCCCGGTGGCCGCGACGGATGCCGGGCACCGATCCCCTGGACCGGTGACGAGGGGCACGGGTGGGGACCACACCCGTGGTTGCCCTTCCCCCCGGACGCGCACGTGCGGAACGTCGAAGCCCAGGCAGCGGGCGAGGCCACGATGCTGGAGCTGTACCGAGCCGTGCTCGCCGCCCGGCGGGCGTCACCGGCGCTGCAGGCGGGAACGCTGGAGCTGTTCGATCTGCACTCCGAGGTCATCTCGTATCGGCGGGTGTACGACGGCGACGAGCGCGTGGTGCACGTCAGCTTCTCGGACGACGCCGTGGAGCTCGACGCCGGCGGCACCGTGGTGGTGACAGCGGCAGGTGCGACGGACGGGGCCTTCGACGGCACGCTGGCCGCCGGCGCCGCCGTGGTGTTGCGGCCGTGACCGTCTCCGACACCGTGACCGTGACCGAGGACGGCCCGGTCACCACGTTGCGCCTGGACCGGCCCGACAAGCTCAACGCGTTGGACGACTCGGTGCGGGCGGCGCTGGCTTCCGCCTTCGACGAGCTGGAGGACCGCCCCGACGTACGGGTCGTGGTGCTCGAGGGCGCAGGACGGGCGTTCTCCGCCGGGGCCGATCTCACCGGCGCCTATCCGGACCTCGACGTCGATTGGGCCACCCGCCGGCACCGGACCGGCTCGTGGCAGCGCCTGCTCGACCAGTTCGGCCGTATCCCGCAGGCCACCGTCGCCCGGCTCCACGGCCACGTCATCGGCGGCGCCGTGCTGCTCGCCGCGGTGTGCGACCTGCGGGTCGCAGCCGACGACACCGTGGTGCGGATCCCGGAGCTGGCCATCGGCATCCCCCTGACCTGGGCCGGCATCCCCCTCCTCGTCCGGGAAGTCGGCCTGCCCCTGACGCGCGACTGGGTCATGACCGCCCGGGCCGTGGAAGCCGACGAGCTGCTGCGGTCGGGCTTCGCCCAACGGGTGGTGCCGGCGGACGCGTTGGACGATGCCCTGGCGGCGTGCGTGGGCGAGCTGGTGGCGATGCCGGCCGGGCCGCTGGCCATGACCCGGGCGCTCACCGCGGCCATCGGCCGCACCACGCCGGCGATGGTCGCAGGGTGGGCCGACCCCGACGTGCTGGCGTGGTCGTTCCGTGAACCCGAGGGCCAACAGGCCGCCCGCGACCACCTCGACCGCCGGCGCTGAGCACCCGCCGCGGCCATGTCGTTCAGTCGACGACGGTCTGGGGAATCTGCTCGGATTCGAGGTCGTCGTCGAGCTCGTCGGTGGGCTCGTCCTGCGGTGTGGAGCGCACCATGGAGGCGAACACGAGGGCGACCAGACCGAGACCGGCGCCGACGAGGTAGGCGGTGAGGAAGTCCGACGGCTTCTCGGTGGCGCCGTAGATCGACGTGAGGACGGTGATGCCGAGGGCGGACCCGACCTGGAACGTCATGCGCTGGGCCGCGGCCGCCACACCGAGGTCGGCTTCGTCGACGGAGTTCGACAGGGTCGCGGTGATGGTCGGTTGCGCCGTGCCGTTGCCGATGCCCTGGAGCACGAGTGCGAACACCACGAGGAAGACCAGGCCGGAGGTGGCGCCGAGCCCGAGCAGGGCCAACGCGATGGCGATGGCGAGCGAGCCGAACATGGCGACGGGCCGCTCGCCGATCTTGGTGGCCACCGAACCGCCCACCGGTGACGTCAGGGAGAACGACAGCGGACGGGTGAGCATGACCAGCGAGGTCGTCGACACCGAGAAGGCGAACACCGACTGCAAGAGGAGCGGGGCCAGGATGAAGCCGCCCATGTAGGCCGCACCGGAGAACAGGGCGGCGAGGAGCGAGGCGGTGAAGTTCCGCCGTCGGAAGAACGACAGCGGCAGCAGCGGGTAGGCCACCCGCGACTCCACGAACACGAACGCGGCGAGTCCGGCGACCCCGAGGACGAGCGCACCCAGCACCACCCCGTCGGGACCCCGCTGGGGCGCCTGGTTGAGGGCGAACATCAGTCCGGCCGCGCCGAGACCGAGGGTGATGGCGCCGGCCACATCGAAGCCCACGTCGATCCGACGGGCCGTCTCCCGCAGCACGAGGTAGGCGGCCACGACCGGGACGATCGACAGCACGGCCTGGATGCCGAACATGGGTCGCCAGCCGACGGCATCGATCAACGGCCCTCCGATCACGAGACCGATGGCGGGAGAGCCGGCCGCGACCAGCGACCACCATCCCATGGCTTTGGCCCGGGTCTTGGGCGGGTGGACGCTGTTGATGAGCGCCATGGACGACGGGATGGTGGCGGCGCCGACCACCACCGCCAGGCCTCGCAGGGCGATGAGCGAGTAGGGGTCCCAGGCCACGGTGGTCAAGGCGGTGACCACCGTCGAGATGGTGAATCCCGTGAGGAACACCCGCCGGTGGCCGTACAGATCGCCGAGCTTGCCCAGGATCGGCAGCGCCACGGCCGAGCCGAGCAGCGGCGCCGAGATGACCC
>JBPPNA010000041.1:0-9281 GCA_051306355.1 Acidimicrobiales bacterium | reverse complement strand
CCCGGCGGGCGCGGGCAACTCGGTGGTCTCGGCAGCGTCGGTCTCGACCGCGTTCGCGGGCTCGATGGGCTCGGCACTGGCGCGCGAGGATCTTCCCCGGCCGGTGCCACCCACGGGCGACATCACGGCGTCGTCCGGCCCCTTGTCGGTAGAACCACCGGTCCCGCTCGTGTCGCGGGTGGCGCGGTCGCGACCCTTCCCTCGACGGCCGTCGCGACGCTTGGTGCGGTTTCGGCGATCGGCCTTCGGTCGTGGCCGGGTCGGCCGGACCCGGGCCCGGATCTTGGCATCGGTCCGCCGGAGGCCGAACAGGCTGGACGACGGCTCGGTCACGACCTCGAAATCGAGCTCGGTCGCGTCGATGCCGAGCGCGTCGAGCGCTCGGTCCCTGGCCGCCTCGACGGTGCGCCCGGTGGTCACGACCCACTGCACGGCGCTAGCGACGCCTTCGCTTCTTCTTCTTGGACCCGGGTTGGTAGGACCCCGATCCACGGGCCCGGCTGCCGCCACCGATCGGTGGCGGCGCCGCGCCGCCGTTGGCACCCGCGCCCTTCGACCGCTTGCCAGCCGGTTTCCCCGGCGGCGACGGCTTGCCATTGGTGTCAGCGGCAGTGTCTTCGGTTGCGGTGGCGTCGATGGCCGTGTCCTTCGACGGCTTGCCCCCCGACTTGTCTTTCGACGGCTTGTCCTTGGACGGGGCGTCCGTCTTGGACTTGTTCATCTCCCGAGCCTTGGCTGCCGCCTTGTTGGCCTGCGAACCGAGCGACTCCTCACCGGCGTAGAGCGCCCGGGTGATGTAGGCCTGCAGGCCGATCCGGTAGATGCTGGAGGTCACCCAGTAGACGACCAGGGCGGCGGGGAAGTTGATCGAGATGATGCCGAAGAACGCCGGCATGACGCGCAACAGGATCTTCTGCTGCGGCATGGCCATCCCGCCGTCGGGATTTCGGGCGGATACCTGCTTCTGCTGGAAATATTGCGCCCCGATCATGATCAGGATCAGGATCAGGTACGGCAGGCCATGGATGATCGAGTCGCCGACGGCCTGCGAGGTGGACTCGGCCAGGTCGAGGCCGAAGCTCACCATCTCCTCCCGCCGATCGAGCGCCCGGTAGAGGGAACTGCCCTCATCGAGGTACTTCGGGTCGAAGGTGCCATCGGCCCCGGTGCGGGTCAACCCCTGGATGAGGCGGAACAGCAGGAGGAAGACGGGGGCCTGGACGAGCAGCGGCAGGCAGCCGCCGAGCGGATTGAGGTTGTTCTCCTGGTAGAACGCCATCAACTCGGCGTTCATCTCCTGGCGGTCGCCGCCCTTGTGCTTCTCCTGGATCTTCTTCAGTTCCGGCTGCAGCAGCTGCATCTTGATCATGCCGCGTGTCCCCTTGAGGGTCAGCGGCGTGGTCACCAACATGACCAGCAGGGTCATGAGCATGATCGCGATGGCGAAGTTCGGGATCAGGCCGTAGAAGAAGTCCAGGATCCTGGCGGCGAACTCGAAGATGGAATCGAACATCTAGCTGGTCCTTCGCGCGGGGCGGGGTTCGGAGCGAACGAGATCGGGAGCATGGAGATCGGAGGCGCTGGGACCGGTGCCGGGAACCGGGTCGTACCCGTGGCCGCCCCAGGGGTGGCAGCGAAGGAGGCGACGGGTCGCGTACCAACAACCTCGGGCTGCGCCGTGCTCGACGAGCGCCTCGCGTGCATAGGTGGAACACGACGGAACGTAGCGGCAGGGCGAGACACGACCCTCGGTGAGCACCTGGTACCAGCGGATCAATCGGTCGAGCACTCGGACGACGAGGGTCATCGGACACCGGCCAGGGCTCGCGACAGGTGGGCGCCGAGGCCGGCGAAGGACTCGCCGACCGCTGCAGGTCCCAGGCCGACGAGGTACAGACCCGAATCCATCCCGCCGGAACGGTCGAGGTCGGTGACGAGAACTCGCAGACGCCGGCGCAGCCGGTTGCGGACGACGGCGTTCCCGACGGCCTTTCCCACGGCATAGGCCACGTGTACGGCGTCCGTCGTCACGACGTCGTCGAGCGCGTCGGCTCGGACCACCCAGACCGGGCCGGATCGTCCCCGTCGCCGACTGCTGGACAGTGCCGAGAACGCTCGACGCGTACGGATGGACTCGACCACGCTCGCCCCGGCTCAGGCCGAGAGACGGGCGCGGCCCTTCTGACGACGGTTCCGCACCACGGCTCGCCCACCACGGGTCTGCATGCGATGGCGGAACCCGTGGCGGCGGGCCCGGCGCTGCCGCTTCGGTTGGTACGTGCGCTTCATGGGTACTCCTCGTCGAGAATTCGGAGCATCGGGTCGGAGGAGCGCCAGTGGGCTCGATCCGTCGATGCGTCGACGCGGGCCTTCAGGGCGCGCCGAACCAACTCACCACGCTATCGACCCACCCGTCGAGGGGCCAACCGGGCCATGGTCCCCAGCGGATCTCTCATCACCACACCCGTTGACCTGCAGATTCCGTCGGCCTTGCGAACGCCTGCGACGATGCTGCTACGTTGCGCCGTAGCGGGGACCGAGACTCGGAGCCTGCCGAATTCTGATGAGCTCCGCGTTCGAGTCGAACGTCACCCCGGTTCCTTCCGGGTGGCGTCTCGTCGTTTTGTCCACAGTTGTGGACGTTGTTGTGGATTTTCGAGGGCAGCCCTGGGAGGCCGGTCGTTCATGAGCGACGCCGAAACGGTCTGGAGTGGGTGTGCGGCGCTGCTCCGGGATCAAGTGTCGAGCGTCGTGTGGAGTTCCTCGTTCCAGAACGTGGAGCCCGTCAGCTTCGATGGCCACACCCTGGTGCTCGGATTCCCCTCGTCGGTGGTGCGCGACCGCGTCCACGACCGGTATCTGGGTCTGGTGAAGGCCAACCTGGCCGAGCTCGGCCACAGCGACGTGCACGTGGCGCTCGAGGCCCGGCCACCTTCACCCCAGGAGCTCCCACTCTTCGACGAGTTGGCCGACATCCGCACCGGATCCACCGCCGAGTCGCTGCCGGCACGGGCGGGGACCAACCGCAACCGGGCTGCCTCGGGATCGATGGGGGACCAGTTCGGGGGCGGCGCCACGCTCAACGAGCGCTACACCTTCGACGCCTTCGTCACCGGCGCCTCGAACCGCTTCGCCCACGCCGCTGCGCTGCGAGTGGCCGAGACCCCCGCCCGCAGCTACAACCCGCTGTTCATCTACGGCGACGCCGGCCTCGGCAAGACCCACCTCCTCCAGGGGATCGGCAACTACGTCCTCGAGAACTACCCCAACTACCGGGTCCGCTACGTCACCTCCGAGCAGTTCCTGTCGGAGTTCGTCGACTCGATCCGAGCGGGCACGAACGAGCAGTTCAAGCGGCGCTTCCGGGACATCGACGTGCTGCTGGTCGACGACATCCAGTTCCTCGAGGGCAAGAAGGAGACCCAGGAGGAGTTCTTCCACACCTTCAACCACCTCCACACCTCCAACCGCCAGATCGTGATGAGCTCCGATCGACCGCCCGACGCCATCCCGACACTCGAGGACCGACTCCGCACCCGGTTCGTCATGGGCCTTCTCACCGACATCCAGCCCCCCGACCTCGAGACCCGTCTCGCCATCCTGCGCAAGAAGGCGGAAGACGAGGTGTCGCCCGTCCCTGACGAGGTGCTGGAGTTCATCGCAGCGTCGATCAACGACAACAACATCCGCTCACTGGAAGGTGCCCTCACCCGGCTGACCGCATGGGCCAGCCTCAACGCCGAGCGCATCACCTCCGAACAGGCAGCTGAGATCCTCAAGGACCTGGTCTCCGAGCGCGAGGCCCGTCCGATCACGCCCCAGACCATTCTCGACAGCACGGCGGAGTACTTCGGCTACACGGTCGAGGAGCTGATCGGTCGTTCGCGGACCCGCCCGCTGACCACGGCCCGTCACGTCGGGATGTACCTGTTCCGGGAGCTCACCGACCTGAGCTTTCCCAACATCGCCAAGATGTTCGGCGGCCGCGACCACACCACGGTGATCCATGCCGTGGAGCGGATCAAGGTCCAGATGAAGGAGCGCCGCCAGGTGTTCCAGCAGGTCACGGAGCTGATCCAGCAGCTCAAGGCCGACGGATGACCGCCCAGAGCAACGAACGCGTGTACGAGATCCTTCCCCAGCTGTTGATGTCCTGTGGAAAACTCCCGCTTCGGTCCGTCCACAGGAGGTTCCGTACGACAGGGGACGGACCTGTGAGGACCCTGTTGGCGCAGACCCCGATCTGGGGACAACCCGAGCTCGGCACCGCCGGCCCGGCGCGACCACTGCACGCCTGGGGACGACGGTTGGACAACGATCACCCCGTTGACCTGCTTCGATGGGGCAGTATCCACAGTCCACAGGACCCACCACCACCTCCGAAACGATCATCAATCACCTGGGTAGTCACCTGCGAAGTAGAGGGAGCGAAGTCACCGTGAAGTTTCGATGCGAGCGAGATGTCCTCGCCGAGGCACTCGCCACGGCCGGGCGAGCGGTCGCCAGTCGGGGCGCGCTCCCCGTGCTGTCGGGCGTCCGCATGGAGCTCGCCGGCGACGCCCTGACGCTGACCGGCTCTGACCTGGAGCTGACGGTGTCGGTCCGGATCACGGTGTCCGGCCTCGCCGACGGTGTGGCCGTGGTGCCCAGCCGGTTGGTGAACGACATCGTTCGGGCGCTCGAGCCGGGTGCGGTCGAGTTCGAGACCACCGACGATGCCGCTCGCATCGCGTCCGGCCGATCCGAGTTCTCCCTGAAGCCATTGCCCGCCGACGAGTTCCCGCGCGTGGCCGTCGTCGAAGGCGACGAGGTCCGCTTCGACGCCGAGGCCCTCGTCGGCGCCCTCCGGCAGGTGCTGCCGGCCGCCAGCACCGACGACAACCGCCCCATTCTCACCGGTGTGCTGCTGGCCGCTGCCGATCCCGGCGACGGAGGTGAGGGCCTGCGTCTCGTGGCCACCGACAGCTACCGACTCTCCGTGGTCGACCTCCCGGGAGTGAACGTGCTCTCGTCGGGCAAATCGGTGCTCGTCCCGTCCCGGGCCCTGGCCGAGCTGTCGAAGGCACTGGGCGATGGCGGCGAGATCACCCTGCGCCTGGGGGAACGCGATGCCAGCTTCGCATCCGACGATCCCGGCGCCGGCGGCATCATCCTGACCACGAGGCTGATCGAGGGTGAGTACCCGAACTACCAGGGCTTGATCCCCAGCAACCAACCCAACCTGCTCACGGTCAACCGAGAGGCCCTCATCGAGGCACTCCGACGGGTGAAGCTCCTGGCGCGTGACGCCACGCCGGTACGCCTCCAGATGTCCGCTGACGGCCTCGAGCTTCGGGCGGTGACCCAGGATGTCGGTGAGGGCTCCGAGTCCCTCGACGCCCAGTACACGGGCGACGAGCTCACCGTGGCGTTCAACCCGGACTACCTCCTCGCCGGTGTCGAGGCAGCCGGGGGTGACGAGGTCAGCTTGGCCACGATCGACTCGCTCAAGCCGGCCGTGGTCCGCGACCCCACCACGGACGATTTCCTCTACCTCCTCATGCCCGTCAGGGTCCAGTAGCTCTGGCTTGTCGCTCCACCTTCGCCGCCTCTGGCTGAACGATTTCCGCAGCTACCGGACCGCCGACGTCAGCTTCCCCGCTGGCACGACAGCCATCGTGGGCAGGAACGGCCATGGGAAGACCAACCTGCTCGAGGCCATCGCCCACCTCTCGGGGACGTCGCTTCGTGGAGCCACCACCGAGACCATGGTGCGCGCCGGCGCTGAGCGGGCCGTGATCCGGGCCGAGGCCAGCCGTGGATCTCGTGAGTTGTTGGTGGAAGCGGAGTTGGCTGCCCGGGGACGGGGACGGATGCAGTTGAACCGTCAGGTCGTCCGTCGCCGGCGCGACCTGCTCGACGCGGTGACGGTGACGGTGTTCAGCCCCGACGATCTGATCCTGGTCAAGGGGGGGCCGGGGGAGCGGCGTACGTGGCTGGACGAGGCGGTGCTCGGCCTCGACCCTCGTGCGGAGGCCGTCACCGCTGATGTCGACAAGATCCTCAAGCAGCGCAACGCCCTGCTCAAGGGGGCCAGGGGCCGTCTGGACGAATCGGCTGCCCTGACCCTCGACGTGTGGGACGATCGACTGGCCCGGGCCGGCGAGGAGCTCGCCCGCCGCCGCCGGGACGCGCTGACCACGCTCACCCCGCAGATCACCACCGCGTACCGGGATCTCGCGGGGCGGGAGCTCCCGGTGGATGCTCGCTACGAGGCGCAGTGGGCCGGTGACGGGTTGGCAGCCGCCCTCGTCGCCGCCCGCGACCAGGACCTCCGCCGGGGCATCACCACGGTGGGGCCCCACCGCGACGAGATCGCCTTCTCTCTCGATTCCCTGCCTGCTCGGACCCACGCCAGCCAGGGCGAGCAGCGGTCGTTGGCGCTGGCGCTGCGGCTGGCCGTGCACCGGGCCATCACCGCGGCCCGGGGCCTGAGCCCGCTCCTCCTCCTCGACGACGTCCTCTCGGAGCTGGACGAGGGTCGGAGCGAGGCGCTCGTGGCGCACCTCCCGCCTGGGCAGACGCTGTTGACCACGGCAGGTCCGCTGCCTGCGCACACCACACCGGACCTCGTGCTGCGGGTCTCGGACGGCGCGGTGACCCCGGACTCGCGAGACTGACGCCCGTGTCTGACGGCAGCGACGAAGAGGTCCGGTCTCCGACCGAGATGCGCCAGCTCCTCGACCGCGTGGTGCGCGGGATGGGCGCACCCGGTACCGATGCCGTCGAGCTGGTGTTCAACCGGTGGGAGGAGGTCGTCGGTACCGTCCTGGCGGCACGGACCCGCCCCGCCGGGCTCGAGGACGGACGTCTCGTGCTCACCGCTGACGACCCGGCGGTGGTGAGTCACGTGCGATGGCTCGAAGCCCAACTGGTCGAGCGTCTCGACGCCCTCCTGGGTGCGGGCCGGGTCACGAGCGTCGAGGTCCGGGTGACGCCGGCGTCCCGCCGGGGACGGCGGCCCGGGTGATCCGGCGGCGTCCCGAATGGCCGGAGACGACGGTGCCCACTGGTAGGATGACATCGTTGTGACTTGGGCGTCACACAGGCCGGACCATGGTCGGGCTGACGCCGGAATCCCTTGTCACGCCTGGAACTCCGCAGCTTGTCGGCTGCGCGTGCACAACCCGCAGAAGGAGCAGCGTGGCTGCTGAGACAACGTCCTACGGCGCAGAGAACATGCGAGTCCTCGAGGGCCTCGAGGCGGTCCGGAAGCGGCCTGGCATGTACATCGGATCCACCGGGCCCAACGGGCTCCACCACCTGGTGTGGGAGGTGGTCGACAACTCCGTTGACGAGGCGATGGCGGGGCACTGCTCCCGCATCGACATCACCATCCTGCCCGACGGCGCCTGCCGGGTCGTCGACGATGGCCGGGGCATCCCGACCGACATGAACAAGGCCCAGAAGATGAGTGGCGTCGAGATGGCCCTCACCAAGCTCCACGGCGGCGGCAAGTTCGACGGCGAGGGTTACAAGGTCTCGGGCGGTCTCCACGGGGTTGGTGTCTCCGTGGTCAACGCGCTGTCGGACAAGCTCATCGTCGAGGTCGACCGTGAGGGCAAGCGCCACCGGATGCAGTTCGGTGACGGTGGCGAGCCGCAGTCCAAGCTCGAGATCGTCGGCGACGCTCCCCGGGGACGCACCGGCACCACGGTCACGTTCTGGCCGGACGGCTCCATCTTCGAGACCACCGAGTTCGTCAGCCGGACCATCCTCGAGCGTCTCCAGATGATGGCCTTCCTGAACAAGGGCCTCGAGATCCGGTACCACGACCAGCGCGAGGGACACGACAACGAGCGGGTCGAGTACAAGTACTCCGGCGGCATCGTCGACTTCGTGCGCCACATCAACAAGACCAAGGACTCCTTGTGGTCCAAGGTCGGCTACTTCGAGGGCGAGGACGAGACCCAGGAGGTCGAGGTCGCATTCCAGTGGAACAACGGCTACAACCGCGACGGCATCCACTCCTTCGCCAACGGCATCGCCACCATCGAAGGCGGCACCCACGAGGAAGGCTTCAAGACGGCCCTCACCTCCACCATCAACAAGTACGCCAAGGACCATCCGCCGCCCCGCTCCAAGAAGGATCTCGGCCTCACCGGTGACGATGTCCGAGAGGGCCTCACGGCAGTGATCTCCGTCCGGCTCCAGGAGCCGCAGTTCGAGGGTCAGACCAAGGCCAAGCTGGGCAACACGGCCATGCGATCCCTGGTCACCAAGGTCACCAACGACCAACTGGCCCAGTGGCTCGAGGAGAACCCCACCGAGGCCAACAAGATCATCCGGAAGGCCTACTCGGCCGCCGAGGCACGCGAAGCCGCCAAGGCGGCACGTAACCAGATCCGGTCCAAGACGCTGCTCGACGGTGCCGGTATGCCCGACAAGCTGAAGGACTGCTCGGCCAAGGATGCCTCCGAGCGGGAGTTGTTCATCGTCGAGGGCGATTCCGCGGGGGGTTCGGCGGTCTCCGCCCGTGATCCGCGGACCCAGGCCATCCTCCCCATCCGGGGCAAGATCCTCAACGTCGAGCGAGCCCGCGAAGACAAGATGTACAAGAACACCGAGGTCCAGGCCCTGATCTCGGCCATCGGTGCCAGCGTGGGCGAGGAGTTCGACTTCGAGAAGCGGCGCTACGACAAGGTCATCGCCATGTGCGACGCCGACGTCGACGGCTCCCACATCCGCACGCTCCTGCTCACGTTCTTCTTCCGCCAGATGAAGCCGCTCGTCGAGCTCGGCTGCGTCTACATCGCCCAGCCGCCACTGTTCTCCACGCTGATCGGCAAAGAGAAGGTGTACCTCAAGGACGACCGGCAGAAGGAGGCGTTCCTCCGGGAGCGTCCCAACCACAAGAAGGACTTCCAGCGGTTGAAAGGTCTGGGTGAGATGGACGCCGCCGAGCTCGAGGTCACCACGATGAATCCCGAGAGCCGCACCTTGTTGCAGGTCACGGTCGAACAGGCCGCCCTGGCGGACGAGATCATGTCCACGCTCATGGGCGACGACGTCGCCGCCCGCAAGCACTTCATCGTCACGAACGCCAAGGACGTCAAGTTCGTCGATATCTGACAGGTAGCTCGTCGCGGATGGCTCGAGCGGTGGCCCGGCGGTCGCCCACGACGACCACCACCTCGACCACGGGACCGAGCTCGCGGTAGCGCTCGACTCGGGCGTCGTTGAGCGATGCGATGATGCGGGCCTCTGCTTCGCCCTCGGCCGCACCGGCGAGAGCAGCGGCA
>JBPPNA010000305.1:0-15880 GCA_051306355.1 Acidimicrobiales bacterium | reverse complement strand
GGGTGATCACGCGAGTCTGCTGGGGCCGGGGGCGCACCTCCAACCGTCCGCCCGTGCGTCGGCACGGAGGAACCGGGCCCGACCCGTGGCATCCTCATCCGTCGTGATCCTCGTCGATGCCAAGGACCTGACCATGCGGCGGCCGGACCGCGCGCTGTTCGAGCACCTCTCGATCACCATCAGCTCCGGCGACCGCCTGGCCGTGGTGGGGGTCAACGGGACGGGGAAGTCGACGTTGCTCGGCGCGCTCGCCGGTACTCGCGAGCCCGATGCCGGCACCGTCCGCCGGGGAAACGGCACACGCGTGAGCCACCTCGACCAGGACGCGCCCCTGCCGTCCGGCACCGTCGAGAGCGTGACCGGCGACCGGTGGGAGGCCGCCGCCGTCCGTGATCGTCTCGGTCTCGCCGGCTTGGAGGACCGCCCCACCGATGAGCTCTCCGGTGGCCAGATCAAGCGCGTCTCGCTCGCCCGCGCGTTGCTCACCTGCGGCCCGCCCGGAGGTGGGCCACCGGACACCGACGACCTGCTCATCCTCGATGAGCCCACCAACCACCTCGACGTGGCGGCCATCGCGTGGCTCGAGGAGTGGCTGGCGTCGTACCGGGGTGGGTTGATCCTCGTCACCCACGATCGCCACGTTCTCGACCGGGTCACCACCCGCATCCTCGAGATGGAGCGCGGTGCGTCCTACGTCCACGAGGGTGGCTACGCCGGCTACCTCGAGGCCAAGGCCGACCGGGTGGAGCGCTCGGCCGCAGCGGAGTCGAAGCGCCAGAACCTGGCTCGCACCGAGCTGGCGTGGCTGCGCCGGGGCGCGCCGGCCCGCACGTCGAAGCCGAAGGCTCGCATCGAGACCGCCACGGCCATCGTCGACGGTGGTCCCAAGGGAGGCGATGCCCGGGACCAGGTGCTCCAGCTTCACCTCGGGACGCCGCGACTGGGCGACAAGGTCATCGAGGCGCATGGCCTGGGTGTTGACGTGGACGGCCACACCCTCTTCGACGGTCTCGATCTCCTTCTCGATCCCCGGGAGCGACTGGGCATCGTGGGTCCGAACGGCGCGGGCAAGACCACCCTCCTGCGGATCCTCGCCGGCGAGCGGGCACCTGACCGGGGAACCATCGACGTGGGCCCCACGGTCCGGCTCGCCACGTTCAGCCAGACCGCTGCGGAGCTCGACCCCAGCGCGCGGGTACGCGACCTGGTGACGGGCGGGAAGAAGGAGGTGTCGTGGCAGGACAGCGCCCTGATGGAGCGGTTCTGGTTCGACAGCGACGCCCAGTGGGCCCAGGTCGAGACACTGTCCGGCGGCGAGCGCCGGCGTCTGCAGCTCCTGCTCGCCTTGCTCACCCAACCGAACGTGTTGCTCCTCGACGAGCCCACCAACGATCTCGACCTCGACACCCTCCGCATCCTCGAGGACTTCCTCGACGAGTGGCCTGGTGCGCTGATCGTCGTCTCCCATGACCGGGCGCTCCTCGAGCGGACCGTCGTCGACGTGCTGGTGATCGATGGTGCGGGCAACGCTGCGATGCGCCCGGGTGGCCTCGGGGCCTACCTGGCCGAGACCCAGGCCAGCAGGGTCAAGGGCAAGGCGTCGGCGGCGGGCAAGCCCCGGCCGGCACCCCGACCGTCGAAGCAGCCCGTGCCGGCCGCGAAGGTGTCGACGTCGAATCGATCGCCGTCCACGGTGCGCCGGGAGCTGAACGCGGCCGAGCGGGAGTTGGCCAAGGCCGCCAAGGCACGGGACCGGATCGCGGCAGCACTCGAGTCCCACGTGGGTGACCATCGCCAACTCGCGGAGCAGGGGCGCGAGCTCGATGCCGCCGAGGCTGCGGTCGCCGTGGCCGAGGAATGCTGGCTGGCGCTGGCCGAGGAGGCCGAGGAGGTCAACCCCGGTCTGCTCTGACCGGCAGGGAGGAACGTGAGGATCCTCGCCGAAGGTGCGTCAGGTGCATGGAACGTGAGGATCCTCGCCCACCTCCGGCCGATGCCAGGCTCGAAGTCAGTCGATGAGCGTGTTGGCGAAGATCTGCCAGGCGAGCACGCTCTTCGCCGTGAGGCTCAGCACCACGTAGACGATCTCGCCGAAGACGTAGTCGGCCCAACGACCGGCGCGGCGGTATTGCAGCCACTGGTTCACCGCGAAGCAGTTGAAGAACACGAAGATGCTGACGATGATCCCGTACACGAACGTGGGCGGCCCTTCGGCCCCCTCCTGGGTGACGTTCACCGCCAGGTAACCAGCGATGGCCAACCACGGGCCGGCGCCGGCGATGCAACCGAACCAGAACGGCGTCCACCACGTCGCCCGCCCCGGGGGGTTGGCCACCTCCATCAGCCAGCCGAAGAGGATCATGGCGATGTTGGCGAAGGCGATCCCGACCAGCGCGCCGAGATCGGTGATCCCCGTGACCTGGGCGATGAGGACGATCATCAGGGTCGCGGAGAGCGAGTACTCGACCCACCGGAAGCGGTTCCGGCCGTGACGGAGCTCGTCGGCGTAGCGGCCGAACCCGAGTGGTGAAGCAACGAGGAAGTGGAAGAACGCCGACAGGAAGAGGAAGAGCGCCGTCCCGAGGGCCAGAGGGACGCCGATGGCGGCGTCCAGGGCCCACTCGTCGATGGGCGTCCCGGGAGGCCCGTTCTGGTTCAGGGTCGTGATCGGGAGCTCGAAGTCGTTGCCGAGCAGGACCATGAGCCCGCCGGACGCGGTGTGGAGCACGCCCATCCCCAGGTTGAGCAGCCGGAGCCGGCCGAGACGGTCGTCGCTGATGTCGAGGGTGCCCTGATCAACCGACGGGCTCGAGGTCACGGTCATGGCTCGCTCAGCGTCCCTGGAAGTCGGGCTCGCGGCCCTCGGCGAAGCTGGAGATGCCCTCGAAGAAGTCCTTCGTCCCGAACAGCTGCATGGTCTGGAGCAGGACGTGGTGGGTGTGCGCGGGGAAGTCCTCGGTGAGGCCATGGCGGTAGAGGCGTTTCATGGCGCGGATGGCGAGCGGGGCGTTGGCCGCGATCTCCTGTGCCCACCCGTGGGCCTCGTCGAGCAGCCCTTCGTCGGCCACGACGGCGTTGGCCAGACCGATCTCCTTCGAGGTGGCCGCGTCGAGGTCGCGACCGAGGAAGCCGATCTCGGCCGCCTTGGCCCAGCCCAGCAGGCGGGGGAGGTACCAGGTGCCGCCGGACTCGGGGACCACGCCACGTTTGGCGAACCCGGGCATGAGCCGGGAGGATTGGCCGAGGATGCGCATGTCGCAACCCAGGGCGAGGTCGAGGCCGTAGCCGGCGGCGGCGCCGTTGACCGCCGCGATGATCGGCGTGTCGATCTCGAACAGGATCGATGTGGGCAGCGAGCGGGTGTTCTGCAACACCGTGGCTCCGCCCCCTCGTCGCCGCCGCCGGAACCGATTCCCGTGCCGGCCATGGCGTCCTTGATGTCGAGCCCGGCACAGAACCCCTTGCCTGCGCCGGTGAGGACGATGGCCCGCACGTCGACGGCATCGTCGGCCCGGGTGAACGCATCGGCGAGCTGGTGCAGCATCCGCACGGAGATGGCGTTGCGCCGGTGCGGCCGGTTCAGCGTGATGGTGGCGACGTGGTCCGCCACCTCGTACAGGACGGGGTCTGTGTCGGTCTCTGGGGCCATGTCGGTAGCGTAGGGTCATGGCTGTCACCGAGACCGAGAAAACGGAGACCGACGACGAGGTGATCCTCCAGGTCACCGACGTGGCGGTGACGAAGGTCCTCGAGCTGCGCGAGTCCGAGGACGAGCCCGCCGGCCTGGCCCTGCGCGTCGCCGTCACCGGCATCCGCGGACCGGAGTACACCTACGACCTCACCTTCGAGCCCGTCGCCGAGGCTGAGGACACCGACAACGTCTACTCGCAGGGCGAACTGCCCGTGCTGATCCCGGCCGACTCGATGGACCAGCTCCAGGGCGCCACCCTCGACATGCCCGGCACGGATGGCGCGGGCGGTCTGGTGCTGCGCAACCCGAACCGCCCCGATCCCCTCGCCGGCGTCGAACTCGACCTGTCGGGCAGCACGGCCGAGAAGGTCCAGCAGCTCCTCGAGCAGCAGATCAACCCCGGCTTGGCGTCCCACGGCGGCTTCGCCGAGCTCAAGGGGGTCGATGGCTCCAAGGTGTACGTCCTGATGGGCGGCGGTTGCCAGGGCTGTGCCGTTTCGGCCATGACGCTGCGTGAGGGCATCGCCGCCTCGATCACGAGCGCCATTCCCGAGGTCACCGAGGTCATCGACGTGACCGACCACGACGCCGGCGAGAACCCCTACTACAGCTGACGCGCTGGGCGATCTGCACCGTCGAGGCCCGGTCCGGCCGGCCACGGCTTGCACTTCGCGTCGGGATGCGGAATCCTGTGGTCGTTGTCACGTCCAGCGGGGGGCGACAGGGGGAGAGGCCCGGGCTCAGGCTCGGGCCTCGTCGCGTGGGCAGAAGTCCGGTTCACCGGCTGGTCAGGCCGGGCTGCCCGCCGCGGCGTTGACCCGCCGGGCGGCGGCCACGATCCCGGCGGCGTCGAGGCCGAACCGGGCCATGATGGCCTCGACCTTGGCGTGGTGGATGTACTCGGTCGGCACGCCCAGGATCTCGATGCGAGGCACGGAGGAACCGTCCTCGCACTCTTGGCGGATGGCCGAGGCCATCAGCGATCCGCCGCCACCGGCCTTGTAGCCGTCCTCGATGGTGATGACCGAGGGGTGGTCGGCAGCATCGGTGATCATGGCGGGGTCGAGGGGCTTCACGCAGCGGACGTCCCAGACCGTGGCCTCGATGCCGTCGGCGGCCAGCGAGTCGGCGGCCTCGAGCGACGCCTCGAGCATCTTGCCGACCGAGAGGATGCACACGTCGCTGCCCGAGCGGACCTTGCGACCCCGGAGGCCCGTTCCCACCTGGTCGGCGGGTACGGAGGGGGCGGGTGTCTTGGCCCAGCGGATCATGACGGGCCCGTCGGTGATGTCGAGGGCATCGTGGAGCATGACCCCGATCTCCTCGTAGGACGAGGGGGCCAGCACGGTCATGTTGGGGACCTTGGTGAACAGGACGAGGTCGAGCACGCCGTGGTGGGAGGCGCCGTCGTCGCCCGTGATGCCCGCCCGATCGAGGCAGAACACGACGGGTTGGCCGTGGAGGCCGACGTCGAGGTTGACCTGGTCGAAGGCCCGGGTCATGAAGGTCGAGTAGACGGCGACGACCGGTCGGAGCCCGCCCATGGCCATGCCGGCAGCGGCCGTGACGGCGTGCTGCTCGGCGATGCCGACGTCGATGCACCGGTCGGGGAAGCGCTCGGCGAACGGCAACAGGCCGGTGGAGTCGGGCATCGCCGCGGTGATGGCCACCACCTCGGGCCGAGCGTCGGCCTCCTTGATGAGGGCCTCGGTGAAGGCAGCCGTGTAGGACCCCGGCTTCGCCGTCGGCGAGGTGTCGTGCATGTTCTTGATCGAGTCGTTCTCGGCCGGGGCGTAGCCCCTTCCCTTCTGGGTGAGCACGTGGACCACGATGGGACCGTCGTAGAGATCGGCATCGTGGAGCGCCCGTTCGAGCCCCTCGATGTCGTGGCCATCGAACGGGCCCGTGTACCGGATGCCGAGGTCCTCGAAGAAGGCCGGTGGCTCGAAGTACTCGCGCACGCCTGCGAGGGTGGCGTCGAAGCCGCGCTCGAGCCGTTCGCCGACGAGGGGGACCTCACGGAGCAGCTTCTCGAAGCGGGCCCGGTTGCGCAGGTAGCGGGGATCGAGGCGCAGCCGGGCCAGGCTCTCCCCGAGCCGGCTGACGGTGGGGGCGTAGGACCGGCCGTTGTCGTTGAGGATGATGATCGCCTTCGCCCCGGAGTGGCCGAAGTTGTTCAGTCCCTCGTACGCCATGCCGCCGGTGAGCGCCCCGTCGCCGATCACGGCGACGACGCGCCGATCGGTGATCTCGTTGCGGTCCATGGCCGTGGCGAGGCCGTAGGCGTAGCTGATGATGGTGGAGGCGTGGCTGTTCTCGACCCAGTCGTGGGGCGACTCGGCCCGACTCGGGTAGCCCGACATCCCGCCCTCCTGGCGGAGATCGCCGAACTGCTCCCGCCGTCCGGTCACCAGCTTGTGGACGTAGGCCTGGTGCCCCGTGTCCCACAGCAGGATGTCCTTCGGTGACTCGAACACCCGGTGCAGCGCGAGGGTGAGCTCGACCGCGCCGAGGTTCGAGCCCAGGTGTCCGCCGGTGCGGGCCACGGCGTCGACGACGAAGACGCGGATCTCGCCTGCCAGGTCGGCGAGCTGCGTGAAGGAGAGGCCTCGCAGGTCAGCAGGGCTGTTGATGCGGTCGAGCAGCATGGACGGAACGCTCCGGGGGCGGTGCAGGCGTGCGAGGAAAGGGCGCACCCAGGATTCCTACGCTACCGGTCACCGTCTTGGACTGACCACGCCGACGGTTGCCGGTAGGTTCCGGCCGTGTCACCGAAGCGGTCATCGAACGGGCTCGAGTGACCGATTCGTGGATCGAGCGACGGCGCGACCTCCCGATGGTGGACGTGATCCGGCTGCAGGAGCAGGGGTGCGAGCAGGCGGGCTCTGCGTTGTACGGGACGATCCTCGGCGCCATGGCGCAGGACGTGGCCGCCGGCGGCATCTGCGCGGGGATCCTCGCGCCGTGGGCCGCCAACGCCCTGGCCGATGCCATCCCCTTACGGTTTCTCGCCTCGGTCCACCGGATGGTGCTCGACGGCCGTGCACCCTCCCTGGCCGCCTTCTTCCCGTCCGCCGGGGGCGCCGACACCGGTGACCCGGTGCCCGCCTTCCTGGCCGTGGTCCGCGACCACCGACGCGACATCGAGGCCGAGATGGGTCGGGGCGTCCAGACCAATGAGGTCGGGCGCGCCGCCGCACTCGTCGGTGGGTTCCACCGGGTGGCCGCCGAGCACGGTCTGCCGCTCCGGTTGCTCGAGGTCGGTGCCAGCGCTGGTCTGCTGCTGCGTTGGGACCAGTACCGGTACACGAGCCGGAGCCCCGGGGTCGGGTGGGGTCCCGAGAGCCCGGTCGAGTTCGTCGATCCGTGGGCCGGGGATCCGGTGCCGCTGTACGAGGGGGTGACGGTGGCGACCCGGGTCGGCTGCGACATCAACCCGATCGACGTCACCGCGTCGGAGGGGGTGACGATGCTGCGGGGGTTTCTCTGGCCCGACCAGCAGGAGCGGCGAACGCGACTCGACGCGGCCATCGAGGTCGCCCGACGGTTTCCCGCCCGGATCGACCGGGCCGACGCGGGGAGCTGGGTCGAGGACCGGTTGCGGGAGCCCGTCGAGGGCGTGGTCACCGTCGTGTACCACTCGATCGTCATGCAGTACCTCCCGAGACCCAGCCTCGATCGGATGCGATCCGCCATCCGGCGGGCGGGCGATCGGGCCACGCCGGATGCACCCGTGTGCTGGCTGCGCATGGAGCCGGCCGGTGCGGTCGCCGACGTTCGGTTGCGGACGTGGCCCGGAGGCGACGATTGCGTCCTGGGCATCACTGGCTACCACGGTCCGCCCGTGACCTGGCTCGGCGGTCAGGACGGCTGAAGGGTCGCCTCGCGTGTGGCTGCCCGCCGGTCGACAGCGGTGGTCAGCGCACGAGCGAGGAGGTACCCGACCCCCAGCGCAGCGAGGCCGCCCGCGGCGTCGATCCAGTAGTGGTTGGCCGTCACCATGATGGTGAACAGCGTGAGGGCGGGGTACGCGAGCACCAGGGCGCGGGTCCACCGGCGGCGGACCATCGGCGCCAGCACGAGGGCCGACCAGACCGACCAACCCATGTGCATCGAGGGCATGGCGGCGTACTGGTTGGTCACGCTGGCGGCCTTCTCGTCGTCGAAGGAGATCCACCCGCCGTGGACGGCGAGCGTGTCGACGTAGCCGTACCGGTCGCAGCCCTCGACGGTCTTGTCGTCCGGGTCGGCGGCGGCCGCAGCCTCGGGGGCGTAGAGGCGGCACGCGCCGTAGGTGCCGGGATCGTCGAGGAGGCGTGGCGGCATGAGCGAGTATCCGGCGAAGCCCACGAGCGCCACCAGGGTGGTGAGGCCGAGCGTGGTGCGCCACAGCGGGTAGCGGGCCTTGTCGCTCCGGAACAACCAGAACAGGGCGCCGGCGGTCACGATGAAGTGCGCCGTGCCGTAGAAGATGTTCCACGCCCGGATGAAGCCCATGGCCGGGAGGTCGAGGTACCACCGCTGGAGCCGGGGTTCGAAGTACAGGCCGAGGGCCCGCTCCAGGTCGATCATCTGCCGGGCGTGTTCGAAGGCGACCGACGCGTCGATGTCATCGCCCGTGCCCTGGGAGCCGAAGAGGTTCCGCACGAAGGAGTAGACGACGTAGAAGGCGGCCATGAGCAGGAGCTCTCGCCACCACCGGAGGCGGCTCGTGGCGTGACCCGGACGCTCGCCGGACCGGACCTCGGTGGCGGACATGTCAGACGGGCGCGGGTGTGGGCGCGGCCCGGCCGCCGACGGCGAAGGCCGGCGCACCGAGGAGGCTGACGGCGAGGTTCAGCAGGTAGAGGAGCAGTCCGAGAGCGATCGCCTCCTCGGTGGCCACACCGAGTGGTCCGAGGAAGAGCACGAAGGCGCCCTCGCGGATCCCGAGTCCGGAGATGCCGATGGGAAGCACCTGGACGATGAGGACGGCAGGGAAGAACGCCAGCAGGGCGGTGAGCCCGGCGGGGCGGAGCCCGAGGGCCTGTGCGGCCGCCACGGCCGACAACACCAGCACGAACTGATAGGCGAACCCGGCAGCCAGGACGCCGGCGGCCGAACGTGGGTGGGAGCGGAGCTGGGAGAGGCCCCGGTGGATGGCGCTGGCGAAGCGACGCCATCCCGCACGCATCGCGAAACGTGCTCCGAAGCGGTCGCTGGACACGGCGGTGAGCGTGACGGCGAGCAGGGCCAGCGTGATCACGGCCACGCCGAACGCCACCACCGTGGCCGTCCCGAGTTGGCGCAGGCCGGGGTTGACCGCCAGACCCACCAGGGTGATGACCGGCAGCACCAGCCATCCCGTGATCCGCTCGAGGACAACCGAGGCGAAGGTGTCGGGCGACTCGCCCGTGTCGCGCGAGAGACGGGCGATGCGCAGGACGTCGCCGCCGATCGTGGTGGGCAGCACGTTCGAGACGAACTGGCCCGCCATGGTGTGGGAGAAGAGGCGGCGCAGCCCGGTGCGCAACCCGAGGGCGTCGAGGACCTGCTTCCACCGCAGCGTCGCCAGCACCATGCCGCCCAAGGTCAGCGCGGCGGCGAGGCCGAGCCAGGCGAAGGTCGACGACGTGCGCTTCGGGACGAGCTCGGCGACGTCGACGTCGGGGGCGCGCCAGAGGAGGAACGTGATCATTCCTGCGCTCACGAACATGCGCAGGAGCAGCGATACGGCGGGGTGGATCCTCACCGTGGGTCCTCGTCCACTGGTCTCCTCTGACCCTCGGGCGGTGCCCGACCAGCCTACGCCCGATCCTGCGGGACGGGCTACGATGCCGACGGCTCGGTGGACGGCCACGACGCCCGCCCCTTCGTCCGGCACGCGCCGGCCGACCCGGAGGTCACCGTGGCCCGTCACAACCTGCTCTACCTGTTCCTGTTCGCGCTCGGCTCCCTCGCCGGCTGCTCCACCCCCACGGGAGGACCGGGGCCGGCGCCGGAACCGGCCCCGCCGGACGAGCCGCCGCTGGCCCAGCGCACCGTCGTGGTCTTCGGGCCCGATGACGTGCTGGTCGCCGAGATCCTCCGCATCGGCGACGACGCCCGGGCCGAGGTGCGCACGCCGGCGGGTGTCTACGGCGAGGAGGTCTTGTCGGGCGACCACCACTACGTCCGCATGACCCACGCTGCCGCGTTCCTCGGCACCGATCGGTGGATCCACGCCGACCTCACCGACCCTCGACAGCGCCGGTACCTGGAGACGAACCCGGCCGGGTTCATCGCGTTGGCTGACCTCGCCGAAGTGCGGGTGGGCGGCCGGGTGGCGGGTCACGAGGTGCTCACCGTCGATCGCGTGGACGACGCGACGGTGCGGATCGACCTGGGCGGTGGACGCACCATCGATGTCTCCACGGTCACCCTCGACGGTGCTGCGCCCATCGTGGCGCCCGCCGGCACGGAGATCGTCGCTCTGGCCGACCTCTCGACGGCAGCGGCGATGGCCTCGCACCGGAGAGGGCCGCTCTAGTGTCTCGTCGATGACCGGGGTGATGCCGTCCGAAGCGCTCGTGCGCGCTCGCGGGCTCCGGAAGGTCTTCGGGGAGTTCGTCGCCGTCGACGGGGTGGACTTCGCGGTCGAGCGGGGGGAAGTGTTCGGCTTCCTCGGACCGAACGGCGCGGGCAAGACGTCGACCATGCGGATGATCGGGTGCGTGTCGCCTTCCACGGGCGGGGAGCTCCGCGTCCTCGGCATGGACCCCGCCACCCAGGGCCCCGAGATCCGCAGCCGCATCGGCGTGGTCCCCCAGGAGGACAACCTCGACACCGAGCTGTCCGTCTGGGACAACTTCATCCTCTACGGCCGGTACTTCGGGTTGTCCCGAGCCGTGCTGCGCGAGCGGGCCGAGGAGCTGCTCGACTTCGCCCGCCTGACCGAGCGACGCGACGACCGGGTCGATCCCCTGTCCGGCGGGATGAAGCGCCGGCTCACCATCGCACGAGCATTGATCAACGATCCCGACCTGGTCATCCTCGACGAGCCGACGACCGGACTCGATCCCCAGGCCAGGCACCTGCTCTGGGACCGCCTCTACGGACTCAAGCGCCAGGGGGTGACCCTCATCATCACCACGCACTACATGGACGAGGCCGAGCAGCTCTGCGACCGACTGGTGGTGATGGACGAGGGCCGCATCGTCGACGAGGGGTCGCCTCGCCAGCTCATCGAACACCACGTCACCGCCGAGGTCGTCGAGCTCCGGTTCGCCGAGCCGGAGCTCCAACAGAAGGCGGTACCGATCGCCGGCGAGGTGGCCGAGCGGTACGAGGAGTTGGCGGATCGGCTGCTGCTCTACACCGACGACGGCGACGCCACCCGACGCGCCCTGGCCGACCGCGGGGTCCACGCCCTCACCGAGCTCACCCGCCGTGCGTCCCTCGAGGACGTGTTCCTCGTGCTCACCGGCCGCACGCTCGACGACTGATGAGCGCGCTGGTCCTGCGCGCCCTCGAGCGCGAGTTGCTCGTCTACGTGCGGACGTGGCGGGGCAACGCCTTCACCGCGTTCGTCCAGCCCATGTTGTTCCTCGGCGCCATGGGTCTCGGCCTCGGAAATCTGGTCGACGAGTCGGGCACCGACGCCGGCGGCTTCGACTACCTCGTGTTCGTCGCCCCCGGGCTACTGGCGGCCTCGGCGCTGCTCAGTGCGGCCGGCGAGTCGCTCTGGGGCGTGATGGGCGGCGTCAAGTGGATGGGACAGTTCAACTCGATGGTCGCCACCGCCATGGGCCCCGGTGACGTGTACGGCGGTCTGGTGTTGTCGACCGGGGTACGGGCACTGGTGGCCGCCATCCCGTTCCTCGGCATCGCTGCGATCCTCGGCGGCGTCCCATCGGCACTGGCCCCGCTGGCGCTCGTGCCCACCGTGGTGCTGGCCATGCTGAGCAGCGCGGCGCTCGCCGCCTACTCCGTGCGCCAGGAGAGCGACTCCACGTTCCCGATCATCATGCGCCTCGGGGTCATCCCGCTGTTCCTGTTCTCCGGGACGTTCTTCCCCGTGGGGCAACTGCCGGAACTGGTGCAGCCCCTCGTGTGGCTGTCGCCGCTGTTTCATGCCGTGGAGGCGGCCCGGGACGCGACCGCCGGCGGTGTCGATCTCGCCACCCTCGGCCACATCGCCGTCCTCGCTGTCCTCCTCGCCGTCGCGGTGCCTTTCGGTGTGCGTGGGTTCACACGCAGACTCACGCCGTGATCCTCACGGCGCGCTTCCTACGGATGACCGAGCGCAACGTGGTCGGCTACGCCCGGGCATGGCCGGTGCTGGTCACCGGTCTGCTCGAGCCGTTCTTCTACCTCCTGTCCATCGGCATCGGCGTCGGCGCCCTGGTCGGCGACGTGGCGTACGCCGGGCGAGCCATCCCGTACGAGACCTTCGTCGCCAGCGGGATGCTCGCCACTGCCGCCATGAACGGTGCCGTGTTCGACACCACCTTCAACTTCTTCATCCGCCTCAAGTACGCCAAGCTCTACGACGCCGTTCTGGCCACGCCGCTCGAGCCCAACGACGTGGCGCTGGGTGAGGTCGCCTGGGCGCTGCTACGAGGCACCTTCTACTCCGCTGCGTTCCTGGTGACGATGGCGTTGTTCGGTCTGACCGAGTCGTGGTGGGCGGTCCTCGCCCTCCCGGTGACGATCCTCATCGGCGCTGCGTTCGCGTCGATCGGACTGGCGGCGTCGACGTTCATGCGTTCCTTCCTCGACTTCGACTTCGTCAACCTGGCCATCACCCCGATGTTCCTGTTCTCGGCCACGTTCTTCCCGCTCGACCAGTATCCCGCCGGCGTCGCGGCCGTGGTGCGCTTCACGCCCCTGTACCAAGGCGTCGCGCTCTGCCGAGCGCTCACCACGGGCGAGGTGCACCTCGGACTCCTCGGCCACGCCGCCTACCTGGCGGTGCTGGTGGCCGTGGGCGTCACTGTCGCCGGACGACGGATCGACGTCCTGCTGCGACGCTGACATCTGCGCCGCTGACTGTCACTGACGAGTTCCGGGTAGTGACCGAGGGTTCCAGCCCGACGCCCCCGAGGAGCTCATCATGATGAACGAGATCGAGATCGACCTGCCAGTGCGCACCGTCTATGACCAGTGGACCCAGTTCGAGGACTTCCCCCTCTTCATGAAACACATCAGGGACGTGCGCCAGCTGGACGACACCCACAACGAGTGGACGGCCAAGATCGCCGGCGTCAAGCGGACCTGGAAGGCCGAGATCACCGAACAGACCCCGGACCAGCGGGTCGCATGGGTGGCCCACGACGGTACCAACCACGCCGGCGTCGTCACGTTCCATGCCCTGTCCGACGACCGCACCAAGGTCGTCCTCCAGATGGAAATGGATCCGGATGGTTTCCTCGAGCACGTGGCCGACTGGGGGGGCTTCGTCAACGACCGCTCGAAGAAGGACCTCGACCGGTTCAAGGACTTCGTCGAGGCCCGGGGCAAGGCCACCGGCGCGTGGCGCGGGACCGTCGAGCGCGACTCGATGCGCGATCTCCACAGTCGCGAACAGGAGCTGTCGGAGCTCTCCGATGCGCAGCTCGCCGAGCGGGCCGAGGCGGCCGGCATCGAACGACCGATCGACCGTCAGCGCGACTGGCTGGTGAGCGCGCTCGCCCGCCATGGCGCGGACGAGAAGACCGACCAGGGCTGACCCGCGCGTGAGCGTGCAGTTCCGCCAGACGAACCGGACCCCGTCCGCCGACCGCCACTGGCGTGATCCCCTCGCCCGGTTCGGCTTGGTCGGCAAGGGCATCCTCCACCTCGTGATCGGGTACTCGATCTGGCGCCTGGCCGCCGGTTCGGGCAACGGTGAGGACGCCAGCTCGTCTGGCGCGGTCCGGTGGATCGCCGATCAGCCCTACGGCACGCTCACGCTGTGGATCCTGGCCGCCAGCCTCGCGGCGCTCGCGCTCTGGAGTGGCATCGAGGCCGTTGCCGGTGACCCGGTCGACGAGGACGATGCCCTCCATCGCGTGGGTTTCGCCGGCAAGGCCGTCCTGTACGCGGGCCTCGCCGTCGTGTGCGTCACGACCGCGCTGTCCGGCTCGGACGCCGGAGGTGGCTCGGGCGACGGACAGAGCGGAAGCGATCAGGCGACCGACACCGTGTTCGACCTGCCGATGGGTCGCTGGCTGGTGTTCGTGATCGGGCTGGGCATCATGGCCCTCGCCGTGCACCTCGTCATGGTGCACGCCGTCGACGCTCGATTCTCCCAGCGCCTGCGCGTCGGCGAGGACTCTCTCGCGGTCCGGTTCGGTCGGGTGGGCTACGGGCTGCGATCCGTGGCGTATCTCCTCGTCGGCTACTTCTTCGCCCAGGCCGGACTGACCTACGACCGTGGTGAGGCGCAAGGCCTGTCCGGTTCGTTGCGTCGGGTCGCCGAGGAGTCCTGGGGGACGTGGATCCTCTATGCCTCGGCCGTGGGCTTCTTCACCTACGGGATCTACTGCTTCTTCGAGAGCCGCCTCCGGCGCGACGCCTGAGCGCTCCGGCCCCCAGCAACGGGCCCTTCAGTGATGGTGCGGCGTCATGAACGCGACCGGCACCGAGATCCCGAGTTCCCTCGTGCGCAGGGTGGCGATTCGGCGGCCCGGTTGCACGGCGTCGTTGACCGGTCCCAACCGGTCGCCCAGCGTGGCTGCGGTCGCATCGATGTCGCCGGACACCAGGGCGATTCCCCAGAACGCGGCCGGACGGGCGCTGCCGTCGGGCTCGGGCGGGCCGATCAACTCGATGATGGTCCCCATCCGGAAGAAGCGCTGACGCAACGGGGCGCCGCCCGCCGTGGTGTCCCGGGTGCGGCGGGGCTCCACGCCGATGGACGCCAACGCCGCCGTGGTCCGGTCGAGGTCGGATGTCGACACCACGAGGTGATCGAACCCGGTGGTGCCGTTGGGATGGGTGAGCTCTGCGGGCGGCGCGGGCGGCTCGTGGACCACGTCGGTGGGCAGCCCGTCGATCGAACGGGCTCCGACCGGTTGGTCCGGGTGGAAGATCGTCCACCCCGAGATACCCGGCCCGTCTCCGTCGAAGCGGAGGCGCACATCGCCCAGGAAGCACGCTCCGTCCTCGATTGTGAATCCAGCTTCGCGCCACGACGACGGGTCGTCGCCGACGGCCAGGGAGGTCACGGACGTCCCCACGGTCAGAGGCAGGCCAGGAAGTCGTCCTGGATGTCGCCGAGGGCCGTCTCGGGATCCTGCCCGCCGAATCCGGCTGACAGGATGCGGATCAGCAGGTCACGGTCGACGAGCTCGGCGACGCACTGGGCCTGCTCGCCGTCGACCTGCGCCCCGTCGAGGAACGTCTCCCGCAGGAGCTGTTCGGCGTCGTCGACGCAGTCGAGGAAGGAGGCGGAGATCCGGTCGAGCTCGCCCTGGGTGAGCTCGAACACGGACAGGTCGGTCTCGGTCGCGTCGGTGACGACGTCTGGTTCACCCACTGCATCGAGCCGCTCGATGCCGATGACCTCGGCTGCCTCGACCGACACGCAGCGCGCCTCGTCGCCGGCGAAGGACAGGTCGTCGGCGATGTCCTCGGTGGCCAGGCTCTCCGCCAGGGCGCCGACGTAGGGCTCGAGCGCTTCGGACGTCTCGCCCCCGTCGATGGATCCGGCGTCGGATGATCCGTCGTCGTCCCCGCACGCCGCCAGGGTCAGCAGGATCAACAGCGGGACGAGGAGGAGACGGCGCATCAATGACCGAGCGCCGACAGGACGGCGCGCAGGGAGGCGGCCACGATGCTGTCGTGGACCCCCACTCCCCACCGGACCCCGCCGTCGGCGCCCTGGGTCTCGACGTAGGCGACGGCCTGGGTGTCGGCGCCGGCCCCGATGGCGTGCTCGCTGTAGTCGAGGACGTCGAGCTCGATGCCGAACTCCTCGGCCAGGCCGTGCACGAAGGCCGACACGGGACCATTCCCCTTCCCGGTCACCGTGCGGGCCCCGTCGGGGGTGTCGACCTGGGCGGTGATCTCGGCCCCGGACTCGCTGGTGCGGAGCTCGTAGGTGCGCAGCTCGATCGAGCTGCCGGAGAGGTAGCGGCCCTCGAACTGCGTCCACATCGCCGACGGGGTGATCTCCGTGCCGGTGTCCTCGACCACGCCCTGGATGGTGCGGGAGAACTCGATCTGGAGACGGCGGGGCAGGTCGAA
>JBPPNA010000298.1:0-13999 GCA_051306355.1 Acidimicrobiales bacterium | reverse complement strand
CTCCGAGACGGAACGTCCGGTCCGCCCTCCCCGGGGGGCACGCCGCACGCCGCCGCCACCCCGCCGTCCGGCGCGGCCGGGTCGGCTCGAGCGTCGCAGCTTCGTCTTGAAGGCAGCCCTCGCCATGCTCCTGCTCGCCGTGGTCGGCAAGCTGATCGAGGTCCAGGTCGTGGAGCCCGACCGCTTCGTGGCCGCGGGTGAGGAGCAGCGGCTCCGCACCGTGCGCCTGGAGGCCAACCGTGGCCGCATCCTCGACCGGGCCGGACACGACCTCGCCCTGTCGGTGCAGCGCCCGAGCGTCTTCGCCGACCCGAGCCAGATCGAGGACCCGCTCGCCACGGCGCGTGCCCTGGCGCCGCTGCTCGGGGTCCACGTGGACGCCCTCACCGCCGACCTCTCCCGGGACACCCAGTTCGTCTACCTGACTCGCCGCATCGACGACGAGCTGGCGGGTCGCATCGTCGAGCTCGACCTGCGGGGCATCCACCTCCACGAGGAGCCGGCCCGGTTCACCCCGTCGGAGAACCTGGCCCGATCGATCATCGGGACCGTGGCCGACGACCAGACCGGTTCGACCGGTGTCGAGCTGATCTACGACGACGTCCTCACCGGGACGCCGGGCGAGCTGCGCTACGAGCGGGCCCGCGACGGCGGCACCATCGCTGCGGCGGGCGAGACGCGGGTCCAGGCCCAGCCCGGCTCGGACGTCGTGCTCACCTTGGACCGCAGCCTGCAGTACGAGGCCGAACGCGTCCTCGCCGAACAGGTCGACGAGCTCGGCGCGAAGGGCGGCATGATCGCGGTCAGCCGTCCCGCCGACGGTGAGATCCTCGCCCTGGCCAACATCACCCGCAACGCCGACGAGGAGATCATCACCGCCGGCGCGAACCGGGCCGTGATCGACGTGTTCGAACCCGGGTCGGTCAACAAGGTGATCACCATCGCCGCCGCCCTCGAGGAAGGACTGGTGGAACCGGACAGCACCCGGGTCGTGCCCGACCGCTACCAGGTCTCCGACCACCAGTTCTCCGACGACCACGAGCACCCCACGGCGCCGATGACCGTCACCGACATCCTGGCCAAGTCGTCCAATGTCGGCACCATCATGCTCGGCCAGGAGCTGGGCAAGGAGCGGATCGACCAGTACCTGCGATCCTTCGGATTCGGGACCACGTCCTCGCTCGACTTCCCGAACGAGTCGGGCGGGATCCTGCTCGACACCGACAAGTGGTCCGGCACATCGATCGGCTCCATCCCCATCGGCCAGGGCATCGCCGTCACGGCCATGCAGATGCTCAGCGCCTACAACGTGATCGCCAACGACGGCGTGTACGTGGCGCCGCGCCTCGTCGACGCCACCGTCGCTCCCGACGGCACCCGCACCCAGATCAGGAGCGCCGACGCTCGCCGGGTCGTCTCGGCGGAGACGGCAGCACAGGTGCGGGCCATGCTGGTCGAGGCGGTCGAAGCCGGGACGGGCACCCGGGCACAGGTCCCGGGCTACTCGGTGGGCGGCAAGACGGGCACCGCCCGCAAGCCCCAGGACACCGGGACCTATGAGGATCGGGCCGGCAACTACCACTACATGGCAGCCTTCACGGGCATGGTCCCAGCCGAAGACCCTGAGCTCTCCATCATCGTGGTGATCGACGAACCCACCGCCACCATCTACGGCGGCAGCGCTGCGGCGCCGGTCTTCGCCGACCTGGCCCGCTTCGCCCTCAGCCGCTTCCGCATCCCGCCCGTGGTGTCCACCGGTTCGTCGCTGGTGACCGCCCCCGCCGGCGAGTGATGCTGCTGTCGACCGCCGCGGAGGGCCTGAGCGCCGCCGGCATCGCGTACGAACGACACGGGGACGCAGACATAGCCGGGGTGGTCCACCACGCCGGCAAGGTGATCGCCGGGGCCCTCTTCTGCTGCGTCCCCGGCAGTCGCATCGACGGGCACGACCTCGCCGAGCAGGTGGTCGCCGCCGGCGCATCTGCGCTCCTGGTCGAGCGCCGCCTCCCCGTTTCCGTGCCCCAGGTGGTGGTTCCGTCGGTGCGGGCCGCCATGGGCCCGCTGGCAGCCTGCTTCTTCGATGACCCGAGTCGAGCCATGACCGTCGTGGGCATCACCGGCACCAACGGCAAGACCACCACCGTGAGCCTCCTACGGGCGATCTTCGAGGCCGCAGACCTGCGGTGTGAGGTGATCGGCACGCTCACCTCGATGCCCGGTGGACCGCCCACCACGCCCGATGCCCCGGAGCTCCAGGCCCAGCTGGCGACCTGGCGCGACGACGGCGTCGACGCCGTGGCCATGGAGGTCTCGTCGCACGCGCTGGCGATGGGCCGCGTCGACGGAACGTGGTTCGCCGCCACGGGCTTCACGATGCTCGGCCACGACCATCTGGATCTGCACGTCGACATCGACCACTACTTCGCCGCCAAGGCCCGCCTGTTCGAACCCGAGCGGACCTCCCGGGCCGTCGTCCGGTCGGACGACGCGTGGGGTGCCCGGCTCATCGACGCCGCCCGGGTCGAGACGCGAGGGTTCTCCCTGGCCGACGCATCGGACCTGTCGCCTCGGCCCGGTGGCGTGTCGTTCGTCTGGCGGGAGCAACGGATCGAGCTCCCGATGACCGGGCGGCACAACGTCGCCAACGCCCTGTGCGCGGCCACCATCGCCGAGTGGTTGGGGATCGACGTCGCCACCATCACGACCGGTCTCGCCGGGGTCGGGTCGGTGCGCGGTCGCTTCGAGCTGGTCGACGCCGGCCAGGATTTCACGGTGGCGGTCGACTACGCCCACACCCCGGACGCACTCGAGATCGTCCTCGAAGCCGCCCGGGAGCTGGCCGACACCGCCGACGGACGGGTGTTGGTGGTGTTCGGCTGCGGTGGCGACAAGGACCGTGAGAAGCGCCCCGCGATGGGGCGGATCGCGGCGGCCGCCGCCGATGTCGTGATCGTGACCTCCGACAACCCCCGCTCGGAGGATCCCGATGCGATCATCGCCGAGATCCTCGACGGCATCCCGCCGGACGACCGGACCGCGAGCGAGGCCGCCGGTGCGCTGCTGGTGCGGGCCGACCGACGGGAGGCCATCCACCACGCTGCGCGCGCAGCGCGGAAGCATGACGTGGTGGTGATCGCAGGCAAGGGGCACGAGACGACGCAGACCTTCGCCGACGAGACCGTGCCCTTCGACGACCGGATGGTGGCACGAGAAGCGGCGCGGGCGGTGCGCGGCTCGTGATCCCGCTCCTCCTCGCCGGCGGCGTCTCGCTCGTCGTGTCGCTCCTCGGCACCCGGTACCTCATCGACTGGCTCACCACCCACCACGTGGGCCAGCCCATCCAGGAGGACGGTCCCGAGGGACACGTGACCAAGGCGGGCACGCCCACGATGGGTGGCGTCGCCGTCGTGGTCGCGGCGCTGGTCGGCTACGCCGCCGCGCACGTCCGCTCCGGCCTGGTCTTCACCCGCACCGGACTGATCGTGATGGGTACCATCGCCGGGGCGGCCGCCGTGGGTGCCCTCGACGACTGGATCAAGGTCAGCCGCGAGCGCAACCTCGGCCTCTCCAGCCGGGCCAAGATGCTCGGCCTCCTCGTCGTGGCGATCGGGTTCGCGGTGGCCACGCTCACGCTCACCGAGGTCCACACCACCATCTCCTTCACCCGGTTCGACGTCCCGGGCATCGACCTGTCGAACCCCATCTGGGCCATCTGGGCCGTGGTGCTGATCGCGGCGACCACCAACGCGGTGAACCTCACCGATGGCCTCGACGGGTTGGCGGCGGGATCGTCGATCTTCGCCTTCATCTCGTTCGTGTTCGTGGCGTTCTGGGCCTTCCGCCATCCCGACGTGTACGACGTGGAGCACGCCCTCGACCTGGCCGTGATCGCCGCTGCCATGCTCGGCGGGGTCACCGGATTCCTGTGGTGGAACGCCAACCCGGCCCGCATCTTCATGGGCGACACCGGGTCGCTCGCCATCGGTGCTGCGCTCGCCACCCTCGCCCTGACCACCAACACCCAGCTCCTCCTGCCCGTGATCGGCAGCCTGTTCGTGCTCGAGACCCTCTCCGTCATGGTGCAGGTCGGCCGGTTCAAGCTCACCGGCAAGCGCGTCTTCCGCATGGCCCCGATCCACCACCACTTCGAGCTCGGTGGCTGGCCGGAAACGACCGTCATCGTCCGGTTCTGGATCCTGGCCGGCCTCGGCACCGCCCTGGCCCTCGGGCTCTTCTACGCCGACTTCATCGGCACCGGAGCCATCGGATGAGCGCCGGATCCGGACCCGTGCTGCCCGAAGCCGTGCTTCTGGTCGGGTTCGGCGCCACCAACCGGGCGGTCGCCGCCGCGCTCGTGGCGCGTGACCACCAGGTGCTGGTGGTCGATGACCGACCAGGGGACCAGGCCCGCACCGCCGCAGGCGCACTCGGCCTGGAGCTGGTGGAGGCACCCGACACCGCAGCGCTCCATGCCCTCGTCGTTGCCTCCGGGGCGGTGGTCCCGGCCCCGGGCCTGCCCGATCACCACCCGGTCTTCGGCTTCGCCGACGAGGCCGACGTTCCCGTCTTCACCGAGTTCGACCTGGCCGCCCGCTGGGATGATCGTCCGATCGTGGCCATCACCGGCACCGACGGGAAGACCACGGTGACCGCGATGGTCACGGCCATGTTGCGGGCCAACGGCATCGCCTGCACCGACGCCGGGAACAACGACCTGCCCCTCGTCGCCGCCATCGACGACCCCACCCCGGAGTGGTTCGTGGTGGAGGCGTCGTCGTTCCGGTTGGGCAGGACCCACGGCTGGGCGCCCAGGATCGGGACCTGGCTCAACCTGGCCCCCGATCACCTCGACGTGCACGCCACCCACGACCACTACGAGCGGGCCAAGGCCCGGATCTGGGCTGCCCAGGGCAACGCCGACACCGCCGTCGGAAACCTGGACGACGAGGTGGTCGCCCGGCACCTCGCGGCTGCACCCGGCCAGACCGTCGGTTTCTCGCTCACCCGCTCGGATGCCGCCTACCGGCGCGATGGGGCCCACCTCGTGGGGCCACGCGGGGCCATCGTCGCGATCGCCGACCTCCCCCGTTCACTCCCGCATGATCTCGCCAACGCGCTGGCTGCATCGGCGTCGGCTGCGGCCGCAGGGGTCCCCGACGACGTCATCGCCGATGCCCTCCGGTCCTTCGGGCCCCTCCCGCACCGGGTGTCGTTGGTCGCCACCGTCGACGACGTGGCCTACTACGACGACTCGAAGGCCACCGTCCCGCACGCCACGCTGGCGGCGGTCCGCGGCTTCGATTCGGTCGTGCTGATCGCCGGCGGGCGCAACAAGGGCCTCGACCTGGCCGAGCTCGCCGATGGTGCGCCCCACCTGCGCGCCGTGGTCGCCATCGGCGAATCCGCCGACGAGGTCGAAGCCGCCTTCTGCGGCGTCCGGCCCGTGGAGCAGGCCCACTCGATGGCCGAGGCCGTGGCCACCGCCCGCCGCCTGGCCCGAGCCGGTGACGCCGTCCTGCTGTCGCCGGCGTGCGCGTCCTTCGACTGGTACGCCGACTACTCCGCTCGCGGTGACGACTTCGTCGCCTGCGTGACCGCCCTCCGGGAGCACCCATGAGCGACTTCTCCATCCGGTCCCCGTTCACGTCGAGGCACGCACGCAAGCGCCTGCGCCTCGTCGCCGAACCCGCCTCGTCCGCGACCGCTCCGTCCGCCCGACGACGCACCCCCCACACCGCACTCGGTGTGACGATGATCGTGCTCGTCGTGGTGCTGAGTCTCATCGGCTCGGTGATGATCCTGTCGGCGTCGTCGGTGGCCGCGCTGGAGCTGGGGGGGTCGTCGTTCGCCATCTTCTTCCGGCAGTGCGCCTGGCTGGCCGCGGGCCTCGTGGTGCTCTTCGTCGGCACCCGGGTCGACTACCGGCGGTGGGCATCGCTCGTCCCGCTCCTCGTGATCGGCTGCATCGCCATGCTGGTGGCCGTGCTCATCCCGGGCCTCGGTGTCAGCGCCAACGGCGCGCAGCGCTGGATCGGCTTCGGGAGCTTCCAGATCCAGCCGGCCGAGCCGGCGAAGTTCGCCATGATCGTCTTCGTGGCCGCGCTGGTGGCTCGCGAGGGGCACCGCATCACCGACGTGCGGGTCGTGCTCCGGCCGGTGCTCGTCGTCCTCGGAATCGTCGCCGGCTTGCTGATGCTCCAACCCAACCTCGGCACCACCATCGTGGTGAGCTCGATCGTGGGCTGCATGCTCATGTACGCCGGTCTCCACCTGCGTGTGCTGGCGCTCCTGGTGACCGCCGGCGCCGCCCTCGTCACCGTGTTCGCCCTGGCCGAGGACTACCGGCGGGCCCGCATCACCGCCTTCCTCAACCCGTGGGAGGACGCCGGCGACACCGGCTACCAGACCATCCAGTCGCTCATCGGGGTGGCTTCCGGTGGCGTGTCGGGCACCGGCCTCGGCGCCAGCCGGGCCAAGTGGGGCTTCCTCCCCGAAGCCCACACCGACTTCGTCTTCGCCATCATCGGCGAGGAGTTGGGCCTGATCGGCTCGCTCATGGTCGTCGCCATCTTTGCGGCGATGATCTGGTGCGGGCTCACCATCGCTTCCGGGGCCAGCGACACCTTCGGGACGATGGTGGCCATCGGCGTGACGGCGTGGTTCGCCGTGCAGGCCTTCGTGAACGTGGGCGCCGTCCTCGGGTTGCTGCCCATCACGGGCGTCCCGCTGCCCTTCGTGAGCTTCGGCGGATCGTCCCTGCTGACCACCATGCTGGCGGCCGGCGTCCTGGTGAACATCGCCCTGCACGGCACCACGCCGGCGCAGCCCGTCCGCGCCCGCATCGCGGCGCGCCGGGCGGACAACGCCGCCCGCCGGCGATGAAGGTCCTGGTCACGGGAGGCGGCACGGCCGGACACGTCCTCCCCGCGCTCGCCATCGCCACCGCCCTGCGCGAGCGCGGTCACGACGTGCACCTCGTGGGGTCGAGTCGTGGGTTGGAGGCCCGGCTCGTCCCGGAAGCGGGGTTCGGGCTCACCCTGCTGCCGGGTCGGGGAATCGCCCGTCGCTTGACGCCCGCCACGATGATCGACAACGTGGGCGCGGTCGTCGGACTGCTGCGAGCCTTCGTGGCGGCGGTCGGTCTCGTCCGCCGCCACCGTCCCGGTGCCATCGTCGCAGTGGGTGGCTACGCCAGCGTCGCGTGCGGTCTCGGTGCCGTGGTCTGGAGGGTCCCGCTGGTCGTGCACGAGCAGAACGCCGTTCCCGGGGCGGCCAACCGCCTCCTGTCGCGGTTCGCAGCCGCCAACGCCGTGTCGTTCCCCGACACCCCGCTGGCCGACGCCGAGGTGGTGGGCAACCCGGTCCGGGCCGAGCTGTTCGACCTCCCGCGCACACCCCGTCCCGACGGACGTCGACAGCTCCTCGTCTTCGGCGGCTCGCTCGGTGCTCTGTCGATCAACCGGGCCACACTCGGCGCCGTGGAGCGGTGGCGCCACCGCGACGACCTCGCCGTCCACCACGTCGTGGGCCGTCGCGACTGGCCCGAGCTCGACCGTCCCACCGACACGGGCGCCCTCGACTACGTGGCCGTGGAGTACGAGGACGACATGCCCGGCCAGCTGGCTCGTGCCGACCTCGTCGTCTGCCGGGCCGGTTCCGGCACCTGCTTCGAGCTGGCGGCCACCGGGTGCCCGGCCGTCATCGTGCCGTCGCTCGTGACCACCGGCGGACAGCAGGTCGCCAACGCCGAGCGCCTCGCCGCGGTCGGCGGCGCGGTGGTGGTGCGCGACGACGAACTCGACGCGGCCCGGCTCGCCACCGAGGTCGACGCGCTCCTCGCCGACCCGGACCGGTTGGCGGCCATGTCGGCGAGCATCCGGTCCCTGCGTGCACCGGACGCCGCCACCCGGGTGGCCGAGCTGGTGGAGCGGTACGGACGTGGCTGAACGCCGGGAACCCGTGGTGGTACCGGCGCTCACCACCACGCGGCGGATCCACGTGGTCAACGTCGGGGGAGCGGGCATGAGCGCCATCGCCACCGTGCTGGCCCAGATGGGCCATCGCATCAGCGGCGTCGACGACAACGAGACGCCCTTCCTGGGTCCACTCCGGACCCTCGGCGTCGACGTGCGGGTCGGTCCCGACCATGCGGGTGCATCGATCGCGGAGGTGATCGTCACGTCCACCGCCACGCCTCCGGACCACCCGGACCTCGTCGCAGCGGCCGCCGCCGGGGTACCCGTGGCCCATCGTGGCGACGTGCTCGAGGCCATCTGTGCGCTCCGCACGGTGATCGCCGTGGCCGGTACGCACGGCAAGTCCACGACCTCGGCCATGCTGGCCACGATCCTGCGGGGGGCCGGTTCCGGGGCCGGGTACCTCGTCGGCACCCGCGTGACGGGCCTCGGCGCCAACGCCGACTGGGGCACCGGCTCCGAGCTGGTGATCGAGGCCGACGAGTCGGATGGCACGTTCCTCCGCCTGGGTGCGATGCACGGCATCGTGACCAACCTGGAGCCCGATCACCTCTCGTACTGGGGGAGCGAGGCCGCCCTCGTCGACGGCTTCCGGCGGTTCGTGGCCTGTCTTCCGGGGGCTGCGGTGCTCTGCCTCGACGACCCCGGTGCCGCCGCGCTGGTCGATGTGGCCGCCCGGCCTCTCACCTACGGCACGGATCCGGCCGCCGATCACCACCTCACCGACATCGAACCCGCCGGCATCGGGGTGGCCTATACCCACACCGTCCGTACGGGGGTCGTCGCAGGAAGCAGCGCACGAGTGACGGTGCCTGCGGCCCCGGGCGGGCACAATGCCGGCAATGCGGGTGCAGCGATCGCCGCTGCCGTCGAGGTCGGTGTCGACCTCGGAGCCGCCGCCGCCGCCCTGGCCGCCTTCCGGGGGGTGGCCCGCCGGTTCGAGGTTCGCGGCACGGCCGCCGGGGTCACGTTCGTGGACTCCTACGACCACCTGCCCACCGAGGTCATGGCGGCCGTTTCCGCCGCCCGGTCCGGGCCGTTCGAGCGGATCGTGTGCGTGTTCCAGCCCCACCGCTTCACCCGCACCCGTGACCTGGCGGCCACGTTCGCCGACGCCTTCGTGGGTGCGGACGTGCTCGGCGTCACCGAGCTCTATGCCGCCGGCGAGGAGCCCATCGCCGGGGTGTCCGGACGGTTGGTGCTCGACGCCGTCGTCGCCGCCCACCCCGAGGTCGATGCAACGTTCCTCGCCGACCTCGACTCCGCCACCGACTGGCTCGTCGACGTCCTGCGCCCAGGCGACTGCTGCCTGACGCTGAACGCCGGCGACCTCACCCGCGTGCCCGATGCGGTCCTGGCTCGTCTGGACGAGCGGGGAGACGCGGGATGAGCACGCCCGATGTCATCGCTGCAGCCGCGGCCGTGCTCGGCGACCGCGCCAGCGCGGACGAGCTCTTGACCCCGTTCACCACCTACCGAGCCGGCGGTTCCGCCGCGCTCTTCCTGGAGGTCGACGATGCTGCTGACCTGGGCCTCCTCGCCGCCGCCGTCTCCGAGACGGGCATCGAGGTGCTCGTCGTCGGCAACGGTTCGAACCTCCTCGTCGCCGACCGTGGCTTCCCCGGCGTGGCCATCCGGCTGGGGCCGACCTTCGGCGAGGTGGAGATCGACGGCGACACGGTCCGTGCCGGTGGCGCCGCCCTGCTTCCCGTCGTGGCCCGACGCACCGTGAAGGCCGGTCTGTCCGGTTTCGAGTGGGCCGTCGGCGTCCCGGGATCCATCGGCGGGGCGGTCCGGATGAACGCCGGCGGTCACGGTTCGGACATGGCCGAGTCGCTGGTGGGGGTCCGCGTGTTCGACCTGCGCAGCGGGAAGGATGGAGCCGTGCCCGCCGCTGCCCTCGACCTCGGATACCGCCGGTCCGCAATCGGTCCGCACAGCCTGGTCACCGAGGCCACACTGGGCCTGCGTCCGGGCGACCAGGCGGCCTCCGAGGTACTGCTCTCCGAGATCGTCCAGTGGCGCCGGACCAACCAACCCGGCGGACAGAACGCCGGCTCCGTGTTCACCAATCCTCCCGGCGACAGCGCAGGCCGGCTCATCGACGCCGCCGGCTGCCGGGGCCGACGGCGGGGCACGGCCGAGGTGTCGCCCAAGCACGCCAACTTCATCCAGGCCGGACCGGGAGGATCGGCCGACGACGTCTTCGCCCTCATGGTCGAGGTTCGCGACGCCGTCGAGGCACACAGTGGGATCCGGCTCCACCCCGAGACCGTGATGGTCGGGTTCGACACCGGGGTCTTTGCGTGAGGGCCCGGTGATGACCTCACCATCGGTGCCCGACGTGGGGCGCGTGGTCGTCGACCCCCGGTTCCGGGCCCGCAGGATCGCGGTCCGCAAACAGGCCGGCCGCCGGCGCCTGCGCCGTCTCGTCCTGCTCACCGCCCTCGCCGCCGTGGCCCTGGCCGTCGTGGTGGTGTTCGAGAGCCCGGTTCTCGACGTCGACGAGATCGCGGTCCTCGGCACGCAGAGCCTCGATCCCGCCACCATCGCCGAGGCAGCGTCGATCGACCACGGCGCGCCGATGTTCCTGACCGACCTCGACGAGGCCGCTCGATCGGTGGAGGCGCTGCCCTGGATCGAGGAGGCATCGGTGTCGCGTCAACTGCCCGGGCGGGTGGTCGTCGACGTCGTCGAACGCACCCCGAGCGCACTGGTCACCGCCGGCGGGTCGAGCGCCCTGGTCGACCGTTCCGGGCGGGTGCTCGAGGCCGGCGACCCCACCGGCTTCCCCGCCCACGTCCCCACCGACCCACCGTTCGTCGACGTGGTGGTCCCCGACGGCGTGGCGAGCGACGTCCCCCGAGCGGGCGGCGTCGTCCCCGCCGAACTGCTCGCCGCCATCTCGGTGGCGGAGCGGTTGCGCGAGAACCCGAGTGGTGCCGTCGTCGCGGTGCGCCTCGAGCCCGCCCTCTCCTTCGATCTGGCCGGGGGCGGGACGGTCGATCTCGGTGACGCCGACGACCTCGACGTCAAGATCGAGGCCTTCCGCACGGTGCACGCCCGGGTCGATCTGACCTGCGTCGCCACCGTCGACCTGCGGGTGCCCACCCACCCGATCCTGACCCGGAACCCGTCGTGCTGACCCTCAGACGCAGACCGGTGCCGATTGCCGAACGATCCTGCCCGGTTGACTCCGGTGCCGTCGGGCTCCTAGCGTCTCACCCAACAGTTGAGGTCGAGGCAGTCTCGACCTCGAGTCGATCTTCATGCCGGGCGGCCGCTGTGCTGCCCGGCCCTTCGCGTTTCCATCCAAGTTGGAGGTAACCGGTCCCATGGCTGCGAGTCCGCAGAACTACCTGGCCGTCATCAAGGTCGTCGGCATCGGGGGTGGCGGCGTCAACGCCGTCAACCGGATGATCGACGCCGGGCTCAAGGGGGTCGAGTTCATCGCGGTGAACACCGACGCCCAGGCCCTGCTCATGTCCGATGCCGACGTCAAGCTCGACATCGGCCGTGAGCTCACCCGGGGCCTCGGCGCCGGATCCGACCCCGAGGTCGGCAAGCAGGCGTCCGAGGAGCACCGCGAGGAGATCGAGGAGGTGCTCAAGGGCGCCGACATGGTCTTCATCACCGCCGGTGAGGGTGGCGGCACCGGCACCGGCGGCGCCGCCGTCGTGGCCGAGATCGCCAAGAGCCTGGGCAGCCTCACGATCGGTGTGGTCACCCGCCCGTTCGCGTTCGAGGGTCGCCGTCGCTCCACCCAGGCAGAACAGGGCATCCAGAAGCTCAAGGAGAAGGTCGACACCCTCATCGTCATCCCCAACGACCGGCTCATCACCGTGTCGAACGAGAAGACGTCGATGCTGAACGCCTTCAAGATGGCCGACGAGGTCCTCCTCCAGGGCGTCCAGGGCATCACCGACCTCATCACCACCCCGGGCCTGATCAACACCGACTTCGCCGACGTGAAGATGATCATGTCCAACGCGGGTTCGGCCCTCATGGGCATCGGCTACGCCTCCGGGGAGGGCCGCGCCCTGCAGGCGGCCAAGAACGCCATCTCCAGCCCGCTCCTCGAGGCATCGATCGACGGTGCACGCGGCATCCTGCTCACCATCTCCGGCGGCAGCGACCTCGGCCTGTTCGAGGTCAACGAGGCCGCCGAGATCATCCACGGTGTCGCCCACCCGGAGGCCAACATCATCTTCGGCACCGTCGTCGACGACGATCTCGGCGACGAGGTGCGCGTCACCGTCATCGCCGCCGGCTTCGACCGCTTCGACGGCGACGGCGCGGGACACCAGGGTGGTGGCGCCGGTCGTGGCAACGCCCGCGGCCGGGGCGACGATCTCTCCGACATGCTCAACGACGACGACGACCTCTTCGGCGACGACGGTGACGACGACTTCGACGTCCCGTCGTTCCTCAAGTAGTCGGGGGCAGTCGTCTCGGGCCCCGCTCCGGTGCACACGGCCACGTTCGTCTTCACACGTCGGGATCACGAGGGCGATCTGCGCATCGACGGAGACCCGGTCACCCTGCCCGAGCGACGCCAGGCGGTCAGGCAGGGAGCATGGACATGGTTGCGCCAGGTCCACGGTGCCCGCGTCGTGACCGTGACCGAACCCGGTGAGCACACCGGCGCGGAAGCCGACGGTGCGGTGAGCAACCGGACAGGGGTCGTCCTCGCCATCCACACCGCCGATTGTGCGCCAGTGGTGCTCCACGACCCGACGGCAGGTGTCATCGGCGCTGCTCACGTGGGCTGGCGGGGGCTGGTCGCCGGGGTGATCGAGCACGTCGTCGACGCCATGGTCGACATCGGCGCCACGTCCATCCGTGCCGTCGTCGGACCGCACATCCGGGCTCGCTGCTACGAGTTCGGCCCCGACGACCTCGACGTCGTCGCGGCCCGCTACGGCGGTGCCGTCCGCTCCACGACCGCCTGGGACACTCCGGCGCTCGATCTCGCATCCGGTGTCCGGGCCGCGCTGGCGGGTTGCGCCCCGATCGACTCCGTCGACGACGTGGGCGGCTGCACGGCGTGCGAGCCGGACCGCTACTTCTCCCACCGAGCTCGCGGCGATCAGGGTCGTCACGCCGCAGTGATCTCGCTCCTGTCATGACCGTGGACCCGAGCCCCGTCGCCCGCAAGCTCGATCTGGTGCGCGACCGGATCGCCGGCGCCGGCGGAGATCCCGAGCGCGTCTCGGTGCTGGCCGTGACGAAGGGATTCGGGATCGGCGCCCCCCGCGCCGCGCTGGCCGCCGGTCTGGCCGACCTGGGCGAGAACTACGCTCAGGAGCTGATCGAGAAGGCCACTGCGCTGGCGGGGGAGGCGCCCGCCCCCGCCTGGCACTTCATCGGAGGGCTGCAGTCGAACAAGGTCAGGCTCCTGGCGGACCATGTGGCCTGCTGGCAGAGCGTCGACCGGGCATCGCTCGTGCGGGAGTTGGCCAAACGTGCCCCGGGCGCCACGATCCACATCCAGGTCAACGCCACCGCCGAACCGCAGAAGTCCGGGTGTCCGCCCGATGAGGTCGGCGATCTCGTGGCCCGGGCCACGGAAGCCGGTCTGGTCGTCGACGGACTCATGACCATCGGCGTGGACGGCGACGACGCCGCCACGGCACGGGCCTTCGACAGCGTGGCGGCGACGGTGGCGGACCTGGGCCTGCGCCATGCCTCGATGGGGATGAGCGCCGATCTCGAGCTCGCCGTCCGCGCCGGCTCGACCATGGTTCGGTTGGGTACGGCGCTGTTCGGAACCCGTCCGCGCCGTTCCGACGCCGCCGTGCGAGACTGACCACGGATCCCGAGGAGGCAATTCGATGGCAGGGGTGTTCCAGAAGGCCATGGTCTGGTTGGGCCTGGCCCCCGATGACGAATATGACGACTACCCCCATGAGGGGCCCGGTCGGCAGGGGCCCGGACCGGCGCGCCCCGGTGGTCCCGGCCAGCGTCCCGTCGGCCAGGGCGAGGTCGTCCGCCCCCCGCGCCCGGAGGGGCGGCCTCCGCCC
>JBPPNA010000260.1:0-7104 GCA_051306355.1 Acidimicrobiales bacterium | reverse complement strand
GGTGCGCACCCGTCGCCCGTGCCGATGGCCGACATCGTCACCTTCACCACCCACAAGACGCTGCGTGGTCCGCGCGGCGGTGCCATCCTCTGCACGGAGGAGCTCGCCCCCGTCATCGACAAGGCGATGTTCCCCGGTCTGCAAGGTGGCCCGATGGACCACGTCATCGCCGCCAAGGCCATCGCCTTCGCCGAGGCCGCCACGCCGGAGTTCGCCGACTACGCCGCCCAGGTGGTCCGCAACTGCGCCGCCCTCGCCGAGGGACTCGCCTCCCGGGGTCTGCGGCTCGTCTCCGGCGGAACCGACAACCACCTGCTGCTCGTCGACCTGCGTTCCTACGACGCCGAGCTCTCCGGCAAGAAGGCCCGCCTCGCCCTCGACGCCGCCGGCATCTCCCTCAACGAGAACACGGTGCCCGACGACCCCCGGCCGCCGTACATCACATCGGGCCTGCGCATCGGCACCCCGGCGGTGACCACCCAGGGCATGGGCGAGACCGAGATGGGCCACATCGCCGAGCTGATCGTTCGCACGCTCGACCACCGCGAGGACGAGTCCGAGGTCCGGGCCATCAAGGACGACGTGCGGATGCTGTGCGGCAAATTCGAGCCGTACCCGACCTGAGTCCGGTCCCGGCCACGATCCCGCTCCCGCTCCCGGTCGCGGTCCCCAGCGCCTGATGGATGCGCTCATCGTCTTCCTGACGGCAGCGTTGGTGACGGCCGGTTCCGTCCCCCTCACCGGACGGTTGTCGGCGCGCATCGGTGCCATCGCGCTGCCCGACGACCGGCGCGTCCACGACCGTCCGACTCCCACCCTCGGTGGGCTGGCGATGCTGGTCGGCTTCGTGGCGGCGTTCGCCGTGTCGTGGCGCCTCGGCGGCTACGAGCAGATCTTCGACGCCCCGACGGTGCCCGTCGGCGTCGTCGTGGCCGCCGTCATCGTCTACGTGGTGGGCGGCATCGACGACGTACGGGAGATCTCCGCCCCGGCGAAGACGGCCGGCACTGTCCTGGCCGGCAGCATCATCAACTTCGCCGGGGTCAGCATCCTGCTCTTCCGGTTTCCGCCGGTCGGACTCATCTCGCTCTCGCCGGACTGGGCTGCACTGGTGACGGTGCTCTGGGTGGTGGGCATGTGCCAGGCGATCAACCTCATCGATGGTCTCGACGGCCTCGCCGCAGGCATCGTGGGGATCGCCGCCTTCGCACTCTTCCTCTTCGCCGACCAGCTCGCCTCGCCGGAGCTGGCCCAGCTGCCGGCCGACAACATCGCCCCGCTCGTCGCCCTCGCCACCGCCGGGGTGTGCGCCGGGTTCCTTCCCTTCAACGCGCATCCCGCCTCGATCTTCATGGGCGATGGGGGTGCCCTCCTCCTCGGGCTGCTCATGGCGTCGGCATCCATCGCCGTGGCCGGCAACTCCACCGCCGATTCGTCCAGCCAGACCTTCTTCTTCTTCGCCCCGCTGTTCATCCCGCTGGTCATCCTCGGTGTGCCGATCCTCGACACCGCCTTCGCCATCGTGCGGCGGGCCAAGAACCGTACCGGGGTGACCGAAGCCGACAAGGGCCACCTGCACCACCGTCTCATGGACCTCGGGCACGGACAGCGACGGAGCGTGGCCATCCTCTGGATCTGGACGGCGCTGCTCTCCGGGCTGGTCCTCTATCCCGTCTACACCGACAGCGACGACGGGCTCCTTCCGATCGGCATCGCCGCCCTCGCCCTGTTGCTCTACACCATCCTCCACCCGACGGCGCGCGACGAGCGCCGGGCCCGCAAGGATCGCACGGTCACCGATGGGAAGTGAGCGTCGCCGGTCCTGTGCGCTAGCTTGCCTCGCCGGGCACAGGGGAGTGGATTTGTGCGGTCGCACGCCTCCTCATTAGTTTGCGAACGCATTCACAAGCGGCTCCGCCGAGCAGCTCTGAAGGGACCGTCGATCCGTGTTCTCCCTGAACGACAAGCGAGCGATGAACCGTGGGTTCGGCGACGGGATGTCCCGAGCGTTCGAGCTCGTGGTCACGCCCGCGCTGTTCGGGTTGCTCGGGTTGGGTATCGACCACGTCGCAGGAACCTCGCCCGTCTTCGTGGTCGCCCTCGGTCTCTTCGGCGTGGTCGGCACGTTCGTGCGGCTCTGGTACGGCTACGACGCCGAGATGCGGTCCCACGAGGCTTCCAGTCGCTGGGCGCCCCGCACCGGCGCCACCGAACTCGGCGTCGCCGACGACCCGCCCACCGACCTGTGGACCAGACGCCGCCCCGGGGCCGACGCGTGAGCACCGTGGCCTCCGCCGACCTCTTCGTCGCCGATCGCCCGGCGGACATGATCGAGCCCGAGATCGAGATCGTCCGCGACATCGCCCGGCGAGCACTGCCCGTCGTCCCGGTCATCCTCGCCGTCGGTGCGCTGGCTGCAGGGATCGACGGTGCGCTCAGCGCCGCTGTCGGCATCGCCCTGGTGCTCGCCAACTTCGTGGCTGCCGCCGCCAGCCTCGTGTGGGCCGGGCGCATCAACTTCGCCCTGCTCATGGGTGTGGCGCTGTTCGGCTACGTGGTGCGCATCAGCGTGCTCTTCGGCGCCGTGTTCCTCCTCCGAGACCTGGCCTGGGTGCACCTGCTCACGCTCGGTTGCACCATCGTGGTCACCCACCTCGGCCTCCTGGCATGGGAACTGAAGTACGTGTCCGCGTCACTCGCCCACCCGGGCCTCAAGCCCGGGCCCGTCCATCCTGAGCCCCACCATCCTGAACGGAGCCCGCAGCAGTGAGCCTCCTGTCGCCGATCTTCGGCATCGCGTTCCCCCCCCTGACCCACATCGTCCAGTGGCCGGCCTTCCTGTTCGAGGACACTGCGTTCGCGATCAACAAGGTCGTGCTCGTCTACTTCTTCGCCGTCCTGCTGACGGTCGGACTGTTCGTCCTCGGCAACAAGGGCGCGCTGGTGCCGTCGGGCATGCAGAATCTCGCTGAGTCCTCGGTGAACTTCGTCGAGGAAGGCATCGTCCTCCAGACGATGGGCCCCGACGGGCTCAAGTACACGCCCTTCCTGATGTCGATCTTCTTCTTCGTCCTCTTCACCAACATCTTCGAGGTCATCCCCATCATCCAGATGCCGGCCTCGGCCCGCATCGCGCTGCCGATGCTGCTCGCGCTGACGGTGTGGTTCGTCTTCATCATCGTCGGCATCATCAAGCAGGGCCCGCTCGGCTACTTCAAGAACGCCCTCTTCCCCCCGGGCGTGCCGCCGGCGCTCTACATCCTCGTGGCGCCCATCGAGTTCGTCTCCACCTTCCTCGTCCGGCCCTTCTCGCTGATGGTCCGACTCTTCGCCAACCTCCTCGCCGGCCACATCCTGCTCGTGACCTTCGCCATCCTCACCGCCAGCCTGGTGGTCACCGAGTGGTACGCCGTCTTCCTCCCGCTCCCGCTCATCGCCCTCATCTTCTTCGTGGGGTTCGAGGTCCTCGTCAGCGTCCTGCAGGCGTACGTGTTCGCCCTGTTGACCGGCGTCTACATCGGCTCATCGCTCCACGCCGACCACTGATCCCTTCCCACCAGTTCCCACACTTCTGTCACCCGGAAGTCACCAGAAAGGCACCAATCACATGACGGACACCGGCCTCGCCGCCCTCACCTACGGCCTCGGCGCCATCGGCCCCGGCATCGGCATCGGCTACCTCGTCGGCCAGTCAGTACAGGCCATGGCCCGCCAGCCCGAGGCTGCCGGCATGGTGCGCACCACCATGTTCCTCGGCATCGCCTTCGTCGAGGCGCTCGCCCTCATCGGCTTCGTGGTCTTCTTCCTCGCCCAGGCTTGATCGACTGATCGACTGATCGAAAGGACACGGACACTCATGCACCGCATCACCCGTCTGCTGCTCGCGGCAGCGCTCGGTGGCGGCTCGCTGCTCTTCTTGATGGCATCGCCTGCCGGCGCCGTCGAGGAGACCATTGGTAGCTGTCTGGCCGAGAAGTTCGAGGAGTTCGAGGCCGAGACCGAAGGCCTCGATCCCGAGAGCGATGAGTTCCACGATCTCGAGGAGACCTACGAGGACGAGTACGAGGACTGCCTCGATGCGCCGAACCCGCTGCTCCCCGAGATCAACGAGATCATCTGGGGGGCCATCGGCTTTTCCGTGGTGTTCCTCTTCCTGGCCAAGTTCGGCTTCCCGGCGGTGAAGAAGGCCATGGCCGACCGCGCCGACAAGATCCAGGGCGATCTCGACGCCGCCGAGCGGGCCAAGACCGATGCCGAGACCGTCAAGGCGGAGTACGAGGCCAAGCTGGCTGACGCCAAGACCGAGTCGGGTCGCATCATCGAAGAGGCACGTCAGTCTGCCGACAAGCTCAAGTCGGATCAGCAGGCGCGTCTCAACGACGAGCTGGCCGCCTCCCGGGCCCAGGCCCAGGCCGACATCGACGCCGCCAAGGGGCAGGCCATGGCCGAGCTCCGTGGCGAGGTGGCAGAGATCGCCATCGGTGCCGCCGAGGCCGTCGTGGGCGCCAACCTCGACCGCAACGCCCAGACCCAGCTGATCGAGGACTACATCAACCGAGTCGGTGCCGGCACGAACGGGTCCCAGTCCGGGAGCACGAGCTGACCATGGCGACCGATCGCGACAGCGCCTACGCCGCGGCGCTCATGGCCATCGCGGCTGCCGAGGGCGAGCTGGCCACGGTGCAGGACGAGATCTTCACCCTGGCCCGCGTCCTGGGCGGGAACGACGAGCTGGCGTCCACGTTGTCGGATCCCGGCATCCCCGCGGCGCGCCGTCAACAGATCATCGAGGACCTGCTCTCGGGCCGGGCCTCGAAGATCACCATCGCCCTCGTGTCGATGATGGTCGGCGCCGGCCGCAGCCGTGACCTGACCGCCATCGCCGACGAGCTCGTCGCCCTCGGTGCCGCCGCCGGCGACAAACAGGTCGCCCTCGTGCGGTCAGCGGTCGAGCTCACGGACGACCAGAAGACACGGCTCGCCACTGCGCTGGCGTCGTCGGTCGGTGTGCCGGTCGACGTCCGCGTGATCATCGACCCGTCCGTGCTCGGAGGTCTCGTCGCCCAGATCGGCGACACCGTGATCGACGGATCGGTCCGCCGCCGTCTCGATCAGCTCAAGCAAGCCATCTGAACGAAAAGATCCCACCCGACAAGATCAGGACAACCATGACCGATCTCAACATCAACGCCGGTGACATCGCCGCCGCGATCCGCAAGAACCTCGAGGGCTTCGACCCCTCCGTGGGCAAGGCCACCGTGGGCCGCGTCGCCGAGGTCGGGGACGGCATCGCCCGTGTCACGGGGCTGCCCAACTGCGCGGTCAACGAGCTGCTCGAGTTCGAGGACGGCACCAAGGGCCTCGCCCTCAACCTCGACGAGGAGTCGATCGGCGCCGTCGTGCTCGGCGAGGTCGCCAGCATCGGTGAGGGTCAGGCCGTGCGCGCCACGGGTGGGATCCTCTCGGTCCCCTGCGGCGACGGGCTCCTCGGTCGCGTCGTCGACGCCCTCGGCCTGCCGGTCGACGGCAAAGGCCCGCTGCAGAATGTCTCGACCCGGCGCATGGAGATCCAGGCGCCGGGCATCATGGGTCGCCAGCCGGTGCACGAGCCCTTGCAGACCGGCATCAAGGTCATCGACTCGATGACGCCCATCGGCCGGGGCCAGCGCGAGCTGATCATCGGCGACCGCAAGACCGGCAAGACCACGGTCGCGATCGACACCATCCTGAACCAGAAGGGTCTCGGGGTGAAGTGCGTGTACGTGGCCATCGGGCTCAAGGAGTCGACGGTCGCCCAGACGGTGAACACCCTCACCGAGCACGGCGCCATGGACTACACCGTCGTGGTCGTGGCCGGCGGTTCCGACCCGGCGCCCTTCAAGTACCTCGCCCCCTACGCCGGCTGCGCCATGGGTCAGCACTGGATGGAGAACGGCGAGCACGCCCTCGCGGTGTACGACGACCTCTCGAAGCAGGCCGAGGCCTACCGCCAGGTGTCGTTGCTGCTGCGCCGTCCACCGGGGCGCGAGGCGTATCCCGGCGACGTGTTCTACCTCCACTCCCGCCTCCTCGAGCGCGCCGCCAAGCTCTCCGACGAGAACGGCGCCGGCTCGATGACCGCCCTGCCGATCATCGAGACCAAGGCGGGCGACATCGCCGCCTACATCCCCACCAACGTGATCTCGATCACCGACGGCCAGGTCTTCCTCGAAGACGACCTGTTCAAGTCGGGCATCCGCCCGGCCATCAACGTCGGCCAGTCGGTGTCCCGGGTGGGTGGCGCCGCGCAGATCAAGGCGATGAAGTCCGCCGTCGGCACGCTCAAGGGCGACCTCGCCCAGTTCCGTGAGCTCCAGGCGTTCGCCTCCTTCGGCTCCGAGCTCGATGCCGTGTCGCAGGCGACCCTCGACCGGGGCTACCGCCTCACCGAGCTGCTCAAGCAGGGCCTCAACTCGCCGCTGGCCGTCGAGGAGCAGGTCCTGGTGCTCTACGCCGGCACCCGTGGCTACCTCGACAACGTGCCCGTGCCCGACGTCCAGCGCTTCGAGGCCGAGCTGCTCGACTCGTTCCGGGCCCGCAACAGCGAGCTGCTGAACGGCATCCGCACGAGCGGCGCCATCGAGGACGAGGACGCGCTGAAGGCCGCACTGCAGGGCTTCGCCGACGACTTCTCGCCGTCGACGTCGACCGACGAGGGCTAGGACCGCGCCGTGGCTGGAGGCCAGGAACGCGTCCTGCGCCGGCGGATCAAGTCGGTGCAGTCGACCAAGAAGATCACGCGCGCGATGGAGCTCATCGCGGCCAGCCGCATCGTCAAGGCCCAGCAGCGGGTCGCGGCCGCCCGTCCCTACAGCGAGCGCATCACCGAGGTGATCCGCAACCTGGCCGCCGCCGGTGCCGCGGGCGACAGCCCGCTGCTCAACCCCCGCGACGAGATCACCACCGTGGCCTACGTCGTGGTGGCCGCCGACCGCGGCCTGGCCGGCGGCTACAACTCCGCCGTGATCCGCAGCGCCGAGCGCCGCATGGCCGCCGACAACGAGGCCGGTCGCCAGACCGACCTGATCACCGTCGGCAAGAAGGCCACCGGGTACTTCCGCTTCC